>NZ_JAAXYC010000404.1 GCF_018619185.1 Streptomyces sp. McG3 | reverse complement strand
CTCGACTAGTCGTCGGCAGCGTCAGATGTGTATCAGAGACAGCCACCAGCGCGCCCCGTCCCCGTCCGGGCCCTCCACCACCGCGGCCTCCGGCACGGGCGCGCCCAGCACCACCACCGCGTAACGCCCCCGTTCCGGCAGCCCCAGGCCGCGCACCGCACGCTCCACCAGGCCCAGGGGCGCCCCGCCCGCCAGCAGCGGGCCGAGCAGCGCCCCGTACCGCGTCCCACGCCGCATCCGCCGCTCCGTCCCCCGGGTCCGGGCGTCCCTGATGACCGATGAGGATGCCAGCGGCCGCAGGGGCGGGCGCCCGCCCGTCACCGCGTCTGTGCGCGTGCACAACGAGGCCCTCCGTTCGCTGGTCGCCCGCATCGAGTCGGTCCCGCGCCGTGGACGCACGTCCCGCCCGGTGCTGGTCTGTGGCACCACACACGACGCCACGCCTTCACCGATGAGCACGCCAGGTGAACACGGGACGACAAGGCGGAAGGAGGAGGACGCATGGCAACGCTAGAGATCCGCGCGCTGTCCGTCGGCTACGGCCCGGTCCGGGCGCTGCGCGACATCTCCGTCGATGTGCCGGACGGCGGGATCACCGCCGTACTCGGTGGCAACGGCGCGGGCAAGACCACGCTGCTGCGGGCCGTGTCGCGGACCCTCGGCTTCCACCGGGGGACGGGCACCGGAACCATCCGGTTCGACGGCCGCCCCCTGGAGGGGCTGCGGCCCGCCCAGGTGGTGGCCGCCGGAGTGGTCCAGGTGCCGGAGGGCCGGCAGGTCTTCGCCCGGATGACGGTGGCCGACAACCTGCGGGCGGGAGCCCTCGGGGCACGCGGCGGGCGCCGGGCGACGGGCGCCGCGCTGGCCCGGGTCCACGAGCTGTTCCCGGTGCTGGCCGACCGCGCGCACCAGCGGGCCGGGCTGCTGTCCGGCGGCGAGCAGCAGATGCTGGCGATGGGCCGCGCCCTGATGGCCGGCCCCCGGCTGCTCCTGCTGGACGAGCCCTCGCTGGGCCTCGCCCCGCTGATGGCGGCCAGGATCGCGGAGACCGTGCAGGAGATCAACGCGGCCGGCACCTCCGTCATGCTCGTCGAGCAGAACGCGGCGATCGCCCTGCGGCTCGCCTCCACGGCGTACGTCCTCGACGTCGGCGAGGTCGCCCTGTCCGGGCCCGCCGACGAACTCGCCGCGTCCGACGAGGTCCGCCGCCGCTACCTCGGCGTCGTCGACGAGGACGCGGCGGCGGACGCCGACCCGGCCGCCCGGAACCGCCGCACCCTGAGCAGGTGGTCCGCGTGACCACCACCGCCACGGCCTCCGCGCACAGCACGACGGCCGCACTCGCCGTCGAGGACGTCACCGTCCGCTTCTCCGGGCTCACCGCCCTCGACGGCGTCTCGTTCACCGTCGAACCCGGCAGTGTCCACGCCGTCATCGGGCCCAACGGCGCGGGCAAGTCCACCTGCTTCAACGTCCTGTCCGGCGTCTACCGCGCCACCTCCGGACACGTCCGCCTCGGCGACACCGAACTCACCGGACTCGCGCCGCACACCATCGCGGGCCTCGGGGTCGCGCGCACCTTCCAGAACCTGGCGCTGCCCCCGCACGCGACCGTCGCCGACAGCCTCCTGCTCGGCCGCCACCGGCTGACCCGCTCCGGGTTCGTCGCCACCGGCCTGCGGCTCCCCTCCGCCGCCCGGGAGGAACGGCGCCACCGCGAACGGGTGCGGGAGATCGCCGCGTTCATCGGCCTCGCAGCGGAGTTGGAGCGCCCGGCGGGATCACTGCCGTACGGGCAGCAGAAGCTCGTCGAGCTGGGCCGCGCCCTGTGCATGGAGCCGAAGGTCCTGCTGCTGGACGAACCGATCGCCGGGATGACCGCGGTCGAGCGCCGCCGCACCGCGGCCGTCGTGGCCGACGTACGCGACAGCCTCGGCATCTCCATCGTGCTGGTCGAGCACGACATGGGGGTGGTGATGCGGCTCGCGGACGCGGTGACCGTACTCGACTTCGGACGACGGATAGCCGGGGGCACCCCCGCCGAGGTCCAGAACGACCCGGCCGTCGTCCAGGCCTACTTGGGAGCACCTCAATGACCACGTTCGTCGAACTCCTCCTCGGCGGCCTGTCGATCGGCTCGGTGTACGCACTCATCGCGCTCGGCTTCGTCGTCATCTTCAAGGCCACCGAGGTCGTCAACTTCGCCCACGCGTCCCTGCTGTTGGCGGGCGGCTACGTCACCGCCGTGCTCCACGACGACATCGGGTTCTGGCCCGCGCTGCTCGTCGGGATCGCGGGGGCGGCGACCGTCGGGGCGGCCATCGAGTTCTTCGTGATGCGCCGCTACCGGGGCAGCGACCAGAGCGTCCTGGCCATCGTCACCATCGGCGTCGACATCCTCCTGATCACCGAACTCACCCGCCGGATGGGTACGGACGTGCTCGCCCTCGGAGACCCCTGGGGCAACGAGGTCGTCTCCATCGGCGGCGTCACCCTCGCCCAGACCCGGATCGCCGCGTTCCTCGCCGCCGGGCTGCTGATCACGGTGTTCCTGCTCGCCTTCCGCTACACCTCGTGGGGCGTGTCGATGCGCGCCGCCGCGGAGAACCCGCAGACGGCGGCGCTCATGGGCATCAAGCTGGGCCGGGTCTCGCTCGCCGCGTGGGCGGTCGCCGGGGCACTCGCCGCCGTCGCCGCCCTCTTCCTCACCGTGTTCCCGACCCCGGGCCTGGAGCGCGCCACCTCACTCGCCGCGCTCAAGGCGTTCCCCGCCGCGATCCTCGGCGGGCTCGACTCCACCACCGGGGCGCTCGCCGGGGGACTCATCGTCGGCGTCACCGAGTCGCTCGCCACCGGCTACCAGAGCGACCTCGCCTTCCTCGGCCGGGGCATCGGCGACCTGGCGCCCTACCTGGTGATGGTCGCGGTCCTGCTCATCCGGCCCGCGGGCCTCTTCGGCACGAAGGAGCTGGCCCGTGTCTGACACCACCGCCGAAGCCGCCCCCGCCGCCGAGGCCCCTGCCGCACCGGCCCCCGCACCCACCCGCGCCCAGGGCCTCACCGAACGGCTGCGCAGGCCCCGTACGTACGCCGTCCTCATCGGCTCCCTCCTGCTCCTCGTCCTCCCCTTCTACGTGGACCGCTTCTGGCTCCAGGCCGGGCTGTTCGCGATGGCGGCGGCGATCGGCGCCATCGGGCTCAACATGCTCACCGGCGCCACCGGGCAGCTCTCCATGGGCCACGCGTTCTTCCTCGCCGTCGGCGCGTACGGCTACTCCGTCCTGGCGGGCGTGAGCAGCACCGAGAACGGTCACAGGCTGACCGGACTGGGGCTGCCCACCTGGCTGGCCGCGATCCTCGCCGTGCTGCTCGCCGGGGCGGCGGGCGGGCTCTTCAGCCCCATCGCCGGCCGGCTGCGCGGCGCGTACCTCGGCATCGCGACCCTCGCGCTGATCTTCATCGGGCAGCACGTCCTGTTCAACGCGGGCTCGCTGACCGGCGGTTACAACGGCCGGGCCGTACCGCCGCTGTCGCTGTTCGGCTTCACCTTCGACGACACCGAAGTCGTGGTCGCCGCCGTGCCGTTCGGCTCCTCGGAGAAACTCTGGTACGTGGGCCTGGCCGCGCTCCTGCTGAGCGCGCTGTTCGCCCGGGGCGTGCTGCGCGGCCGGCCCGGCCGGGCGATGAACGCCATCCGCGACCACCGGATCGCGGCCGGGGTGATGGGCGTGCCGGTGGCCCGCTACCGGGCCGGCGTCTTCGTCCTGTCCTCGATGTACGCGGGCCTGGCGGGCGTCCTGCTCGCCCTGGTCTTCCAGCGGACCGTGCCCGAGTACTTCGGCATGATCCTCTCCCTCGAATACCTCGCCATGATCGTCATCGGCGGGCTGGGCAGCGTCGCCGGAGCCGTGATCGGCGCCGCGTTCGTCACCCTGCTCCCGCAGGTGTTCACGCACTACAGCGACTCCCTGCCGCTGGTCTCCGCCCCCGGCACGGGCGGGCTGGCGCCCGGTGAGGCGTCCCGCTATCTGTACGGCGCCGCGGTGGTCGCGGTGGTCCTGTTCCTGCCCGGCGGCCTCGCCCGCCTGGGCCTCGCACGCGCGAAGAAGCCCGCGGCTCCGAAGAATCCAGGGGAGAAGTCATGAAACTCAGAGTTGTTACGGCCGTGGTCGCGACCCTCGCCGTCACCCTCGTCGGGTGCAGCGGCAAGGCGACCGACGGAAAAGCGGCCGAGGAGGGCGAGGGCGGGATCAAGACGGGTCCCGGGGTCTCCTCCTCGACGATCTCCCTCGGCGTGCTGACCGACATGACCGGCGTCTACGCCTCGCTGGGCAAGAGCGTCACCCAGGCGCAGCAGCTGTGGGTCAAGCAGACGAACGACGAGGGCGGCATCTGCGACCGGAAGATCGAACTGACGGTCCGCGACCACGGATACGACCCGCAGAAGGCGATCGCCGCGTACACCGAGCTGGAGCCGGAGGTGGTGGGCTTCGCCCAGTTCATCGGCTCCCCGTTCGTCGCCGCCGTCGAGCAGCGCATCGACGGCCAGGACAAGGGCCTCGTGCTGCCGCAGGCCTGGTCGGCGAATCTGCTGGGCTCCCCGTACATCCGGGTCATCGGCGCCACCTACGACGTGGAGACGATCAACCTCATCGACTATCTCCTCGCCGAGAAGCGCATCGCGAAGGGCGACAAGATCGGTCATGTGTACTTCGAGGGCGACTACGGCGAGAACGCGCTCGTCGGCTCGAAGCACGCGGCGAAGGAGGCCGGGCTGACCGTCGTCGAGCAGAAGATCAAGCCGACCGACAACGACATGACGGCCCAGGTCGCCGCCCTCAAGCAGGCCGGGGTCAAGGCCGTGATCGTCAGCGCGGGCCCGCGCCAGGCGGCCTCGCTCGTCGGCGTCGCGGCGGCCACCGGCTTCAACGTCCCGGTCGTCGGCAACAACTCGGCCTTCGCCCCGCAGCTGTTGAAGACCCAGGCGGGCCCCGCACTGCTCAAGGACTACTACGTCGCCGCCTCCACCCTGCCCATCGGGGACCCGGGCGACGGCCCCGCCAAGCTCGCGAAGGAGTACGCCGCCCAGTACCCGAAGGACGTGCTCGACAACGGCGTCGTCGCCGGCTACACGGCGGCCTCCCTGTTCGGCGAGGCGCTGTCGAAGGCCTGCGACGACAAGGACCTCACCCGCGAGGGCATCGACAAGGCGCTGCTCACCATCAAGGGGTACGGGAGCGAGTTCGGGGTGTCGCACGACTTCTCGGACCCGAAGGCCCCGTCCACCCGGGAGAGCGTCATCATGAAGCCGGACGCGGGCGCCGCCGGCGGGCTGAAGGTGGTCCGGCCGGCCGAGGTCGCCGCGGCGGCGGAGTCCTTCACCGCCGGTTCCTGACCGCTGCCGGGAGGTCCGGCCGGGGACACCCGGTCAGACCTCCCGGCCGTCCATCCCGATGTACCGGAAGCGCCCCCGCTCCACGCGGTAGACGAAGACCCCGGTCCCGGTGTACATCCCGTTGGCGGGCTCGAAGGCGTAGCTCTTGGACACCCCCTTGTACGAGGTCGTCCGCAGCGCGGGCAGCAGGTCCTGGCGGGTGATCCGCTCCCGGCCCAGCCCCCGCGCACAGGCGGCGATCAGCCCGACCGCGTCGTACGCCTCCGCCGCGAACAGGGGCGGCGCGCTGTCGAACCGCTTGCGGTAGGCGGCGGCGAAAGGGTGCACCGAGGGCACGGAAGCCGGGTCGGCGGCCGTCGAGACGACCAGCCAGCCCGCCGCGTCCTCGCCGGCCTCCGCCAGGAAACGGGGGTCGTGCACGGCCTGGGTGCCGATCTTCGGCCCCAGGAACCCGGCCCTGGCCAGCGACTTGGCGAACCGTCCGGCATCCCGCCACCCGCCCCCGTACACCAC
>NZ_JAAXYC010000403.1 GCF_018619185.1 Streptomyces sp. McG3 | reverse complement strand
GCCGTGCCCCCGACGCCCGCGCCCCTCGAGAACCTTCCGGAGCAGCAGTGACAGACGAAGACAACGGTGCCCCGATACCCAGCGCCGCCTTCCCCTTTCCGCACCACGACGGACTGGGACCTCTCCCGGAGCTGGCGGCCCTGCGGCGGGAAGCGCCCTGTGCGCGGATCGTTCTGCCCAGCGGCGACCCGGCGTGGCTGGTCACCCGCTACAAGGACGTACGTTCCGTACTGGCCGACCCGCGTTTCAGCCGTTCGCGTGCCACCCGGGGCGCGGGCCCCCGCATGGCACGCGTCACGACCCTGCCGGACTCGATCCTGGCGGCGGATCCACCGGAACACAGCAGACTCCGCAAACTGGTCGCACCGGCCTTCACCGCCCGGCGAGCCGAAGCCATGCGGCCCGACGTGGCCCGGCTGGTGGACGGGTTGCTCGACGGGCTCGCCGCACACGACCGACCGGCCGACCTCGTACGGCTGCTCGCCCGGCCCCTGCCCCTGGCCGTCATCTGCGATCTGCTGGGAGTTCCGCGAACGGACGGCGACCGGCTCGACGCCTGGTGCGACGCCCTGCGCAACCTCACCGCCACCACCGACAGCGAGGTCACCGCGGCCGTCGGAGAAATGACCGGATATCTGACCGCGCTGGTCGAGGCCAAGCGCCGGCAAGCGGGCGACGACGTTCTGAGCATGCTGATCGCGGCCCGGGACGAGGGCGACCGGCTCACCCAGGACGAGCTGGTCTCCTTCGCACTCGTCCTGCTCGCCGGAGGCTACGGCACCACCGCTGACCGACTCGCCGGCTCGGTCCACCTCCTGTTGGACGACCCCGAGCGGTACGAACAACTGCTCCGCGAACCGGCGATGGTCGGCGGTGCCGTCGAGGAGCTGCTGCGGTACGCCCAGACCAACGTCCAGGCCAACCTCCGCGTCGCCACCGAGGAAGTCCGGATCGGAGGCATCCGGATCGCCCGGGGCGAGGCCGTGATGGCAGTCAACTCATCGGCCAATCACGACGAGAGCGTCTTCGACGCCCCGGACATCCTGGACCTCGCCCGCAGCCACAATCCGCACCTGGGGTTCGGACACGGTGTCCACCACTGCGTCGGCGCCCAGATCGCACGCGTCCAGCTCCAGGAGGCGCTCTCCGGCCTCCTGCGCAGATTCCCGGGGCTCCGCGCCGCCGCGCCGCCGGAGTGGAAGACCGGACTCAAGACCAGAGCGCCCCGTACCCTGCCCGTGACCTGGTGAGCCGGGGATGCCCGTGGACAGAGAAGCCCGCACCGATCACGGAGAGGTTCCGGAAGCGGCTTCCCGCGTCTTCGTCGACCCGGCCCGCTGCATCGGCTCCGGCATCTGCCTCGCCACCGCCCCGGGATACTTCGAGCCGGCCGAGAACCATCGCTCGCGCGCCCGGCCCGGCGCGCCCGTGCCGGACGAATCCGCAGCGGACGCGGCCGCCCTCTGTCCGGTCGAGGCGATCGGCTTCCTCGCCTCGGGCCCATCCGCACACCCCCCGCCGCCACACGGTTCCCGACGAGACCTGACGTCCCCGCCTTCAGTCTCCGGGGCAGGGTCCGATGTTCCCTGCTGAAGCGCCGGCGAGCATCGTCGTGGCCATCGGCAGCTGCCCGGTCCGTCGGCGGATCGGGGTAGCCGTACCCGGAGGCCGGGTATGCGGAGTCTGACCCTCAACAACGGAGTCCCCATTCCGCAGCTCGGCCTCGGGCTCTGGCCACTGACGGACGCACAGGCCTACCTAGCGGTCTCCCATGCCCTCAAAGCCGGCTACCGGCACTTCGACACCGCCAAGGTGTACAACAACGAAGCGGGCGTGGGCCGCGCGCTCCGCGATTCCGGGGTGCCCAGGCAGGAGATCTTCCTGACCACCAAACTCTGGAACGCCGACCAGGGCTACGACGCCGCACTGCGGGCTTTCGACGCCGGCCTTCGGCGACTGGGCACGGACTATGTCGACCTCTACCTGATCCACTGGCCGGTGCCGGAGCAGCATCTGTACGTCGAGTCGTACCGGGCACTGGAACGGCTCCACCTCGATGGGCGCGCCCGGGCCATCGGCGTCTCCAACTTCACCGCCGCGACCCTGGGACACCTCTTGACCCGGACCGGCATCGTGCCGGCCCTCAACCAGATCGAGCTGCACCCCTACTTCCAGCAACGCCCCATGCGGGAGTACGGCTTCCGGCGGTCCATCACCACCGGAGCGTGGAGTCCTCTGGCACAAGGGGGCACGCTCCTCGACGAGCCGGCAGTGGTACGCATCGCAAGGGAGAAGGAGAAAACACCCGCCCAGGTCATCATCCGCTGGCACCTCCAGCTCGGCCACGTCGTGACCCCCCGCTCCATCAGCCCTCCGAGGATCCTGGAGAACCTCGACGTCTTCGACTTCCGGCTCGGCCACGACCACATGCGTGCGATCAGTGCCCTCGACTACGGTGCCCGGATCGGCCCCGATCCAGACACTTTCAACCGACGAGGCTGACACGGGGGACCGCGCCCCATCCCCCGCAGGACCGCACCACGGCCGGCCTGGTCAGCACCCCGCCGAAGATCCTTTCTGACGGACGCTAGGCCTGGCCGTCGAGCGGCCGGAGGAAGCGGCGTTCGTACCGCTTGATGCAGCGGGCGTCACGGGCCAGCGCAAACGCCTCCTGGCACTCCGGGTCGGACAGGCTGTCCGTGCGGTACTGCTCGTACGCGGCCAGGCCGGGAAAGGAGAAGAGGGCGTAGGCGATGTCGCTGTCGCCCTCACTCGGCAGGAAGTAGCCGTGGTGCGTTCCGCCGAAACGGTTGACGAGGCGGACCCAGCGGCGGCCGTACTCCTCGAAGTCCTCGAGCTTGTCCGCGTCGATCTCGTACTTCAGGTGAATGGTGATCATGCCTGCATGATGCCGTGTGCCGGTTCGGAGCTCGTGAGCAGGGACGTCGGAGCGAGCGACGCCAGGGCAGCTCACTCCTGCACCGGTTCCCAGGCCGCCGAGCACAGGGACTCCGCCACGGCGGCCGTGTAACGGGCGGCCGCCAGCCAGTGGGAGGCGAAGCCGTCGGTGTCGGCGGGGAGCAGGCGGCCGAACAGATCGCGGTCGCGTCGGGCCGCCGACGCGCACAGGGCGGTGAGGAGTCCGGCGGCCGTGGGGAGACCGGCGCGGCGGATCCGGCGGGCCTCGGCGGTGACGTCGCCGAGGAGGCCGAGGGCCGCACGGCCCGCCGGGACCGTCTGTTCCACCCGGCGCTCCAGGAGGTACAGCGGCGCGTGCGCGCCGGAGCCTCCGGGCCGGTGCGGGGCGGGGTGCACGGGGGCGTTCGGGTCCGGGAGGTCGGCGCGGCGCAGGCGGTCGAAGCCGAGGTCGATCGTGGACTCGCCGGAGGGGTGCGAGCAGGCGAGAAGGGTGAGCCGGGGGTAGGGGGCGGGCACCAGGCGGCCGATGATCCGCAGCCGCGTCCCCGGTGCCGCGGCCAGCAGCATCACGTTGTCGCGATGGGCCAGCGCGGGGTCGTCGTCGGCGACGGCGAGCCGGACGAGAACGCCTCCCTCGCACCGCGCGAGCAGGCAGGAGCCGCCCGACTCCCGTACCGCGCCGAGGAGTTCGACGTCCAGGAAGAGCAGGTCGCTGCCGCCGCCCTCCGGGTCCGCGTAGCGGGCGGTGGACCGCAGGGCACGGGCGGCCTGTTCGGACGGCGGCGTCTCCCACAGGGCCGCGAGCGGCGGTTCCGTCCATACCGCACCCCGGGCGGTTACGGCCTTGACGCCCTTCCCGGCCCCCAGTCTGCCGTCCGGCGACGCCGTCGCCCCGGAGACCGCCAGGCCGGCCCGGCCCAGCTCCCGGTGGGTGAGCGCGCTGTCCCCCAGGCGCACGGCCCGGTCGGCCACGCCCAGGGCGCGTCCGACTCCGCCGGGCGCCACGTCGCCGACCGTGAAGAGGCGGCCGTCGGCTGCGGCGACCCAGGTGCGGACGCCGCCGTGCCCCGAGTCGGTGACCACGGGTTCGGTGAACAGGCCGTACAGGCGCAGCGAGCCGTCCGGACTGTACGGGCGGCGGGCGCGGCCCCGGACGGCGGCCAGCTCCGCCCCGGACGTCGTCCCCACCCGGTGCGCAGTGCCGAGGAGTTCGGCCAGGGCCGTGACGAGGTCGGCGGTGCGGTAGGACGGGTCACCCGCGCGGGCCGCGCGCAGCAGTGTGACGACGGACAGCGCGGCGGCCGCGGCACGGGGCAGCTGCCGGAGCCGGGCGGTGTGCGCGGCGCGGAGAAGGGCCGACTGGGTGACGGCGCCGGCCCCGTCGACGCCGGCTTCCAGCACGGCGGCGCCCGCCGACCACAGAGCGTCGGCGGCGGCGCGCTGGGCCGGGCTCGCCACCTCGGGCGGGGAGGTGAGGTCGGGAGCGGGGGCCTGGTCCGTCACGGGGCCGGGTGCGGGGGCCGGGTCCGCTGCCGAGCCGGGTTCGGGGGCCTTGGCGGTGGGCCGGTCGACGAGCTCCGGCGGCAGGTCCGCCGCGGGGGCGGCGCAGGCGGCGGCCGCGCGGTGGACGCAGGCCGGGGCGAGGAGGCAGCCGCAGGTGATGGCGTCCGTCGTCGCCACCAGGCCGCCCGGGGCGTGCAGGCGCAACTCGGTCTCGTCGTCGACCTCGATCGTCACGGTGTCCCCGTCGCGGCGCTTCGGGCGGGCGCCGATCTTCGTGACCGCCGCGTCCAGCCGCTTGCGCAGCCGGGGCGAGAGGTCCTCCACGAGCGTGGCCGTGACCTCCGGTGCGACGGGTGGCAACCGGTCGTCGTTCATGCGGTCTTCTCCCCTATCCAGCGGGCCAGTTCGAGTGGGCTGAGGGCGGCCACGGGCATGCCGGCGGCCACGAGCTGCCCGGCGACGCCCGTCGAGTAACGCGGTCGGCCGGCGTCGTCGAGGCTCGCGCACCCCAGGACGTGACAGCCGGTGGTCACCAGGGCCCGCACCTCGGCCAGCAGTCCGGCGAGGGGCGCGCCCTCCTCGAAGTCGCTGATGACGACGACGAGGGTGCGGCTGGGCACCTCGATCAGACCGCGGGCGTGCCGCAGCCCGGCGGCGATGTGCGTGCCCCCGCCCACGCTCACCTCCAGCAGGAGAGAGAGGGGATCGTGCACATGGCCGGTGAGATCGACGACCTCCGTGGAGAAGGCCAGGAAGTGGGTGCTCAGGGTCGGCACCCCGGCGAGCACCGAGGCGGTCAGCGCGGACCAGATCGTGGACGACTCCATGGATCCGGAGACGTCGGTCACCAGGATCAGGCGCCAGTCGGCCGACCGGCGGGCACGGCTGCGGAACACGGGCTTCTCCGGGATCACCTGGACCGTTCCGTCGGCCGTGCGGCGGGCGGTTGCCAGGTTGGCCCGCAGCGTGCGCGGCAGGTCCAGTCTGCCGCCAGGGCGGCGGGTGGGCCGGGCCGCCATCGTGCCGGTGAGGGCGGGGCGCAGCCGGGTGGCGAGCTGCCGGGTCAGTTCGTCGACCAGGTGGCGGACCAGGGGCCGGAGTGCCGCGAGGCGGGCTTCGGGGAGCCCGCCGGCGTACCGCAGGATCGACCGGAGCAGTTCCACGGAGGGGGTGGCGGCCGCCGGGTCGAGTTCGGCGAGGACGTCCTGTCGTCCTGTCACGGCCGCGGCGGCGAGGACCTCCTCGCGGACGCCGGGTCCGAACAGCGCGGCCAGTTCCTCGGACCACTCACGGACGCCGGGGAACGACGGTTCCCGGCCGCCGCGCGGTCCGGAGGCGCCGTGACCGGGCAGGCCGCCACGGGACCCCTCGCCGTGCCCCGCGCCGTACAGCTCGTCCAGAGCGGTCGCCAGGCGGGCGGCGCCGGACGGCAGTTGATCGGTGCGCCGGCCGAGCACGAGCCGCCAGCGGTCGGCGGGGGCGAGGGTCCGCGCGGGGGCGGCCTCGGTGGAACGCG
>NZ_JAAXYC010000402.1 GCF_018619185.1 Streptomyces sp. McG3 | reverse complement strand
GCCGATGGCCGGGGCGTGCGGTAGCGGGGTCCCGGGACCGGTTCGGGGCCCGGGACGGGCGGGTAGTCATCCGCAGCGGCATGGGCGGCCTCCCCGTCGGAGGGCCGTCGGAAGGGCCGCCGAAGGGGGCAGGAACCATGGCGAACGACCGGCTCACCGAGGCCTACCGCTGCGGACAGCTCTACGCGGCGCTCGCCGCGCTGGAGCGCCTCGGCGAGGGCACGCACCACTCCCTGGGGAAGCCCGGGGCGCGGCGGCAGGTGTCCACCGAACCGCGCAAGCACCTCACCGTGCACCTGTGGCAGGCGGGCCGGTATCTGGCCGCCGCCGCCAACCGGGGCGAGGGGCCCGCCGCCGCGGTGCTGTTCCGGCAGCTGCCGGACCTTCTGCCCCTGCGCCGGGAGCTGCCCGGGGAGATCCGGGACCCGGCGGAGCGGGCCCGGTTCCAGGAGGGTGTCCAGGCGCAGGAGGCCGCGATCGGGAAGGCGCTCGCGGAGCTGTGAGCGGGAGGGTCCGGCCCGGGTCACACCCGGCCCGGGCCCTCCCGCCGCGCTCCGGGCACGTACGGCCGCCTACAGGTGCGTCGGCTCGAACATCCGCAGCAGGGCCGGAAGCACGACGACGGACGGGCCCGGGGCCGCCAGCGCCTTGCCGAGGTCGGCGGCGAGGGACTCCGGCGTCGTACGGACGGCCGGTACGCCGAAGGACTCGGCGAGCGCGACGAAGTCCGGGCGGGACAGCTCCGTGCCGGTGGCCTCGCCGAAGGCGCCCGTCATGTACTCGCGCAGGATGCCGTAGCCGCCGTCGTCGACGATCAGCCAGGTCAGCGGCAGATCGTACTGGCGGGCGGTGGCCAGCTCCGCGATGGAGTACATCGCGCCGCCGTCGCCGGAGACCGCGAGCACGGGCTTCGTCGGGTCGGCGGCGGCCGCGCCGATGGCCGCCGGGAAACCGTAGCCGAGGCCGCCCGCGCCCTGGGCGGAGTGCATGGTGTTGGGGCGGCGGGCGTCGAACGCGGACCAGGCCCAGTACGCCAGGATCGTCATGTCCCAGAAGCTGGGCGCGGTGTCGGGCAGCGCCTCGCGGACGGCGGCGAGGACCTGCTGCTCCAGGGTCAGTTCCTGGGCGTCGATCCGGACCCGTACCTTCTCCAGCACCGTGGCCACGCGCTCCGCGGCGCCCGCGTCCTCGCGCCGCTCGACGGCCTCCAGGAGGTCGGACAGGGCCTCGCGGGCGTCGGAGTGGATGCCGAGCGCGGGGTGGTTGGACTCCAGCTTCCCGGCGTCCGCCTCGATCTGGATCACCCGGCCGCGCGGGCGGAAGGTGTGGTAGTTCGAGGAGAGTTCGCCGAGCCCCGAGCCGACGACGAGGAGGACGTCCGCGTCCTCCAGGAAGTCGGTCGTGTGCCGGTCCTCCAGCCAGGAGCGCAGCGAGAGCGGGTGCTCCCAGGGGAACGCGCCCTTGCCGCCGAAGGTGGTGACGACGGGGGCGTCGAGCTTCTCGGCCAGCGCGCACAGCTTGCCGGAGGCGTCGGAGCGGACGACTCCGCCGCCCGCGATGATCACCGGGCGTTCGGCGTTCGACAGCAGGTGGGCGGCGGCGATCGTCAGCTCGGGGCGCGGATAGAGCTCGCGCGGGGTGGCGTCCATGGCGCTGACGACCGGGAGCGTCGTCCCGGCGAGCAGCACGTCCTGCGGGATCTCCACCCAGACCGGCCCGTGCGGGGCGGACAGCGCGGACTCCCAGGCGGCGGCGATCGCGGAGGGGATCTGCGAGGCGGACCGCACGGTGTGCACGGACTTCACGATGTCGCGGACGGAGGCCTGCTGGTCGCGCAGCTCGTGGAGGTAACCGTGCCGACCGCCGCCGAGCCCCGCCGTGGGGATCTGGCTGGAGATCGCGAGGACGGGCGCGGAGGCGGCGGCCGCCTCCTGGAGCGCGGCGAGCGAGGTGAGCGCCCCGGGCCCGGTGGACAGGAGCAGCGGCGCGACCTCCCCGGTGATCCGGCCGTACGCGTCGGCGGCGAAGCCCGCGTTGTTCTCGACGCGGAGTCCGACGTAACGGAGGGAGGAGCGGCGCAGCGCGTCGAACATGCCGAGCGCGTGCTGGCCGGGCAACCCGAAGACGGTGGTCGCGCCGAGCCCCTGGAGGGACTCGACGACGAGGTCACCGCCGTTGCGGCCGGCCGGCGGATTCAGGACTGCGGCGGCCTGGGCGGCGGTGAGCTGCGGCCGGTCGTCGTGGTCGTGGCTCACTTGGCTTCCTTGCTTTCCTTCTCCGCCGCGATCTGGCGGGACATGATCGTCGTCAGCTCGTACGCGGCGTGCGAGGCGGCCACGGAGGTGATCTCGGCGTGGTCGTACGCCGGGGCGACCTCGACCAGGTCGGCGGAGACCAGGTGGCAGGAGGAGAGGCCGCGCAGGATCTCCAGCAGCTCGCGGGAGGTGAGGCCGCCGGCCTCGGGGGTGCCGGTGCCGGGGGCGTGCGCCGGGTCCAGGACGTCGATGTCGATGGAGATGTACAGCGGCCGGTCGCCGATGCGCTGCCGCAGCTGGTCGGCGATCTCGTCGACGCCGCGCCGCATGACGTCGGCGGAGGTGACGATGCCGAAGCCCATCTTCTCGTCGTCGGTCAGGTCCTGCTTGCCGTAGAGCGGGCCGCGGGTGCCGACGTGGGAGAGGGCGGAGGTGTCGAGGATGCCCTCCTCGACGGCCCGGCGGAACGGGGTGCCGTGGGTGTACTCGGCGCCGAAGTAGGTGTCCCAGGTGTCCAGGTGCGCGTCGAAGTGGAGCAGGGCGACGGGCCCGTGCTTCTTGGCGACGGAGCGCAGGAGGGGCAGGGCGATGGTGTGGTCGCCGCCGAGGGTCATCAGGCGTGCGCCGGTGCCCAGGAGGTCGTCGGCCGCGCCCTCGATGGTCTCGACGGCCTCGTTGATGTTGAACGGGTTCGCCGCGATGTCCCCGGCGTCGGCGACCTGGGCGAGGGCGAACGGGGAGGCGTCCTGCGCCGGGTTGTACGGGCGCAGCAGCCGGGAGGCCTCACGGATGGCGTTGCCGCCGAAGCGGGCGCCGGGCCGGTAGGAGACCCCGGTGTCGAAGGGCACGCCGACCACGGCGACGTCGGTACGGCCGACCTCGTCGAGCCGGGGCAGCCGGGCGAACGTCGCGGGCCCGGCGTACCGCGGGACGCGGGAGGAGTCGATGGGGCCGCGCGGCGATTCGGTGCTGCTCATGGGGGTGTGCCTTTCCTTCGGTTTCGTACGCTGTCAAGTGTGCGGGGTCCGACGGACGACCCCGGCCCGTCGGGCCCCGTTCAGCCTGTCCGGCAGCAGGGTTCCGTCCTCGAACGCCGGACGGGCTGGGTTACACGCCGGACGGGCTGGGTGCGGCCGCGTCCGGGGCCTCGGCGGAGCTGTCCTCGGGCGGCCCACCACGCCCCGCCAACCGCTCGCGCCAAGCGTCGAGCACCACCGCGTCCGTCGGCGGCGTCGCCAGCGAGACGACGACGTACACGGCCAGCGACGCCAGCAGCCCGTAGTAGATCGGCTGGTTGGCGAGGATCCCGTAGTGGGCCATCAGCCCGATCACCGCGACACCCCCGACGCACACCGCCGACAGCGCCCCGGCCGCCGTGCCGCGCCGCCACAGCAGCCCGCCGATGATCGGCACGAGCAGCCCGCCGACCAGCAGGTTGTACGCGACGGTCAGCGCCTCGACGACGTCGTTCAGCGCGATGGCGATGAGGATGACGCCGATGCCCATGATCAGGATGAAGATCCGGTTGCCCTTGACCTCGTCGTGGGGCTCCTCGCCGCCCCCGCCCCGGCCGACGGCCCCCCGCAGCCGGGACCAGATGTCGTTGTTGGCCACCGTCGCGCAGGCGATCAGCGCGCCGGAGGAGGTCGACATCACGGCGGCCAGCGCGGCGGCGAGCACCAGTCCGCGCACACCGACCGGCAGTTCGTCCTTGACGATGGTCGCGAAGGCGGCGTCCGCGCTCGCCAGGTTCGGGTACATCACCTTGGCGGCGGTGCCGATGACGGCCCCGGCGATGGCGTAGACGAGACAGTACGTACCGGCGACCGTGCCGCCCCAGCGGGCCGTCGTGTCGCTGCGCGCGGTGAACACGCGCTGCCAGATGTCCTGCCCGATGAGCATGCCGAAGGTGTAGATCAGCACGTACGTGAAGATCGTCTCGCCGCCGATGCCGAGCGGGTCGAAGTACTCGGTCGGCAGCTGGGCCTTCATCTCGCTGAAGCCGCCCGCCTTGACGACGGCGATCGGCAGCAGGAGCAGCAGCACGCCGATGGTCTTGACGACGAACTGGACCATGTCGGTGAGCGTGATCGACCACATGCCGCCGAGCGTCGAGTACGCGACGACGATCGCGCCGCCGAGGACGATCGCGACGGTGCGGTTCACGTCGAAGAGGACGTCGAAGATGGTGGCGTACGCGATGGTCGAGGTGACCGCGAGCATCAGGGTGTACGCCCACATCACGACGCCGGAGATGATCCCGGCCCGGCCGCCGTAGCGCAGGTCGAGCATCTCGGAGACGGTGTAGACCTTCAGCCGGGCGATCCGCGCGGAGAAGAAGACGGACAGCGCGAGCAGGCCGAGGCCGATGGTGAAGACCATCCACGCGCCGGAGAGGCCGTACTGGTAGCCGAGCCCGACGCCGCCGATGGTGGACGCGCCGCCGAGGACGATCGCGGCCATGGTGCCGGAGTACATCCCCGGGCCCAGGCGGCGTCCCGCGACCAGGAACTCACTCTTCGACTTGGCGCGGCGCATGCCCCACCAGCCCATGGCGAGCATGCCGGCCAGGTAGACGACGATCACGGCGTAGTCGACAGCCATGGGCTTCCCTCCGTCTCGCGCAAACAGATGTACGTGCGAGGAAGACGGTAGGTGGCCGAAAGCCGACGCTGAAGTGTACGTTTCCTCCATTGCCGACGCACTGAATGGATGAACCGTCCATGCCGACCCCTTCCGCGGGCACCCCGCAGACGACCTCACCGCCCGGTCCGCCGACTCCACCCATCCCGCTGGCGGAGCTCCTGGCGCGCGAGGAGCTGGGCCTGCGCCGGATCGCGGGCCCGGCCGACGCCGATCTGCTCTGGGTGCACACCTCGGAGATGGCCGACCCGTATCCGTATCTGCTCGGCGGCGAACTGCTGCTGAGCGCGGGCGTGCTGCTGACGGACCCGGACCACTACGTCGGCCGGCTGGTGGAGGCGGGGGCGGCGGCGCTGGGTTTTGGGGTCCGACCGGTGCACGAGACGGTGCCCCGGGCCCTGATCGAGGCGTGCGACCGGGAGGGCCTGCCGCTGCTGGAGGTGGGGCCACAGACCCCGTTCACCGCGATCGCGCGGGCGGTCTGGCGGCTGATGGCCGAGGCGCGCCACCGCGAGCTGCGCCGGGTGACCCGCGCCCAGCAGGCGCTGGCGACGGCGGCGGCCCGTCCCGACCCCGTACCGGCGGTCCTGCACCAGCTCGCGACGCAGCTCGGCGGCCGGGCGGTCCTGCTCACGGCGCGGGGCGAGGAGGTCCACGCGGCGGGCCGCCGCCCGGACCCGGAGGCGGCGGGGGCCCTGATCCGGCTGGCCCGGGTGGTCGCCCGCGAACGCCCCGGCTCCCCCTCCTCGGCCACCGACACCCACGGCGGCACCCACCTGTCCGCGTACGCGCTGGGCGGCGGCGAGGGCCTGGTCCTGGCGCTGGCGACCGGGCAACGGGCGTCCGGCGACCACACGGTGGCGGGCATCGCGGTGGTCCTCCTCTCCCTCCTGGCCGCCCCCCACCAGGGCGCGGACGCGGCGGGCCGTTCGGCGGCCCTGGTCCGCATGCTTCTGGGGGCCTCCCCCGCCGAGGTGGCCCCGCTGCTCGGTTCCGCCGGCCCCTGGACGGTGATCCACGCCCGCCGAACGGACGGCACCCCGGCGGACGCCCTGACGTCCGGGGCCCTGGGCGCGTCACTGGGCACGGCCCTGGTC
>NZ_JAAXYC010000401.1 GCF_018619185.1 Streptomyces sp. McG3 | reverse complement strand
CCCCCGTACAACTTCCGCCCCGTACCCATCCCGGTACGGGGCGGACGCGCGGCACCCCGTTGCCCCCGCCTCATTGTTCTACTAGCATGCGAACAACGGAGGTTTTTCATGACAAGCAAGAACCTTGGCCGCGCGACGCTCGCGGCCCTGCCCTTTGTGCTCGCTCTCCTCGCCGACCTCGTCGTCCACGTCACCGTCAAGGACCGGCTGCCCGACCGGCTGGCCGTCCACTTCGACGCCGGCGGCTCCGCCGACGGCTACATGGGCGTCACCGCCCATCTCCTCTACACCGCCGCATCGCTGCTCGTGCTCGGCGCGCTGTGGGCCTTCATCGCGGTCAACGGCAAGCTCCACGGCCGTGCCCACCGGTGGTTCATCGGCGGGGGCTTCGCCGTCGCCGGGTTCCTCGGATACCTGCTGATCGCCGTCCTGTCCGTCAACGTGGACGCCCCCGAGGGCGGACCGGCGGACGGCTTCCCGCTCCGGCACCTCGTCGTGGCCCTCGGGGCGGCCGTCCTCGCCGGAGCCCTCGGCGTGTTGGCGTCCCGGCTCGTCCCCGCACCCGATGACCCCCGCGACCGTGATCCGGCGAGCCGGGAGCGGATCGCGCTCGCCGACGGCGAGGTGGCCGGCTGGGCGCGCGGGATCGGTGCGTGGTGGGTGCCGGTCGCCGTGCTGGTGTTCCTGGCGGCCGGTGTCACCGTCGGCCTGTCGCAGAGCTGGTTCATCGGGGGCCCGATCCTTCTCCTCGGCCTGGTGACGGCCACCTTCTGCCGCCCCCACGTCACCGTGGACCGGCGGGGCCTCACCGTCTCCGGCCTGCTGCCCAGGCCCCGGGTCCGGGTGCCGCTGGAGCGGATGGCGGGGGCGGACAGCCGCCCCGTCAACGCGCTCGCCGAGTACGGCGGTTGGGGCTATCGTGTCCGCCCCGAGCGCAGCGGCGTCATCACCCGCTCGGGCGAGGCCATCGTCGTCAGCCTGACGAGCGGCCGCGAGTTCGCCGTCACCGTCGACGACTCGGCCACCGGCGCGGCCCTGCTCAACACACTGCTCGACCGGCAGCGGACGGGGCGCTGACCATGCTCTTCCGGGTCGATCCGACCTCCATCGTCCCGCTCGGCGACCAGATCGCCGCCTCGGTCCGGCGTGCGGTCGCCGAGGGCGCGGTGGCTCCGGGCGAGCGGCTGCCCGCCGCCCGGGTGCTCGCCGAATCCCTCGGCGTGAACGTCCACACGGTGCTGCGCGGCTACCAACGGCTTCGCGAGGAGGGGCTCATCGAGCTTCGCCGCGGCCGGGGCGCGGCGATCACCGCGGGCGCCTCGCCGCAGCGGGCACGGCTGCTGGAGCGCGTCCGCGGAGCCGTCGCGGACGCCCGGGACCTCGGCATGACCGAGGACGAACTGCTGACCCTCGTCCGCGGCGAGTTCGACGCCTGACCGGCGCACGGGCGCGTACGGCCCGACCGGCACGGAAGCGGACCGCGCAGAGGACCGTTCCGCGGGCGGAACGGTCCTCTGTCGTGTGGGGGGTGCCGGCCGGTCCCGGGACACGGGACCGGCTGTCCTCCGCCGGACCGCCGGTGCGTCCCGGCGTCAGGAGGCGGAGCGGGCGAGCGCGGCCAGGCCGTTCTGCCACAGCTGGTTCACCCGGGCCCGCTCGTTGGCGTCCGGGTTGGAGTTGGTGCAGGACGGGCCGGGGCCGCCGCCCGACATCAGCTCGCTGCACGGACCCGAGTAGTTGTCCGGCAGCCCGAGCACGTGCCCGGTCTCGTGCGTGGTGACCCGGGTCGAGTCGTACTGCTGGTTCTGGGCGTAGTCCAGGAAGATGTACCCGCGACCGTGCCCGTCGGTGCTCGCGTAGGAGCCCCGGGGGTCGTTGCCCTCGCGGTAGGTGAAGTCCGCGCCGGAGCCTTCCTGCAGCTGGACGTTGGAGACCGAGCTGTTCCAGATCTGCGTGCTGTTGGCTATCTCGCCGCGGAAGGACGGCGCGCCCGACGCGTCGTAGGTGACCGTGACGGCCTTGATGCCCGGGTTGGCGGCGCGCTTCTCGGCGACGGACTTCATGACCGCGTCGAGGAAGGCGCGGTTCGCGGCGGCGTTCTCGCCCGAACCGTTGTACGCGGCGACGGTGGTGGAGGAGGGAGCGGCAGGGGCCGGAGCGGCGGCCACGACGGGTGCGGTGCCCAGTGCGGCGACGAGGCCGAGCCCGGCGGCGGCGGTGGCGACAGCGGTCCTGAGGTGTCTCATGGGGGGATTTCTCCTACCTGTCCGATCGAACCCGCGCCGTGGGGGTGTCCGCTGGGCGGACAAGGCGTGGGGCGGTACGGGGAAGAGTGTGGTGCAGCGCACAGTCGCGGGGATGATGCCGAACGGTGATAGCGCCGCCCTATCGCCGCCCGGGCTCTTTCTTTCCGCACGTCAGCCGCCCGTGGACATGCCATGCCCACGTCACGGCCACGGCATCGTCACATGTCTCAAGGCCCAACACTCCCTGAATTGCCGCTGTTTGTTGGGGTTGCGACGTCTGGTGCACGGCGAGCGGCGGTCATAGTCTCCGCTGCATGGAGCTGGAGGTGAGGCACCTCAGGGCGCTCTGCGCCATCGCCGACGCGGGCAGCCTGCATCAGGCGGCCCGACGCCTCGGTGTGAGCCAGCCCTCCCTGACCACCCAGCTCCGGCGGATCGAGAACGTGCTCGGCGCCGAACTGTTCCGCCGCGAACGGACCGGCTGCCGGCCGACCTCCCTGGGGCGGGCCGTCCTGAGCCGGGCCCGGCCCCTCGTGGACGGCATGAACGACCTGGTCGCCGAGGCGCTGGCGGAGGCCGAGGCCGCCCGGCCGCACGGATCCCGGCTGCGCATCGGCTCCACCGCGAGCCGGGTCATCGGCGGCTGGCTGCGCCGGCTGCGGGTCGCTCTGCCCGGCACCGACATCTCGCTGCGGGTCGACGTCTCCGCCCACGCGCTCCTGCGCTCGGTCGAGGAGGGCCGTCTGGACGTCGCCTTCGTGCACGAGGTGGAGGGCTCCCCGCTCGCCGTGCCGGAGGGCCTGGAGCAGCGCGTGCTCGTGGAGCGGGAGCCGCAGTTCATCTCGCTCTCCCGGGACCACCCCGCCGCCCGTCGTCGCGTGGTGGAGCTCGGGGACCTGGCGGGCGACCCCTGGATGGTCGATCCGACGGTGGACGGCGAGTGGGACGGGGTGCGCCGGGTGCTCGGCGCCGCCGGGCTCAACCCGCCGGTCCTGCACGGCGACTACCTCACCGCCGCCTCCCTCGTCGTGCTCGGCGAGGCCGTCGCGCCCTGCCAGCCGACGTCGGGCCCGCGCGACGACATGGTGATCCGCCCGCTGCTGGGGGACCCGCTCGCCGTGCGGCTGCTCCTGGTCTCGCGGCCCGGGACGGACATCGCGGTGGTGTACGCGCAGTTGGAGGACGCCTACCGGGACGCGGCCCGACGGGCCAGCGGCTACCACGAGTGGCTGCTGCGCCACCGTTCCCCACTGGCCCGCACGCCCTGACTCCCCGCTGGCCCGCACGCCCTGACGCGCCGGCCTTCCGCTCGCGCCGGTGACGCCCCGCAGGCCCGCGCCCCGGCCCCGCGACGGTGAGTTCCCCGTTCTGCTGACAGCGTGCTCGTGTTCCCCCGCCGCCTTCCGGCGGGCAGAGTCGTCCCATGAGGCTTCTGATGCTGGGCGGTTCGGAGTTCGTCGGACGGGCCGTCACCGACGCCGCGCTGGAGCGGGGCTGGGACGTCACGGTGTTCCACCGGGGCCGCCACGCGCCCCCGCCCGGCGTGAGCGCGCTGACCGGGGACCGGACCGCGGGCGAGCACGGACTCGCGGCGCTGGCGGAGAGCGGGCAGGACTGGGACCTGGTCGTCGACACCTGGAGCGGCGCGCCCGCCGCCGTCCGCGACGCCGCCCGTCTGCTGTCCGGCCGGTCCGGGCACTTCAGTTACGTCTCCAGCCGCTCGGTGTACGTCCACCCGGCCGCCCCGGGGCTCGACGAGGACGGCCCGCTGGTGGCCGGCGCCTCGCCCGACGACGGCGCGGACGTGCCGTACGACCGGGCCAAGCGCGGCGGTGAGCTGGCCGCCCTCGACGCCTTCGGGGACCGGGCCCTGCTGGCGAGGGCCGGGCTGATCATCGGCCCCGGGGAGAACATCGGCCGGCTGCCCTGGTGGCTGTCGCGCATCGCCCGGGGCGGGCCGGTGGTCGCCCCCGGCCGGCCCGGGACCGAACTCCAGTACATCGACGCCCGGGACCTGGCGGACTGGATCCTGGACGCGGCGGCGGGCGGGCTGCACGGCGCGTACAACACCGTCAGCCGCCCCGGCCACACGACCACGGGCGAGCTGCTGGAAGCGTGCGTACGCGTCACCGGGTCCGACGCCGAGCTGCGCTG
The DNA here is from genome assembly GCF_018619185.1 of Streptomyces sp. McG3. Lineage (GTDB taxonomy): Bacteria > Actinomycetota > Actinomycetes > Streptomycetales > Streptomycetaceae > Streptomyces. The sequence goes on along the minus strand of NZ_JAAXYC010000401.1, from coordinate 1,609 downwards.
GACCGATCCGGAGGTCCTGCTCGCCGCCGGGGTCGAGCCCTGGAGCGACCTGCCGATCTGGCTCCCGCCGGGCGAGCTGTACGACACGATCCACCGGGGCGACCCCACCAGGGCGTACGCCGCCGGGCTGCGCTGCCGCCCGGCCGGGGAGACCGTGGCGGACACCTGGGCCTGGCTGCGCACCCTCGGTGGCGTGGCGCCCCAGCGCCCCGACCGCCCGGCCGTCGGCCTCGACCCCGTGCTGGAGGCGAAGCTGCTGGCTCTCTGACGCACCGTTTCCGCCTGCGTGTCGCGACGAAGAAACCTCCTATAGGACTACACAAGAGGGCAAAAGCGGCGTGTCATTCAATATGACTAAGTGTTAACCATGCATATTGCGCGGCATGGAACAGAAGGCGCGCAGGCGCGGCAACGCAATCCGGGCAGCAGTGACAGTGGCCACGGCCGCGGCGATGGTGGGCGTGCTGGCCCCGGCCGCGGGTGCCGATCCGCTGCCGGGCGGACTGGGACCCTGCCTCGGCAGCTCCTGCCCGCCCAGCTGGAACGACCCCAACAACGGCCCGGTCACCAACTTCGACAGCAATATCAACGTCTACGTCGGTGGGGACTTCCTGGTCCGGGAGGCGGCGGCCGAGGCGGAGGGGAAGGTCGTCACCCTCGGCACGTTCGACATGGACAAGCGGGACGGGGTCTCGCAGATCTACAACGTCGGTATCGCGGGCGTCGGTTCGCGGGTGCCGCCGCCGGACGGCTCCGACTACCTGACGGCGGGCGGCGACGTGACCATCGCCGACGGCGAGCGCCTGCTCGCCGAGGAGGGCACGCACTCCGGCCGCGTCGCGTACGCGGGTGACCTCACGGGCACGGTGAACCCCACCACCGCCCCACGCTTCGACGAGGACGCGGCCGCCCCGTACACCGCGCTGCGCCCGCAGCTCACCGAGGCCAGCCAGTGCTACGCGTACGACGGCGACGAGCACCGGGAGGCGACGGGCACGTGGGTGAAGACCGGTGACGTCATGACGTTCACCGGTGACGGCTCGTCCGCGATCCAGATCTTCGACGTGGACGCGGACCTGGAGTCGGAGGCGGGCGGCAACACGGGGTTCGTCTTCAACGGCATCCCCGAGGGCGCGACCGTCCTCGTCAACGTCTACGGCTCCACCCGCAGCGTCGCCACGTTCATGGGCTCCTTCCCCAACGAGGGCCTCCGCGAGAACCTGCTGTGGAACTTCCCGGACGCCACCGACCTGTCCATGAGCGGCCCGGCCCAGTTCGAGGGCAGCGTGCTGGTGGGCCAGCCGACGAGCACCACCGTGCTCAGCATGAGCGGCACCAACGGCCGTTTCTACACGGCGGGTTCGCTCACCCACACCTCGGCGGGAGCGTCGGGCGGCCAGGAGATCCACGCGTACCCCTTCGACGGCGACCTGCCGACCTGCTCGCCGGAGCCGACGCCTACGCCGACGGATCCGACGCCGACGCCGACGGACCCGACCCCCACTCCGACGGACCCGACGCCGACGCCTACAGACCCGACCCCCACTCCGACGGACCCGACGCCGACTCCGACGGACCCGACCCCGACGCCGACGGAGCCCACCCCGAC
>NZ_JAAXYC010000400.1 GCF_018619185.1 Streptomyces sp. McG3 | reverse complement strand
CCCGGGCACCGTCCTCCACACTCAAACGCCCCGCAACCACAGCAGCCGCGATCTCCCCCTGCGAATGACCCACCACCGCATCAGGCACAACCCCCGCCGCCCGCCAGACCTCCGCCAAGGACACCATCACCGCCCACAACACCGGCTGAACCACATCCACCCGACCCAACCACCCCCGCTCCTCACCCGACAGAACCGCCGACAGCGACCAGTCCACCCACGGATCCAGAGCCCGCTCACACGCCCCGATCGCCTCCGCGAACACGGCATCACACCCCAGCAACTCCCGCCCCATCCGCTCCCACTGACCACCCTGACCGGGGAAGACGAAGACCGTGCGGGAGTCGGCGGCCGCCGACAGCGGCTGCCCGTCGGCGGTCAGCGCGTCCAGCCCCTTCAGCAGTTCGTCCACGTCCGACCCCACGACCACGGCCCGCTGCTCCAGGGCGGCCCGGCCGGCCAGCCCGGCCGCCACTCCCGCGAGCCACTCGCGGTCGACCGTCCCCACGGCCCGCCGATCCCGTACGAAGTCGGCGAGCCGGGCCGCCTGGGCGCGCAGTCCCGCATCCCCGCGCCCCGACAGCACCCATGTCACCGGACCCGACGCCTCCACCGGCGCGGCGGCCTTCGGCTCGACGGCGGGCGGCTCCTCCAGGATCACGTGCGCGTTGGTACCGCTGACGCCGAACGAGGACACCCCCGCCCGGCGCGGATGCCCGTCACCCGGCCACCGCACCGCCTCCGTCAGAAGCCGTACCTCACCCGCCGACCAGTCCACGTGCGGCGAGGGCTCGTCCACGTGCAACGTCGCCGGCAACTCACCATGGCGCATCGCCATCACCATCTTGATCACACCGGCCACACCGGCGGCCGCCTGCGTGTGCCCGATGTTCGACTTCACCGAACCCAGCCACAACGGCTGTCCTTCCGGGCGTCCTTGGCCGTATGTGTCGAGGAGTGCCTGTGCCTCGATGGGGTCGCCGAGTGTGGTGCCGGTGCCGTGTGCCTCCACCACGTCCACCTGTGCGCCGGCGACCCGGGCGTTGCGCAGGGCCTGTCGGATGACCCGTTGCTGCGAGGGTCCGTTCGGTGCCGTCAGGCCGTTGGAGGCGCCGTCCTGGTTCACCGCGGAGCCCCGCAGCACGCCGAGCACCCGGTGACCGCTCGCGAGGGCGTCGGACAGCCGTTCCAGGAGGAGCAGTCCGACGCCCTCGCCCCAGCCTGTGCCGTCCGCCGCGGCCGCGAACGGCTTGCACAGCCCGTCCGGCGACAGACCGCGCTGCCTGCTGAACTCCACGAACGTGCCCGGGCTGGACATGACGGTGGCACCGCCCGCCACCGCGAGTTCGCTCTCGCCCGACCTCAGTGCCTGCGCGGCCAGATGCATGGCGACCAGCGACGACGAGCACGCCGTGTCGATCGTGACGGCCGGCCCCTCCAGGCCGAGCGTGTACGCGATCCGTCCGGAGGCCACAGCCGCCGCGCTGCCCGTCAGCAGGTACCCCTCCACCCCCGAGGGCGCCTCGGCCAGGGTGATCCCGTAGCCGGAGGTGGAGGTGCCGATGTACGTGCCGACCGGCCGGCCGGTCACCGAGGTCGGGTCGATGCCGGCGGCCTCGAACACCTCCCACGACAGTTCGAGCAGCAGCCGCTGCTGCGGGTCCATGGCCAGTGCCTCGCGCGGGCTGATCCCGAAGAACTCCGCGTCGAAGCCGCCCGCATCGGCGAGGAACCCGCCCGCGCGGGCGTACGAGGTGCCGGTCCGCTCGGGGTCCGGGTCGTAGAGGCCGTCCACGTCCCAGCCGCGGTCGCGGGGGAACGGGCTGATCGCGTCCCGTTCCCCGGCGACCAGCTCCCACAGCCCTTCGGGGGACTCCACTCCGCCGGGGAATCGGCAGCTCATCCCGATGATGGCGATCGGCTCGGCGTCGGCGGACCGGGCCTCCTCCAGCCGCCTACGGGTCTGCCGCAGGTCGGCCGTGACCTTGTTCAGGTAGTCCCGCAGCTTCTGGTTGTCTGACATCCGGACCTAACTCCTCATGTGCGGGCGGCTGGCGGGCGGGCGAAAGCGCAGGTCACGGCCTGCCGAGTTCCTCGTCTATCAGGGCGAACATCTCGTCGTCGGTGGCGGCGGCCAGATCTTCGTCATCCTCCTCGGTGACCGGCTGCCCGCCCTCGGCCCTGTCCCGCCAGGTCCAGAGGATCTCCTCCAGGCGGGCAGTGATCTCGTCGCGCAGGTCGCCGGAGTCCGGGGCCTGCGTCAGAGCGGCCTCCAGGCGGGCGAGGTCGGCGATGATCGGGGGTTCCCCCGTCCCGTCGTCCGGCCGGAGCGCCTCCCACAGGTGGTCGGCGAGCGCGCCGGGCGTGGGAAAGTCGAACACCACGGTCGCGCGCAGGGTCACCCCGGTCGCGGCGCCGAGCCGGTTGCGTACCTCGACGCCGGTGAGCGAGTCGAACCCCAGCTCCTTGAAGGGCTTGCGGGCGCCGATGGCGTCCGCGGACTCGTGCCCGAGGGCGGCCGCGGACTGCTCCCGCACCAGGGTCAGCAGCATCCGCCGCTGCTCCTCCACCGACAGTTCGCGGAGCCTTTCGGCCAGCGGTACGGACGGTGCGCCGGCCCCGCCGCCGCGCGTGGCGTTGCGGGCCGGCAGGGAGGGTCCGCCCAGGTGGGCAAGGAGCGGATGCGTGTGCCGGTGCCCCGGTGCGAGCAGCACCGGGACGGCGTGCGCGCGTCCGCAGCGGTCCCGCGCCCCGTCCAGCAGGCGCAGCCCGTGCTCATCGCCGAGCGGCAGCATCCCGGACCGGGCCACCCGGGCCAGGTCGGCGTCGGCGAGGTGTCCGCTGATGGCGCTGCGCCGGGCCCACAGTCCCCAGGACAGGGACTGCGCCGCGAGGCCCTGGGCCCTGCGGTGCTCGGCCAGGGCGTCGAGGAAGGTGTTCGCCGCGGCGTAGTTGGCCTGGCCCGGGGAGCCGAGCACTCCGGAGGCGGACGAGAACAGGGTGAACATCGCCAGGTCCGCGTCCCGGGTCAGCTCGTGCAGGTGCCAGGCCGCGTCGGCCTTGGCGGCCATGACCCGCTCGACCCGGCCGGGCGTGAGCGAGCCGAGGACCCCGTCGTCGGCGATGCCCGCCGCGTGCACGACTCCGGTGAGCGGGTGGTCCGTGCCGACCTGTGCGAGGACGTCCACGGCCTCTTCACGGTGCGCCAGATCGGCTGCCACGACGCGGACGTCGGCACCGGACTTCCGCAGCCGCCGCGCGAGTTCCTGGGCACCGGGTGCCTGTGGCCCGCGCCGGCCGACGAGCAGAAGGTGCCGCACGCCGTGCGTGGTGACCATGTGCTCGGCGACCAGCGCGCCCAGTGTTCCGGTGCCGCCGGTGATCAGGACGGTTCCGTCGAGGTCGAGCGGCGCGGGTACGTTGAGGACGACCTTGCCGGTGTGCCGGGCCAACCGCACGTGCCCGAACGCGGCCGGGGCCCTTCGTACGTCCCACGAGGTCAGCGGGAGAAGCCGCAGGGCGCCGTCCCGGAACAGCGTGAGCAGCTCCGTCAGCATCTCCCCGATCCGGGTGGGTTCCGGTTCGGTGAGGTCGAAGGTGCGGTACCGGACTCCGGACGGCAGCGAGGCCGCCTCCCGCACATCGGTCTTGCCCATCTCCACGAACCGGCCCCCACGCGGCAGCAGTTCGAGCGACGCGTCCACGAACTCACCCGCGAGCGAGTTCAGCACCACGTCGACGCCGGCACCACCGGTCACATCGAGGAACGCGTCACGGAAACCCAGATCACGGGAGGACGCGATATGGTCCTCCGCCACCCCCAGCCCCCGCAACGCCCCCCACTTCGAAGGATGCGCCGTCGCGAAGACCTCAGCGCCCAGATACCGCGCCAACTGGACGGCCGCCATCCCGACACCACCCGCACCCGCGTGAACCAGCACCCGCTCACCCGCACCCAGACCCGCGAGATCCCCGAGGGCGTAGTACGCCGTCAGGAAGACGATGGGCACGGAGGCCGACTCCTGGAACGTCCAGTCCTCGGGCATGCGGACGACCGTGCGGGCGTCCGCCGTCGTCGTATCGGCGAACGAGTCCGGCATCAGCCCCATCACCCGGTCCCCGGCCGCCAATCCCGCGACGCCCGGGCCCACTTCGGTGACCACGCCCGCGCCCTCGCCGCCGATCGACGCGGCGCCGGGGTACATGCCGAGCGAGATGAGCACGTCACGGAAGTTGAGCCCGGCCGCGCGCACCGCCACGCGGACCAGACCCTCGCCGAGCGGTTCGTCGGCGTTCGAGGGCCGGGGCACCAGGGCGAGCTCCGCCGACGTGCCTCCCGAGCCCGCCGTGAGGAGCCAGGGGCCCTGCGGTGGGGCGGTCAGGTCCCCGCCGTCACCGACCGCTTCCAGGCGCGGTGTCGACAGCGTCCCGCTCCGCCGGACGAGCTGGGGCAGTGGGGCCGCGGCGAGGGCGGACAGCAGGGCGGGCCACTCGTCGTCGCCCACCTCGGTGTCGTCGTCCAGCAGGACCAGCCGGTCCGGGTGTTCCGACTGTGCCGAGCGCACCAGCCCCCAGACGCCCGCGGCGGACACGTCGACGCCACGGTCGCTCTCGTCGGCCGCGACCGCGCCCCGGGTCAGGACGACCAGTCTCCGCCCGGCCATCTCGGGTGCGGCGAGGAAGGCCTGCACCTGGCCGAGCACCCACACGGTCAGGGCGCGCGCACGCTCCGGGACGGTCCCCTCCTCGGGGGCGCGGCAGGGCAGCACCACCCAGTGCGGCTCGGCCGTTCCGGCGCGCACCTCCGCGGCGGCCGCCGCGATGTCCGGGACGGCATGCACGTGACCGCCGCCCGGCTGCGCGTCGGCCGGGGTTCCTGCCGATTCTGCTTCCAGGGCCTCTTCCGGGGCCCGTTCCGGGAGCGGTGTCCACCGCAGGTGCAACACGTCCCCGTCGGATGCACCGGGCGCGGCGAGGTCGGCATGGCTGACCGGCCGGAACACCAGCGAGTCGATGGACACCACGGGGTTCCCGGCAGTGTCGACGGCCTCCAGTGCGACCCCGGCGGGCTCCTGGCGGCGCAGCCGTACGCGCAGCGTCGAGGCACCGGGCCGGTGCACCCGTACGCCGGTGAACGCGAAGGGCAGACCGGCTTCGCCGGGCCCGGTGCCGGAGGCGGCGGCGAGGGCGTGCAGCGCGGCGTCGAGCAGGGCCGGATGCAGGACGAAGCCGGCCGGGTCGTCCGCCAGGACGACCTCGGCGTAGACGTCCTCGCCGTCCTGCCAGACCTGCTTCAGCCCCCGGAACACGGGCCCGTAGTCGAATCCTGCGTCCGACAGTCCGGCGTAGACGTCCTCGCCCGAGATCCCGGCAGCGGCCCGGGGCCAATCCCGGTCGGTACCGGGGGTATCGGTCGCCTCGGTAAGGGTGCCGGCGCCGTGCCGGGTCCAGTCACCGGCTTCCGTGTCCGGGCGGGAGTAGATCGTGACGGTCCGCTGTCCGTGTTCGTCGGGGACGTCGACGACGACCTGGACCACCACGCCCGGCCCGTTCTCGGCCAGCACCAGCGGTGCCTGGAGGGTCAATTCACCCACCTGAGGGCATCCCACCCGCCGACCCGCGTGCGCCATGAAGTCGACGAACGCGGTCCCCGGAAGCAGGACGGTTCCGGATACGGCGTGGTCGGCAAGCCAGGGTTGCGTGGACACAGACAGCCGGCCCGTGAACACCGCACCACCGTCGGCGACCGTCACCTGTGCCCCGAGCAGACGATGGTCGGCGCCGGACAGCCCCACGCCCGGCAGCGAGCCGGCGGACACTCCGACGGAGCCGCCCGGCCAATAGCGGCGGCGCTGGAAGGCGTACGTCGGCACCTCCACCGGCGGTCGCGTACGGGAAACCCACTGGTCCCAGGCCACATCAACCCCATGGACATGGAGCCGGGACAGACCCGTCAGCAGACTCGTCGCCTGGTCACGGTCACGCCGCAGGAAACTCGCGACAACCTCACCATCACCCACGTCCAGCGCCGCGGACAGAG
>NZ_JAAXYC010000399.1 GCF_018619185.1 Streptomyces sp. McG3 | reverse complement strand
GGGCAGGTGGGCGGGAAGAACGGGGAGCCGGCGCTCGACGCCCACGCGCCCGGGGCCCGTACGGATCCCGACGAGGCACGGGCCTACGTCGCGGCCACCGGGGTCGACGCGCTGGCCGTGGCGGTCGGCACCTCGCACGCCATGACCTCGCGGGACGCCGTCATCGACCACGGCCTGCTGGGCAGGCTGTGTGAGGCCGTGCCGGTTCCCCTGGTGCTGCACGGTTCGTCCGGGGCCTCCGACGAGGAACTGGCCCGCGCCGTGGCGGGCGGGATCCGCAAGGTCAACATCGGTACCGCGCTCAACATCGCGATGACCGGAGCGATAAGGGAACGACTGGCCCGGGACGACCGGGGCGTGGACCCGCGCCGCTATCTGGCGGACGGCCGGGACGCGATGGCCCGCACCGTGGCCCGGATGATCTCGGTGCTGCCTTCGGGGCGGGCGTACGCCGCGTGACGCCACGCCGGGGGCACACCCGACGGGGCGTCCCCCGACGGGTGCTCCCGGCGGGCAGGAATGGTGTACGGGTACGCGTACGGGTCAGGCCTGCTGGTGGAGGGTGCGGGGGTCCACCGCGTGGGCGAACGGCAGACCGTGCGCGTAGCGTTCGAGCTCGTCGACGGCGGCGTCCGCGAGCCGGTGGAGTTCGCCGCCCTGGGACCCGGCGATGTGCGGGGTGAGAAGGACGTTCGGCAGGTCGTAGAGGGGTGAGTCGGCGGGCAGGACTTCCGGTTCCGTGTGGTCGAGCACGGCGTTCAGGCGTCCGGAGGCCAGCTCCTTCACGAGCGCGTCGGTGTCCACCAGGGAACCGCGTGCGGTGTTGACGAGGGTCGCCCCGTCCCGCATGAGGGCGAGGCGTCCGGCATCGAACAGGTTGCGGGTCGACGGGAGTTCGGGGGCGTGGATGCTGACGACGTCGCTCTGTGCCGCCAGGTCGTCGAGGGCGGCGCGCTCCACGCCCAGGGTCCGGGCCCCGTCCTCGTCCAGGTACGGATCGTGGACCAGGACGCGCAGATCGTAGGGGCGCAGCAGTTCGACGACGCGGCGTCCTATGCGGGAGGCGCCGACGATGCCCACGGTGCGGCGGTAGTTGCCGACGGCGGGGAATCGTTCGAGGAGGTTCACCCGGGAGCGGGCCTCGCGGTAGACGCGGGCGCTCTCCAGGATCCGCTTGTTGGCGAAGAGGATCGCCGCGACCGTGTATTCGGCGACCGGGAAGGCGTTGGCCGTGGCTGCGGTGCTGACGGCGATGCCCCGGTCCCAGACGTCCTGGGTGATGTGGTGCTTGACGGAGCCGGCGGCGTGGACGACCGCGCGCAGCCGGGGCATGGCGCTCAGGGCCGCCGGGCCGAGCGGCGGGCAGCCCCAGCCGGTGAACAGGACCTCGGCCTCGTGGAGCCCGGTGCGCTGGGCGGGGTCGTCGGCGTCGAAGTCGGTGACGAGGAGGCCGGGGACGAGGTCGGCGACGCGGGTGAGCCGGTCCAGGGCCTCCGGGGCCAGGATCGCCGCGCGGGTCTCGCCGCTCATCGCCAGGACGGTGCGGGGACGGGTCCGCTGGGGCGCGGCGGAGTGGCTCACTTGACGGCTCCTGCGGTGAGGCCCGAGCGCCAGAAGCGCTGGAGGCAGAGGAAGGCGACGATCAGGGGGACGACGGCGACGAGGGAGCCGATGATGACCAGCGGGTAGAGCTCAGGCTGCTGGTAGACGTTCTGGTTCCACATGTAGAGGCCCAGGTTGACCGGGTAGAGCCGGTCGTCGTTGAGCATCATGAGCGCGCCGTAGAAGTTGTTCCAGTTCGCGGTGAAGGAGAACAGGAAGATGGTCACGAAGCCGGGTGCCAGCATCGGCAGGGCGACCTCCCTGAACGTCCGTACCTCTCCCGCCCCGTCCATCCGGGCCGCTTCCAGGACCTCGCCCGGTACGTACCCCTCGGAGAAGACGCGGGCCAGGTAGACGCCGAAGGGGTTCACCAGGCTGGGGATCAGGACAGCCCAGTAGGTGTTGACGAGGCCCAGTTCGGAGGCCATCAGGTAGAGCGGGAGCTGGACGACGGTCGAGGGGATGAGGACGCCGACGAGGACGACTCCGAACCACCTCTCCCGGCCGCGGAAGGCGTACTTGTCGAAGGCGTAGCCGCAGGCCACCGAGATGAGGGTGGAGAGCCCGGAGGCGACGACCGTGTACAGGAGGCTGTTGAGCAGCCAGCGGACGAAGACCCCGTCGTTGTAGTCGAGGAGGGCGTTCAGATTGGCCAGGAACTGGAAGTCGCCGAGGCTGAACGGGTTGGTGGCGAACAGGTCCCGGTAGCTCTTGGTGGAGGCGATGAGGAGCCAGGTCAGCGGCATCAGGGTGTAGACGGCGACGACGGCGAGGACGCCGTTGACCATGACGCGGGAGGTGATCCCGTGGCCCCGGCGGCCGGGCGGCCGGGCGGAGGGGCGTCCGGCGCGGCGGGGCGGCGTCGGCGCGGGCGGTGCGTCGGGGGTGGCTGTCTGGGTGCTCATGAGGCCTTCCACCGGTTGCCGATCTTGGTGACGACGAAGGACAGCAGGCCGGCGACGAGGGCGAGCAGGAGGGAACTCGCGGCGGCCAGGCCGTAGTCGTGGCCCTTGAAGGCCGCGGTGTAGATGAACATGGTCGGCGACCAGTCCTCGCCCATGGTGTTGGCGCGCAGTTGTACGAGTTTGGGGGCGTCGAAGAGCTGGATGGCACCGACGCACGTGAACAGCAGGGTCAGGACGACGGTGGGCCGGATCATGGGGATCTTGACCTGGAGGGCGGTGCGCAGGGCTCCGGCTCCGTCGACGGTCGCCGCTTCCAGGACCTCGCGGGGAACGGCCTGGAGACCCGCGTAGAAGATGATCATGTTGTAGCCGGTCCACTGCCAGGCGGAGATGTTGACGACCGAGAAGATCGCCTCGTCCTGGCCGAAGAAGTTCCACTGGGCGCCGAGCGCGTCGAGGGCGTCGGTGATCGGGCTGAGCCCCGGGGTGTAGAGGTAGAGCCAGATCAGCGAGGCGATCAGGCCGGGTACCGCGTGCGGCAGGAAGTAGGCGATCTGGAAGAAGCGCCGGGCCCGGGCCATGGTCGAGTCGACGAGCAGGGCCAGGACGAGAGCTCCGCCGACCATCGCGGGGATGTAGAGCGCGCAGTAGAGCGCGATGTTCCCGAACGAGCGGAGGAACGCCTCGTTGCCCAGGGCTTCGGTGAAGTTGCCGAATCCGGCGAAGACCCGCTCGGTGCCGCCGAATCCCAGGCCGGAGGACTCCTCGCGGTAGAGGCTCATCCAGGCCGCGTAGACCATCGGCAGCACGGTGACGGCGGTGAACAGGGCGAAGAACGGGACCGTGAACAGGGCGACCGCCCGGCGCTGTCCGCGTCGGGTGCCGGGGCCGCCCGGCTTTCCCGGTCCGGTGGAAACGGCGGGATCTGCGGGCCCCGTGTGCCCCGTGGGCGGCGGCGCGGCCTGGGGTGCCGGGGTCTTGGCCGGCCGGGCGAGTGGGGCTGCCACCTGATGCTCCTTCGGCTGGATGGATGGGGTGGGCGTGAGGAGGGGGCGGGCTGCCCGGCACGGTGTGTCCCGGGCAGCCGTGCGGCTACTTGTCGAGCTTCAGGCCGCGGTCGGTGACCGCCCTCTCGCCCTTCGCCTGACCGGAGCTGAGCATCTTCGTGTGGTCGCTGCCCGCGGCCATCTGCGCCGAGACGACCTGCTGCTGCACCGGGCCCCAGGTCCAGCCGGGCACGATCGTGTCGGCGGCCGCGCCGGCCACGGCGTAGACGTCCTGGCCGGCGAAGTAGGAGGTGTCGAACTCCTTCGCCGCCGCGGCGCGCATGCCCTCGTTGGCGGGCAGGGCGCTGCTGGGGGCCTTGAGGGAGCTGAGGCGGGCGGTCATGGCCGCGGGGTCGGTGGTGACCCACTTGATGAACTCGGCGGCCGCCTCGGTGTGTTCGCTGCCCTTGGGCACGATGTAGGAAGTTCCGCCGTACATGCCGGTGCTCGGCTTGCCGTCCCATGTGGGCAGGGGGGCTATGCCCCACTTGCCTTTGCTGTCGGGGTAGCTGACGGGGAAGGTCCCGGCGCTCCAGGCGGCGCCGATCACGGTGGCGACCTTGCCGGTGGAGCGCTCCTTGGCCTCGCCCTCGCCCCAGAGCGGGGTCCTGGAGGCGAGGCCGTCGCCCAGGAGGTCGTCCCAGTAGGCGGCGACCTTGCGGGAGGCCGGGTCGTCGATGTCGATCTTCCAGGCGTCACCGTTGGTGCCGTACCACTGGGCGCCGGCCTGCCAGGCGAGGCCGGAGAGCAGGGCGGGGTCGCCGCCGCCGAAGTTGGTGATGGCGACGTCGGGGTCGGCCCGCTGGATCTTCTCGGCGGCCGTGCGGTATTCGGCCCAGGTGGTCGGCACCTCGACGCCGTGCTTCTTGAACAGGTCCTTGCGGTAGAAGAGCTGGATGGGCGTGACGTCGAACGGGACCGCCCAGGTGGAGCCGCCGAGGTTGACCAGGGACTGGACCGCTTCGGGGAACTCCTTCTTCACCAGCTCCCCGGAGGTGGGCGTCAGGTTCACCAGGTTGCCCTCGCTGGCGTACTCGGGCAGGGCGGAGTAGTCCATCGTGGCCACGTCGGGGGCGTTGCCGCCCTTGACCGCGTTGGAGAGCTTGGTGACGCCCTCGGGCCCGGCGGGCACCAGGGAGAACTTGATCTTGATGCCGGTCTGCGTCTTGTTGAACGCGTCGGCCGTCTCCTTGGCGCCCAGGGCGGACGACCAGAAGGTGAGGGTGACGGGCTCGCCGTCGCCGGGACCCGAGGCGTCCGACCCCGATCCACCGCCGCAGGCGGTGACGAGCAGGGCGAGCGAGGCGGCGGACGCCGCGAGGGCGAGGCGGGACGTGCGGGCGTTACGGGGCATGGGCCGGCTCCTACGGGACCTCGAACTGCGGGAGATGAGGTGAACGGCACACATCATTTTGCGCAGAAGTGATCGCCGTCAAGAGCAAACGACCAATTCAATCGAATCGATCATCTAGGAGTCGGGGCGCCGGCTCCGAGCCATCGCCGCCCGGACACGCGAAGAGCCGTACCCGCGGGGCCTGTTGGCCCAGGGCACGGCTCCTGGCGCGGCACCTCTTCCGTCAGGGGGCGGCGGCGACCGCCCCGCAGGAGACCCGGATCCGCAGGCTGGGCAGGATGTCCAGGTGCCTGCGGGCGGCAGAACTCCGGCCCGTCTCCCCCGCCCTCGGGTCCCCCGCGCCGGGCTCCGTCACACCCAGGCGGTCCAGCAGAAGCCGGGCGGCGGCGGCCCCCACGGCGTGCTTGTCCGGGGCCACGGCGGTGAGCGGCAGGTCGGCGAGGCCGGCGACCTCGTCGTCGTACGCGATCACCGCGAGGTCCTCGGGCACCCGTACGCCCCGGGCCTGGAGCCGTGGGATGAGGACGATCGCGTCCGCGTCGCTGTGCACGATCGCGGCGGTCACGTTGCCGCTCGCCACGGCCTCGCACAGGTACTCCAGGGTCCGCTCGAAACGCTTCGCCTCCGACCGCGACGGAGCGTCGTCCAGCGGCGCGGCCGACACCGGGGTGAGCCCCAGCGCCTCCACGGCGGCCCGGTATCCGACCCGGAGCCGGGGAGCGGTCGGGCTGTCCTGCACGGCGAGCGCGATCGCCCGGTGCCCGAGCCCGGCCAGGTGCGCCACCGCTTCGGCGGCGCCGTGCGCATGGTCCGAGCGCACCCGGTCCAGGCCCGCCGCCGGATGACCGAGGGGCGCCGAGCGTTCCACCAGGACGACCGGGACCTCCTGCTCCACCGCCCACAGCCCCTCGCCCCGCTCCGGGCAGCCGCGCTCCCAGCTGGGCGTCAGCAGGAGTCCGTCGGCGCCGGTGGACAGCAGCCGGCGGGCCTGGGCGGCATCCTCGTCGGGGAGGTAGCGGGAGAGCCCGATCGTCAGGCGGGCGCCGGCGGCCTCGACGGTCTGCCGGGCGCCGCGCACGACGTCCGCGTAGTAGTACTCGGTGGTCGGCACCACCATGCCCACGACCAGCCCTTCGGCGGGG
>NZ_JAAXYC010000398.1 GCF_018619185.1 Streptomyces sp. McG3 | reverse complement strand
CCCGCTCCCCCCTCGGTCCTCCGTTCGGGTGAGGGAGGGGTCGGCGGACCCCTTCGCCCGGCCCGGCGGGCGTCACGGAATATCGGCTTGCCCGAAACGCCCGGCAGTGCGGATCATGGCCCTTCGTGACCTCAGCGCCTCCCTCGCCCTCCCCCTCCTCACCGTCGTCGGCCCGGATCCGCGCCCTGCTGCCGGACCTCTCACCGTGGCGCTCCTCGGCGGACTTCCGGCTGCTGTGGGTCCAGGGCCTGATCACGTACTTCGGCAGCTTCATGGCCCTCATCGCGCTGCCGCTCCAGATCAAGGACCTCACGGGATCCCCGCTCGCGGTCGGGGCGATGGGCGCGGTGGAGCTGGTGCCGCTGGTGGTCTTCGGGCTGTACGGAGGGGCGCTCGCGGACTCGGTGGACCGCCGCCGGGTCATCCTGCTCACCGAGGCGGGGCTCGGGGTGCTCGCCGCGATCCTGCTGGTGAACGCGCTGCTCCCGGAGCCGTTGCTGTGGCCGCTGTACGTGGTGGCCGGCGGGGTGTCCGCGCTCGCCGGGCTCCAGCGGCCCGCGCTGGACTCCCTGATGGCCCGGATCGTTCCGCACGAGCAGCAGACGGCGGCGGCCGCGCTGAACTCGCTGCGCTGGCAGATCGGGGCCATCGCGGGCCCGGCGCTGGCCGGCCTGGTGGTGGCGTACGCCGGTCACGGCACCGCGTACGGGGTGACCGTGTGCACGTTCGCCGCCTCCGTCGTGCTCTGTCTGCGGCTCTCCCCCGCACCGCCGGCGCGGGACGCGCAGAAGCCGTCGCTGCGCGGGATCGTCGAGGGGGCGCGGTACGCCTGGAGCCGGCCGGTGCTGCTGGGGACGTACGCGATCGACATGGCGGCGATGTTCTTCGCCTTCCCGAACACGATCTTCCCGTTCCTCGCTGACGATCTGGACGCGGAGTGGTCGCTGGGGCTGATGTACGCGGCGGGCTCGGTCGGCTCGCTGGCGCTGGGGCTGACCAGCGGCTGGACGAGCCGGGTGCGCAGGCACGGGCTGTTCGTGGTGTTCGGTGCGACGGCGTGGGGGCTGGCCATCGCCGCGGCGGGCTGGTTCTCCAGCGTGTGGGTGGTGCTGCTCTGCCTGGCCGTCGCGGGGGCGGGCGACATGCTGAGCGGGCTGGGGCGGGCGACGATCTGGAACCAGACGATCCCGGAGGAGCTGCGGGGCCGGCTGGCGGGCATCGAGGTGCTCTCGTACAGCGTCGGCCCGCAGCTGGGCCAGGTGCGGGCCGGGGCGATGGCCGGCTGGACGGGGACCCGGTCGGCGATCTGGACGGGCGGGGTGGCGTGCGTGGCGTCGGTGGTGCTGTTGACGGCCGCGCTGCCGAAGTTGGTGCGGTACGACTCGGAGACGGATGAGGACGCGGTGCGGAGGCGGGGGGCTCGGGAGGAGGCGTGAGCCGTGCGCCCGGCCGGTGGCCGGCCCGCGCCCCCGCTCCTCAATCGCCGGACGGGCTCAATGTGACGGGCCCGGGTTGTCCCCGGGTGGGCTTGATCGGTCCGTGTTCTCGTCGTGCCACTTGGGGTCCGTGTCCCACTCCAGGTTCCGGTCGCGTGCCGTGTCCATCGCGTGTTGGGCCGCCTCGCGGGAGGTGTAGGGGCCGAACCGGTTCTGCGCCGGGCACTCCGGGCCTTCCTCGACCTTCTTGTGCTCCAGGCAGTAGTACCATTCGCCCGGTTTGCCTACCGTGCGCTTCTTGAACAGGGCCATCGACGGCTCCTTTCCTTATCGCCATGGTGCCCCGAGGCCGCTGGTTAGACTCGCTGGCATGTCTGGCCAGTCGCTTCTCGTACCAGGGGAGATCACTCCCGTCCGTTCCGTCCCCGGAAACATCCGGCGTCCCGAGTACGTGGGGAAACCGGCCCCGACGCCGTACACCGGCCCGGAGATCCAGGACTCCGACACCGTGGAGCGGATGCGCGTCGCGGGCCGTATCGCCGCGCAGGCGATGGAGGAGGCCGCCAAGCACATCGCCCCGGGGGTCACCACGGACGAGCTCGACCGGGTCGCCCACGACTTCATGGTCGATCACGGCGCGTACCCCTCGACGCTCGGCTACCGCGGCTTCCCCAAATCGCTGTGCACCTCGCTCAACGAGGTCATCTGCCACGGCATCCCCGACTCCACCGTGCTGCGCGACGGCGACATCGTGAACCTGGACGTCACCGCGTACATCAACGGCGTGCACGGCGACAACAACGCCACCTACCTCTGCGGCGACGTCGACGAGGCGTCGCGGCTGCTGGTCGAGCGCACCCGGGAGTCGCTGAACCGCGCCATCAAGGCGGTCAGGCCCGGGCGCCAGATCAATGTGATCGGCCGGGTCATCGAGTCGTACGCGAAGCGGTTCGGCTACGGGGTCGTCCGCGACTTCACCGGGCACGGGATCAACTCCTCGTTCCACTCCGGCCTGATCATCCCGCACTACGACAGCCCGCACGCCACCACGGTGATGCAGCCGGGCATGACGTTCACCATCGAGCCGATGCTGACGCTGGGCACCCACGAGTACGACCTGTGGGAGGACGGCTGGACCGTGGTGACGAAGGACCGGAAGCGGACGGCCCAGTTCGAGCACACGCTGGTGGTCACGGAGACCGGAGCGGAGATCCTCACCCTCCCGTAATCACCCCATCCTTCGCATAACAGCACCCTCCCCTCGTCTTCCGCGTAGCCTTTTACCGACAGGCAGTCGGGAACCAGTTGACTTAGGTAAACCTAAGTAGGAGGATCGGGCGTGTCGGCACGCGCCGCCGCACCGTCGCGGCGGCCGCTGCCGATATATCCGTCTCTTTCTGGACTTCCCGTCCCCCTCGGTCCCCGGAGGCCCGCCTTGGACGCAACCGCCACCGTCACTCCCTTCTCGACGCTCATCCGCACCGCGTCGCACGAGCAGCACACCGAGGCCGAGACCTCGACCTTCATGAGTGACCTGCTCGGCGGGCGGCTGGGAGTGGACGCCTACGCCCGCTACACCGAGCAGCTGTGGTTCGTGTACCGGGCCCTGGAGGAGGGCGCGGAGGCCCTGCGCGAGGACCCGGTGGCCGGCCCCTTCATCCAGCCGGAGCTGATGCGCTCCACCGAGCTGGAGCGCGACCTCGCGCACCTGCGCGGGGCCGGCTGGCGCGAGGGTGTCGAGCCGCTGCCCGCCACCGCCGCGTACGCGGCACGGGTCGCGGAGTGCGCGCGCACCTGGCCCGCCGGTTACATCGCCCACCACTACACCCGCTACCTCGGCGATCTCTCGGGCGGTCAGATCATCCGCGACAAGGCGGAGAAGACCTGGGGCTTCGAGCGCAAGGGCGACGGCGTGCGCTTCTACGTCTTCGAGGAGATCACCAACCCGGCCGCGTTCAAGCGGGGTTACCGCGAGCTGCTGGACGCGGTGAACGCGGACGACCTGGAGAAGCAGCGCATCATCGAGGAGTGCAAGCGGGCCTTCGCCCTGAACACCGCGGTCTTCCGCGAACTGGGCGAGGTCTTCCCGCTCAGCGCGTGACCCGGCGCGGGCGATCGCGCCCGTGAGCCGGCGGCTCCACCGGCTTCCGGTGGAGCCGCACGCGTGACCGGGGCAAGGACGGCCCGGCGGCGGGACGGCCCGTCCCGGGCTCAGCCCCGGACGGCCATCAGGACGCGGCCCCCTACCTCCACCGTGCCGTCCGGCGCGGGTGCGGTGAGGATCTGGGAGCCGCGTCCTTGGGTGATGTTCAGGGACCGGCCGAGCCGCGCGCTGAGCAGCAGGGCCGCCGCGCCCGTCGCCTCGTCCTCGACGATCGCCTCCCCACGCCTCGGGAAGGCCCGTGCGCGCACCCGGCCGGCCGCCTCGTCCTCCCAGGCCCAGGCGTAGAGCCACCCCTCGCCGGGCGGCGGGCCCGGCAGCGCCTCGATCTCGGCGGCGCTCCCGTACTGCTGGAGCGTGCGCGGCGGGACCCACTCCGGGCGGGCGGTGATCCAGGTGAACTCCCCGTCCTGGCGTGCGAACACGTCCCCGACCGCCAGCTCCAGTACCTCCAGGTCCAGCAGCCACGCGGTGCCCACCAGCGGGTGCCCGGCGAACGGCAGCCGGAGCCCCGGGGTGTGGATGTCCACCCGGCCGCGCTCCGGGTCGTCGACGAACACGGTCTCGCTGAAGCCCAGCCGCCGGGCGAGGAGTTGCCGGGAGGCCTCGTCGGGGTGGTCCCGTCCGTCGCGCACGACGCCGAGGGCGTTGCCGTACCGGCCGTCGGGTCCGCAGAACACCCGCAGGACGTCGATGCCCCGGGGTACGTCGTAGTCGCTCACGGGGGCATTCAAGCACTGCCGGGCGGAGCGGCGGGAACCGGCGGGGCAGGGCAGCGGGGCCGTACCGGCGAGCAACTGCTGCCGCCGGTACGGCCCCGGGCCGTTCGCAGGGTGCGGGGTGGATCAGGCGGTGGCGCCACGACGACGGCGCGCCGCGATCACGACGCCCGCGCCGGCCGCGACGACCACGCCCGAGGCGGCGATCAGGGCGCCGGTCGGGACATCGGAGCCGGTGGCGGCCAGGGCGCCGGAGCCGCCGACCGTGCCGCCGGTGGAGCCGCCACCGACCGTTCCACCGCCGCCGGTGGTGGAACCGCCGGTCGTGGAGCCGCCGGTGGAGCCCGAGCCCCCGGTGGAGCCGGACCCGCCGGTGGAGCCGCCCGGAAGCTGGGCGTCCTTGTCGAGGGAGACCGCGACGGTCAGGGCGTCGAGCTGCTCGCCCTGGTCGTAGAAGCCGCCGAACGCCTTGGCGCCGCCTGCGGTGAGGGTCGCCGGGACGGTCTTGAGGTTCACGATGCCGTTCTTGGCGGCGAGCGCGCCCGCAGGCACCTTCAGGTCGGCGAAGTCCACTCCGGTCACCTTGTTGACCTTGGGATTCGGGTTCGCTTCGGTCGGGAGCGCCTTGGTGGAGACGTCGGCGACGAGCTTGCCGGCGGTGCCCTTGACGTCGACCTTCAGGTTGGTGAGGGAGAGGTCGAGCTCGTACGCGCCGCTCTTCTCGTGGCCGAGGAAGCGCACCTGGCCCTGGAACGCGGCCTTCAGCGTGTTCTTGCCGGCGTCGAGGTGACCGGTGGCCCTGCTGAAGCGGTAGCCGTCGGGGACGGCGGTCGCGCCTCCGCTCGTCTCGACCTTGCCGCGCGCGATCGGACCGACGACGTAGGAGCGGAACTTCTCCTTGACGCCCCAGTTCAGGGTGCCGTCGACGACCGGGCCGGTGACGGGCGCGGCGGGCTTGGAGGCGGTCGGCGTCGGGACGGCGCTCGGCTCGCCGGTGGGCTCCTTGCTCGGGTCCTTCGACGGGTCCTTCGACGGGTCCTTGGACGGGTCCTTGCTCGGGTCCTTCGACGGGTCCTTCGACGGGTCCTTCGACGGGTCGTCGCTCGGGTCCGGGCCGGGCGCGGCGACCTTGACCGACAGGGTCGCCGCGTCGAGCGCGGAGCCCTCCTGGTAGAAGCCTCCGAAGGCGTCCACGCCGTCGGCGGTCAGCTTGGCGGGAATGTCCGAGAAGACCATCGCGCCGCCCGCGCCGCCGCCCCGCTCGGCGGCCGTCATGTCGAGCGCGGCGATGGGGGCGTCGTCCTTGGAGACGACGGAGCCGTCCATCTTCTTGCTGCTGAAGTCAGCGGTGATGGTGCCGGTCTGGCGGCCTGTGCCGACCTTGATGTCGCTCAGCTTGACATCGAGGACGCCCTCGTGGCCCTCGAACCGGACGCCGCCCTTGAACGCGGTCCTGGATTCGTGCGTCCCGGTGTCGTAGGTGCCCGTGCCGCCGGTGAAGGTGAACGCACCGTTGCCGGCGGCCTGCTGGGCGCCGTCCGTGACCGTGATCTTGCCGTGGGCGATGGGCCCGACCACGTACTTGCGGAAGTCCGCGTGAATACCCCAGTCCAGCGTGCCGTCGACCAGTTCCAGCTTCGGGGCGGCGGCGGGCGCGGCCTCGGAGGAGCCGTCGGCGGCGAGGGCGGGCAGGGCGAAGGCCGCGCCCAGGAGGGCGGCCGTGGCGACGGCCGCGGCAAGAGTTATGGGGCGGCGGGTTGCTGCCATGTCGGTGGG
>NZ_JAAXYC010000397.1 GCF_018619185.1 Streptomyces sp. McG3 | reverse complement strand
CAGCCCGGAGGGCTCGGGGACCTGTGCCCCCGGCAGCGCGCTCACCGGGGCCGCGGAGCCGTCGCCCCGACCGCCGCCGGGACCGCCCGCCCCGGTCCGGCGCCGCGCCGGACGCGACGCGCCACCGGACCGCGAACGGTCGTCGTCGAACGGAATGACCTTGGCGTCCGCCATCGTCGGTGCGCTCCTCTACCTGGCGCCGTGAGTCGTCTGTACCGCACCGGCCCCGCGCTCCCGCGGCCCGGCGCCTCCCGGGAGCGGCAACGCCGCCAGCCGGTCCACCGCCCCGCCCACCGTCTCCGGCGGCAGCAGCCCCGGACCCCGGCTCCGCGCGAACTCCGCGAACGTCTCCGCCGTGGTGAACTCCGGCCGGAAACCGAGGGTCTCGCGCATCTGCACCGTCGAGACCACCCTGCCATGGGTGAGCAGCCGGATCTGTTCCGGCGAGAAGTCGGTCATGCCGATCGTACGGAGCGCCGAGCCGACCCAGGTGACAGCGGGCAGCAGCACCGGCACGGTCGGCTTCCCCAGCCGCCGCGAGCACTGCGACAGCAGCAGCACCCCGTCGCCGGCGATGTTGAACGTGCCGCTGTTCAGCGTCCCGCGCCGGGGCTCGCCCGCCGCGATCCCCAGGACGTCGATCACATCGTCCTCGTGCACGAACTGGAGCCGGGGGTCGTAGCCGAAGACGGTCGGCAGAACGGGCAGCGACAGATAGTCCGCGAGCGGCGAGTCCGGCCGGGGCCCCAGGATGTTGGCGAACCGCAGCACGCACACCGCCACGTCCGGCCGACGGCGGGCGAAGCCCCGTACGTACCCCTCGACCTCCACCGCGTCCTTCGCGAAGCCGCCGCTGGGCAGCGACTTGGGCGGAGTGGTCTCGGTGAACACCGCGGGATCGCGGGGCGCCGACCCGTACACGCTCGTACTGGACTTCACCACGAGCCGCCGCACCGTCGGGGACTTCTGACAGGCGCCGAGCAGCTGCATGGTGCCGATGACGTTGGTCTCCTTGATCGCCGTCCGGCCGCCGGCGCCGAGCGCCTTGCCGGAGACGTCCAGGTGCACGACCGTGTCGACGGCGTGCTCGGCCAGGATCCGCGCCAGGGCGGACTGCCGGATGTCCGCGCGCACGAACTCCGCGTCGCCCAGCTCGTGGGCGGGCGCGACCGCGTCGACCGCGATCACCCGGTCCACCCCGGGCTCGCACTGGACGCGCCGGACGAAGCGGCCCCCCAGCTGCCGGGCCGCTCCTGTGACGAGCACGACCTTGCCCAAGACCCGGCTCCCCTGCTTCCCGCGGTAACTTCCCTGGCCGTCACCGTAGCGGGTGGACGCCGCCCTGTGACGACCCCGTGCTCCGAAACGCACCGCAGCCCCTCCACCGGAACGGCGGAGGGGCTGCGGATCTCACGAACCGCGTTCGCTTACTTCTTGTTGCGACGCTGAACGCGCGTGCGCTTGAGCAGCTTGCGGTGCTTCTTCTTGGCCATCCGCTTGCGCCGCTTCTTGATAACAGAGCCCACGACTACCCTCGCTCACTTCATTTTCACTGGTGCGGGGCGTCTGGGCCCACACGACCTACGTCGGCCTAGCCTACCCGCCACCGTCCGAGGGACGTAATCCGCAGGCAACCTCAGGCTGATTCCACCCCCACAAAGGACTCGCGGAGATACGTGTGAACCGCTTGCTCCGGCACCCGGAAGGACCTGCCCACCCGGATCGCCGGCAGATGACCGCTGTGCACCAAGCGGTACACCGTCATCTTCGACACTCGCATGACCGAGGCGACTTCCGCCACGGTCAGAAACTTGACCTCGTTGAGAGGCCTCTCGCTGCCAGCAGCCATGACCCACCTGTACCTTCCGCACCGGACGCGCACCGGCTTCCCCTCCGGTGACTCTTCGTCGCTGTGCGCTCACTCCACAGATTAGGGGCGCGTGGTGCGAGTGGGGAAGAGGAGAGGCGGCGAGAGGCCTACGGTGACAGACGGGCCCGATTGAGCACATAGCGCGTCAACGGCCGGTAAAACGGCGCCCGTACGCCGTCGTCGAGCGGAACGACGACGGACACCCGCCCCTCGGCCTCTCCCACGAACAGCGCCGGATCATCCGTGTCCGCCGGCCCGATCGCCTCGATCCCCAGCTGACCTGCACCGCAGACCCAGCCGTGATCCCCGATCACCAACTCCGGCAGCACCCCGAGCCGCTCCGCCGCGTCCTGGAGCGCGAGCCGCACCGGAAGCGGCGAATGCGTGTGCGCGCCGGTCTCACCCCCCGTGGGCCGCCCCCCCGGTTCGCGCACCAGGGCGACACCCCGTACGTAATCGAGGCTGTACGTGCGTACGCCGAACCGGGTCGTTATGTCGACACATCTCCCCTGCGCGGGGGTGAGAACAGGACAGCCCACCGCCGACAGAGCGTCTGCCAGCCCGGCGTAGAAACCGAGCAGCCGGTGCGGATGACCGGTCCCCAGCAGCACCGGAGCCCGACGCTCCGCCACCAGCGCCAACCGCTCGGCGAACGCGTCCAAAGCGGCCACCGTCCGCTCCGGGTCGATCGCGTCGGGACCGCTCACATGCGTGGGATCCGCCGAGACCCCGCACCGGTCCGCCATCAGCCGCAACAGCTCGCCCTCGCCCCAGGCCCGCTCGGGCGCGAGCCCCAGCATCACCCGCGGATCCCGCGCGGCGAACAGCCGGTAGCTGCGCAGACTGGTCTCGCGCGGGGTTGCCACGGGCCCGGCCAGCCGGGCCGCCAGCAGATGGGCGCGCAGCGCCCCGGTGCTCAACACCCCTGGGATGCTGCCGCACCCCGGAGCCCCGCGGGCGGGAATCCCGTTACGCCCCACCGTTGGCGTAACGCACGGCACAATGACCCACCCCGCACCCGGACTCAGGTCAGCAGCCCCCGCAACGGGAACGCCGCCTTCCGGGACGCCAGCACCGCCTGGTCCAGCCGGTCCGCCGGGTCGTACCCGTCCTCCCAGGCCTTCCACGACGGCGTACGCCCGTCCGTCATCCGTCCCGGCCCCAACTGCCGCGTACGGGCGTAGACGAGATCCCGCCAGGACGGCGGCACCACCGACTCCGGATCGACGGGCGCGTGCGCCGCGATCCCGACGAGATGCGTCCACGACCGGGGCACCACATCCACCACCGCGTACCCACCGCCGCCGAGCGCCACCCAGCGCCCGCCGTCCGCGTACCGGTGGGCCAGCTCGTGGCAGGACTCCATGACCGACCGCTGCGCGTCCAGGGAGACCGCGAGGTGGGCCAGCGGGTCCTCGAAGTGGGTGTCGGCCCCGTGCTGGGTGACGAGCACCTGGGGCCGGAAGTCGGCCAGCAGCTCGGGCACCACCGCGTGGAACGCCCGCAGCCATCCCGCGTCCCCGGTCCCGGCAGGCAGTGCCACGTTGACCGCGGAGCCCTCCCCCGCCCCGGACCCGGTCTCCTCCGGCCACCCGGTCTGCGGGAAGAGGGTCCTCGGGTGCTCGTGCAGCGAGATCGTCAGCACGCGCGGGTCCTCCCAGAACGCGGCCTGCACCCCGTCCCCGTGGTGGACGTCCACATCGACGTACGCGACCCGCTCGGCGCCCAGCTCCAGCAGCCGGGCGATGGCGAGGGCGGGGTCGTTGTAGACGCAGAACCCGGCGGCCGAACCGGGCATGGCGTGATGCAGCCCCCCGGTGAAGTTCACCGCGTGCTCGCACTCACCCCGCCACACGGCCTCGGCCGCACCCACCGAAAGCCCCGCGATCAGCGCGGACGCCTCGTGCATCCCGGCGAACGCCGGATCGTCCACGGTCCCGAGCCCGTAGCCCTGGTCGGCCGCCCGTGGATCCGCGGAGGCGGCCCGTACCGCCGCCACGTAGTCCTGCCGGTGCACGAGCCGCAGGGTGGAGTCCCCCACGGGCTTCGCGGACCGCAGATCCACCGCCCCGTCGAGCCCGAACGCCCGCACCAGCCCCATCGTCAGGGCCAGCCGGACCGGGTCCATGGGGTGCGTCTCCCCGAAGTCGTATCCCGTAACTGCGTCATCCCACATCAGCTGTGTGCGGCCGCTCATGCCCGCCACCGTATCGGGCGGGCTCCGGCCCGAACGCGCGGGCATACACGAGCGTCGCCAGCACCAGAACCATCGGTACGAGCATGGCGCCGCGATAACTCCACGCATCCCCCAGAGCGCCCACGAGCGGCGAACCGACCAGAAACCCCACATAGTTGAAGATGTTCAGCCGGGCCACGGCCGCGTCGCTGTTCCCCGGGAACATCCGCCCGGCCGCCGCGAAGGTCTGCGGCACGATCACACAGAGCCCGAACCCGAGCATCGTGAACCCGAGCATCCCCACCCAGGCCCCGGGCGCCACCGCCACGACCGCGAACCCGCCGGCCGCCAGCAGACTCCCGCCCCGCACCACGGCGACCGCCCCGAACCGCCGCACCCCGAGGTCCCCCACGGCCCGGCCCAGCAGGGTCGTCACCATGTAGACGTTGTACGGAACGGTCGCGAGCTGCTCCGAACTGCCCAGCACGTCCTGGAGGTACTTGGCACTCCAGTTGGAGACCGTCGAGTCCCCGATGTACGCGAAGCTCATGACGAGGCACAGCGGCAGCAAAAGCCGGAACGACACGGCCCCGCCGGCGCCGGCGGGGCCGCGCTCCCTCTCCTTCGGCCCCTCGCCCTCCGTGTACCACCGGCTCCCGACCAGCGCGGCGGGCAACAGCACCACCACGACGGGCAGGTAGGACGCGAGCAACGACAGATCCCACCGCGCCCCGGCCCACGCCAGGGACGCCCCCGCGATCCCGCCGAGGCTGTAGGCGGCGTGGAAGCCGAGCATGATGCTGCGCCCGTACGCCCGGTTGAGGCTGACGCCCAGCATGTTCATCGAGGCGTCCAGCGCCCCGACGGCCAGCCCGAAGACGCCGAGCGCGACGGCGACGTGCCACACCTCCCGCCCGGCGCCCACCCCGAGCAGCGCGAGCAGGACCAGGGGCTGGGACCACCGCAGGACGACACCGGGCCGCACGCGCGCGACCATCTTCTCGGTGGCGACGCTGCCGGCCCCCGCCAGGATCGGAACAGCGGCGAGGAAGACGGGCAGCAGCCCGTCGGATATCCCGTACTGGTCCTGGATGGCGGGGATACGCGTCACCAGAAGGGCGAAGGCCACCCCTTGAACGCCGAAGCTCAACCCCAGGGAGGCCCTGCCGTGCCGCAAGCCCGCATCAGTCATGGCCGCGAGCGTAGAGCCAGGCGCTACCCAGGGGTAGATGGATCAGGCGAGCAGTTCCGGAAGCTGAGCCATGTCGGAGAAGTGCCCGGTCACCCCGACGAGTCGGTCCGCGGGCATCATCGACGTGAACCCGTACACGTCCATCCCCGCGGCGCGGGCCGCCTCGACCCCGAGCGGACTGTCCTCGATGACGACGCACCTCTCCGGAGCGACACCCATCCGCTCGGCGGCGTACAGGAACAGGTCCGGCGCCGGCTTGCCCCGCCCGACATCCTCCGAGCTGAAGATCCACTCCTCCTCGAACCACTGGTCGATCCCCGTCCTGCGGTGCCCGACGCGGATCCGCTCGTGGCTCCCGGAGGAGGCGACGCAGTAGTCCACCCCGTCCGCGACGAGCTTCCCGAGCAGTTCCTCGGCCCCGTCGACGGCCGCGAGATCCCGCTGGAAAGCGGCGAACGTACGGGTGTTGAGCGTGGAGTCGAAGTCCTCGGGCAGCTTCTGCCCGGTCCGCTCCTCGACGAGATCGTGGACCCGGTGCACGGCGGACCCCATGTAGTCACGGAGCGACTCGTCGTACGAGGTGGGGTGACCGAGCTCGGTGAGGTAGCCGGAGAGGACGGTGTTGGCGAGCGGCTCACTGTCGACGAGCACACCATCGTTGTCGAAGATGACCAGTTCGTAGCGCATGGTTCGACCCTAGACGTTCAGAACGCAGAAAAGCCCCGTGCCACAAGGCACGGGGCTTTCCCGGAAAAATTGTTCGGCGGCGTCCTACTCTCCCACAGGGTCCCCCCTGCAGTACCATCGGCGCTGAAAGGCTTAGCTTCCGGGTTCGGAATGTAACCGGGCGTTTCCCTAACGCAA
>NZ_JAAXYC010000003.1 GCF_018619185.1 Streptomyces sp. McG3 | reverse complement strand
GTGCTGGGGGCCGGGGGCGGGGCCGCCGGGTACGCCGCCACCCGCCCCGAGGAGAGCGCCGCGCTGACGACCGTCGGGGCGACCGAGGCGATGTTTCACGGGAAACATCAACCGGGGATCACCGCTCCGCTTCAGGCCCGGGGCCATCTCGTCTCCTTCGACCTGGCGGCGGGCGCCGGGCGCAAGGAGGCGGCGGCTCTGCTGCGGCGCTGGTCCGCGGTGGCGAAGGAGCTGATGGCGGGCCGCCCCGCCGCGGGCGGGCCGGACGGCCCCGGGCACGACACCGGGATCGCCCTGGACGCGGGGCCGTCGTCCCTGACCGTCACCTTCGGCTTCGGCCGCACGTTCTTCGCGCGCACCGGTCTGACCGCCCGCCTGCCCACCGCGCTCGACCCGCTGCCCGCGTTCTCCGCCGACGCCCTCGACGCCGAGCGGTCGAACGGCGACCTGTGGGCGCAGATCGGCGCGGACGACGCGCTGGTCGCCTTCCACGCGCTGCGGGCCCTCCAGAAGGAGGCCGCGGGCACGGCACGGGTGCGGTGGCAGATGAACGGCTTCAACCGCACCCCCGGCGCGACCGCCCGCCCGATGACCGCCCGCAATCTGATGGGCCAGATCGACGGGACCGGAAACCCGAAGCAGGACGACGAGGACTTCGACCGGCGCGTCTTCGTCCCCGCCTCCCCCGGGAAGCCGCAGGAGTGGATGGAGGGCGGTTCGTACGCCGTCGTCCGCCGGATCAGGATGCTCCTGGACGACTGGGAGAAGCTTCCGGTGGATCACCAGGAGCGGGTCATCGGACGGCGCAAGGCGGACGGGGCGCCCCTGAGCGGGGGCACCGAGACCACGGAGATGGACCTCGACAAGGCGGGCCCGGACGGCAGGCTCGTGATCCCCGACAACGCCCACGCCCGGATCTCCTCGCCCGACAAGAACGGCGGGGCCGCCATGCTGCGCCGCCCGTTCTCGTACCACGACGGTATCGCGGAGGACGGCGCTCCGGACGCCGGGCTGCTGTTCGTCTGCTGGCAGGCGGACCCGTTCCGGGGCTTCGTGCCGGTGCAGCGCAAGCTCGACCGGGGCGACGCGCTGTCGCCGTTCCTCCGGCACGAGGCGAGCGGGGTGTTCGCGGTCCCGGGCGGGGCGGCGGAGGGCGAGTACGTGGGACAGCGGCTGCTGGAGTCGTAGGGGCGCCCCGCTCCGCCCTTGTCCCGTCCCCGCTCCGGCCTGGCTCGGGCCCCGCTCCGGCCTGGCTCGGGCCCCGCTCCGGCCGGGAAGCGCGCGTGGCGTGGTCTTTCCGCGCCCTCCCCGACCGCATTCTGAGACAGCGCGGCGGGCCTCGCGGGGCGCACTAGGGTGACCGTATGTCAGCCACGCGCTACGCCTATCTCGGTCCCGAAGGCACCTTCACCGAGGTCGCCCTCCGTACGCTCCCGGAAGCCGCCACCCGGGAACTCGTCCCGATGGTGTCCGTGCCGGCCGCCCTGGACGCCGTGCGCGGCGGCGAGGCGGCGGCGGCGCTCGTGCCGATCGAGAACTCCGTCGAGGGCGGCATCACCGCGACGCTGGACGAGCTGGCCGGCGGAGAACCGCTGATGATCTACCGCGAGGTGCTGCTCTCCATCACCTTCGCGCTGCTGGTACGGCCCGGGACCAAGCTGTCGGACATCAAGACGGTCACCGCGCACCCGGCCGCCCAGCCGCAGGTGCGCAACTGGATGGCGACCCACCTCCCGGGGGCTCTGTGGGAGTCGGCGGCGTCCAACGCGGACGGGGCCCGGCTGGTCCAGGAGGGACGGTACGACGCCGCGTTCGCCGGGGAGTTCGCCGCCGTGACCTACGGCCTGGAGCCCCTGGTGACGGAGATCCACGACGCGGAGAACGCCCAGACGCGCTTCGTCCTGGTGGGCCGGCCCGCCCGGCCCTCCGCACCGACCGGCGCGGACAAGACCTCCGTGGTGATCTGGCTGGGCGACGACCATCCCGGCGCCCTCCTCGAGCTGCTCCAGGAGTTCGCGGTGCGCGGCGTCAACCTGATGCTGATCCAGTCGCGCCCGACCGGCGAGGGCATCGGCAACTACTGCTTCGCCGTGGACGCCGAGGGACACATCGCGGACCGGCGGGTCGGGGAGGCCCTGATGGGGCTGAAGCGGATCAGCCCGAAGGTGCGGTTCCTCGGCTCGTACCCGCGGGCGGGCGTCTCCCCGGACGAGGTGGGGCCGCTGCGGGCGGGCACGTCGGACACGGCGTTCACGGAAGCATCCGACTGGCTGGCGCGCAGCCAGGACGGCCGGATCTGACAGGAGGCGGGCGAAGCCCCGGTGCGCAGGCTCCCGGGGCGGCCTCCTCGCGCGCTCCGCAGCGGTGCGATCTACAGATAGTCACGCACTCCGGAGAGTTATCCACAGGAAGGCTCTCGGCCTGGGGACAAGTCGACACCGCAATGCGACATCGTCGACAAATCAACCCAGCCACCCCAGGGCCGTCCACAGAGCCATGAGGCGGCACGAGGCGCCCGTGTCGCCCCAATTCTCTTGATCAACTCTTTAAGGCGACGAATTCCCACCCAAACGAGCACGCGGAACGGGTTTGAGTGGGGCTTACGCAGAGCTTCGTCCGAGTTCCAGGGCAAATACCCTCCGGCGTCCACAGAACTTCCACACAGCCTGTGGATAACTATTTCGACATGGAGCCCCCTGTGGACAACGGCGACCGACACGTCCCCAACTCCCGCCCCACTCACGGCGGATACGTCAAGGCGGACCACGCCTTCTGCCCTGTTCAGGGGAGCTAACCACCGTTATTGACCCCCCATCCTCACCCCTCTCCCCCCAGAAATATCAATTCCGGCAATTCGGTCAAAGTGACACGCTAGGCAATATCGGTTCCCGTGCGAGAACCGCGCACCGGTAGCCTGGAGGGGTGATTGACCTTCGCCTGCTCCGTGAGGACCCCGACCGTGTTCGCGCCTCCCAGCGCGCCCGTGGAGAGGACGTCGGCCTCGTCGACGCCCTGCTCTCCGCCGACGAGCTGCGCAGGTCGTCCGGCGTCCGCTTCGACGAACTCCGTGCCGAACAGCGGTCCCTCGGCAAGCTGATCCCCAAGGCCACCCCCGAGGAGCGCACCGAGCTCCTCAAGAAGGCCGAACAGCTCAAGGCCGGCGTCAAGGCGGCCGACGCCGCCCAGGACGAGGCCGCCGCGGACGCCAAGCGGCTCCTGCTCCAGCTCGGCAACATCGTCCACGAGGACGTGCCGGTCGGCGGCGAGGAGGACTTCGTCGTCCTGGAGACCCACGGCACCATCCGGGACTTCGGCGCCGAGGGCTTCGAGCCCAAGGACCACCTGGAGATCGGCGAGGCGCTCGGCGCCATCGACATGGAGCGCGGGGCCAAGGTCTCCGGCTCGCGGTTCTACTACCTCACGGGCATCGGCGCGCTCCTGGAGCTCGCCCTCGTCAACGCGGCGATCGCGCAGGCCACCGAGGCCGGCTTCATCCCGATGCTCACCCCGGCGCTGGTCCGCCCCCGCGCCATGGAGGGCACCGGCTTCCTCGGCCAGGCCTCGGAGAACGTGTACCACCTGGAGAAGGACGACTACTACCTGGTCGGCACCTCCGAGGTCCCCCTCGCCGCGTACCACATGGACGAGATCATCGACGCCGACAAGCTGCCCCTGCGGTACGCCGGGTTCTCCCCGTGCTTCCGCCGTGAGGCCGGCACGTACGGCAAGGACACCCGCGGCATCTTCCGCGTCCACCAGTTCGACAAGGTCGAGATGTTCTCGTACGTCGACCCCGCGGACGCCGAGGCCGAGCACCGCAGGCTCCTGGACTGGGAGAAGCAGTGGCTCACCGCCCTCGAACTGCCCTTCCAGGTGATCGACGTCGCCACCGGTGACCTCGGCTCCTCCGCCTCGCGCAAGTTCGACTGCGAGGCGTGGATCCCGACCCAGGGCAAGTACCGCGAGCTCACCTCCGCGTCCAACTGCGACGGCTTCCAGGCCCGCCGCCTGTCCGTCCGGATGCGCGAGGGCAAGAAGGTCCAGCCGCTGGCCACGCTGAACGGCACACTCTGCGCCGTACCGCGCACGATCGTGGCGATCCTGGAGAACCACCAGCTTCCCGACGGTTCGGTCCGGGTGCCCGAGATGCTCCGTCCGTACCTGGGCGGGCGCGAGGTCCTGGAACCGGTCGCCAAGTGACCTTCCCCTACAAGCTCGTCGCGACCGACCTCGACGGCACACTGCTGCGCGGGGACGACACGGTCTCGGAGCGCACCCGCGAGGCTCTGGCCGCCGCCACCGCGGCCGGCGCCGCGCACATCATCGTCACCGGGCGTGCGGTCCCCTGGACCCGGCACATCCTGGACGACCTCGGTTACGAGGGGCTCGCGGTCTGCGGTCAGGGCGCGCAGGTCTACCACGCGGGCGAGCACAAGCTGCTGACCTCGCTGACCCTGGACCGGCAGCTCGCCGGTCTCGCGCTGTCCAAGATCGAGGCGGAGGTCGGTCCGCTGCACCTGGCGGCCAGCCGCGACGGACTGGACGGCGAGGTGCTGGTGGGCCCCGGCTACCAGGTGCAGGAGGGGCCGCTCCCGTACCTCTTCGTGGACGACGCCACCGAGATGTGGACCGCCCCGCTCAACAAGGTCTACATACAGCACCCGGAGCTGGACGACGACGCGCTCGCCTTCGCCGCGCGGGCGGCGGTCGGCAGCCTGGTCGACGTGGTCATGGCCGGGGCAGGCGTGGTCGAGATCCTGCCGCTGGGCCTGAGCAAGGCGACCGGCCTCTCGCTGGCCGCCCGCCGGCTCGGCGTGAAGGCGGCCGACACGATCGCCTTCGGCGACATGCCGAACGACATCCCGATGTTCGGCTGGGCCCACCACGGCGTGGCCATGGCCAACGCCCACGACGACCTGAAGGCCGTCGCCCACGAGATCACGGCGTCCAACGATGACGACGGCATCGCGGTGGTGCTGGAGGAACTGCTCCGCTCGGCGCCCGTTCAGTAGGACCTTCACCTGGCAGCGTGACAGCGGCCCGGCACCGTTTCCCACGGTGCCGGGCCGCCGTTCTCAGCGTTGCCCGCGCTGCCCGCTACGGCGGCGCAGATCCTTCAGCTGCCGGGCGAAACCGTCCAGCCGCCCGTCCAGCCGCACGACGTCCTGCCGCACGTCCGTCAGCCGCAGGCTCATCTTCCCGATCACCTGGTGCGTCATCTCCACCTTGCGGTCGAGACTGTCGAGCCGCTCCGACATCCGCACCAGCACCGGCCCGAGCTCCTGCAGCGCACTGCCGACTCCGGTGAGGCAGCTCTCGATCCGGGTGACGCGCTGATCGAGGGAGGCGTACCGGGTGCGCAGCGACTCCTCGGCGTCGAGGAGATACGTACGCACGCAGCGGGCGATGTAGCTGTCGCGAAGAAGCATGGCGACGTTGAGGACGGTGCGGCGGGTGTAGAGCCGCAGCTGCGTGGCCGCCTGTGGATAACTCCCCACCCCTTCGCGGGCCCATAACGACATCATGTCGCTATGGAAGGACTGCAGGTCAGCGCCGCGCAGCACGCGGAGTCCGCTCTCGGTCAACTCCTCCTGGTGCCGATCCGTCAGCCTTTTGACCGCACCTGTGGATACTTCGAAGTAACGAGCCACGCCCTCTGTGCGAACGTGAATTCCGTCCGGGAGCATGACCAGGCTCCTCACCTTGTCGAGGACGTCGACGCGCCCCATCTGTTCCCCGCGCAGCGCGCGCGATTCGAGCAGGGCGACTTCCGTGGGCATGGGTGTGCCTTTCGTGCGAGGGAATGACGAGGGCGGCCCACACCCCGGGCTTCAGGGGTGGAGGACGCTCACGGTTGCCACTCACTCGATGACCGGTCCGGTGGGCTGAGCCTCACACGGTGCCGGCATTCCCCAATTTCACGATCGCTACGACGCCACGGATTCCAGTTGCCTCCACGCATCCTGACCAACGACCCGACAAACGTACGGTCACGCGCACGCCTGTCCGCTCATACGACGACCCCCGCCCAGGTCCGGAAGGGCGGGGGTCGTCGAAGCGCACGGGGCTCAGGCCGGAAGGCTCACTCCTCGCCCGCCAGCTTCAGCGCGCGCAGCTTCTGGCCCGCGTACCAGGTGGCGGCGACCGTGACCGCGACCAGCAGGACCGTGGCGAGCGGCAGGCCGACGTCCGAGGTCACCGCGCCGTCGCCCGCGACCTTCTGGGCGACCGCCAGCGACCACTGCTGGACGCTGAGCGTCCGCGCGCCGGGCACCAGGCTGCCGAACAGGGCCTCCCAGACCAGCGCGTAGACCAGGCCGAGGACGACCGCGTGCCGGCTGACCGTGCCGAGCAGCAGGAACAGGGCGCTGTACGCGATCGAGGCGACCAGCGCCGCGATCGTGTAGGCGACGGCGACCTGCTGGCCGTTGCCGTTGAGGATCAGGCCCGCGAGAAGCGTCGGCAGGGCGGAGAACACCATGGTCACCGCGATGGCCACGATCAGCTTGGTGAAGATGATCGTCGGCCGCTTCACGGGCTTGGCGAGCAGGTAGACGATCGAGCCGTCGTCGATCTCGGGGCCGATCGCCCCGGTGCCCGCGATCACGCCGATCAGCGGCACCATCGTGGCGATGGCGAAACCGCCGAGGACGTCCGAGGCGATCTGGTCATCGGCTCCGGCGAACATGCGCACGGCCGCGGCGATGACCAGCAGCAGTGCGGGCAGGACGAACAGGATGGCGGCCCGGCGCCGGCCGAGCAGGGCCCGGTAGGTGAGCCGGGCGACTGTGGGGTCGTACATGACGGTGCACAGCTCCTTTCAGGCCACTACTCAGGCCGCTACGAGGTAGGAAAAGACCGATTCGAGGGACTCGTCGGACGGTGAGACGGTGAGCAGCCGGATGCCCTGCTCACGGGCCACCCTCGGCAGCAGTTCGGTGAACCGCCCGAAGTCGACGGCCTGGACGCGCAGCGCCTTCTCGGTCACATCCACCTCGATGCCCGCCGTGGACGGGTCGGCGATGAGCGCGGCCGCGAGGGCCCGGTCGTCGCTGGAACGCACCAGATAGCGGTGCGGGCGGTCCGTCATCAGCCGGCGGATCTTCCGGAAGTCGCCGGACGCGGCGTGCCGGCCGGCCACGATCACCTCGATGTGCGAGGCCAACTGCTCGACCTCTTCGAGGATGTGGGAGGAGAAGAGGACCGTGCGTCCCTCGTCCCCCATCCGCCGCAGCAGTTCCATCAGCTGCATCCGCTGGCGCGGGTCCATCCCGTTGAACGGCTCGTCCAGGAGCAGCACCGAGGGCTCGTGGACCAGCGCGGAAGCCATCTTCACGCGCTGGCGCATGCCCTTGCTGTACGTGGAGATCTTGCGGTCCTGCGCGTACTCCATCTGGACCGTGGCGAGCGCCTTCTGCGCCTCGGCCCCGCCCAGGCCCTGGAGTTCGGCGTTGGCGACGACGAATTCCTTGCCGGTGAGGAAGTCGTACATCCCCTCCCGCTCCGGCACGATGCCGATCTTCTTGTAGACGTCCTCGTTGCGCCAGATCGGCCGGCCGTCGAGCGTGACCTTCCCCGTCGAGGGGGCGAGGAATCCGCCCATCATGTTGATGAGGGTGGACTTTCCGGCGCCGTTCGGGCCGAGAAGTCCGGTGACGCCGGGCCCCACGGTCATGGAGACGTCGTTGACGGCGACCACGTTGCCGAACCAGCGCGAGGTGTGGTCGATCTCGATGGTGGTCACAGCCCGACCCTCCGGTAGCGGCGCATCAGAACGGCGTACGAGCCGGCGACGAGCGCGAGAACAACGAACAGATAGACCACGCCGGTGCCGGTGCCCGGGCCTTCCCCTCCGGGGAAGGCGGAGGAGGCGCCGAGGAACGCGGTCTGGACGCCGTCGATCAGCGTGATCGGCGAGAAGAGGCCGAGCCACTGCACGGCCCCTTCCGACCCGGTCTCCCAGGCGATGGCCTGGACCGTGGAGACGGCGCCGTAGGTGATGGTCAGGAGGGCGATCACCGCGGCGACGCCGAATCCGCGACGCGGGGTCAGGGCGGCCATCACGAGGCCGAGGCCGGCGAACAGCACGGACAGCAGCGCCACCGACACCAGTCCCTGGCCGAACCACTTGGTCTGATCGGCGAAGTCGAACTTCGCGAGCAGAGAGCCCACATAGAGGACGAGCAGCGGCGCGCCGGTGAGGATGAAGAGCGCGGCGGCGGTGGCGGCGAACTTCGCCACCACGTAGTCGGCGCGTTCGATCGGCCGCGAGAAGTACAGGGGGACGCTCTTGAACCGGAGGTCCCTGGATACCGCCTGCGGCGCCTGGGCGGCGATGAACAGGCCGATGACGGCCTGGAGGTAGATCGCGTACGCGGTGTACTTGACCACCAGCTTGCTGGCGTCCGGGGCGGCCATGGAGACCGCCACCAGGATCGCCGCGACCAGCGCCATCACGCCGAACAGCAGCATGGGCAGCACCTTGGACTTGGCGGAACGGCCCAGTCCGAAGGAGCCCCGCAGGGTCTGCGAGAACAGGGAGCGGCGGGCGTAGGCCCGGCCGAGCCGCGGTCCGTCGTAGGAGCGGTAGCCGATGTTGTGGATCCGGGAGGCGTCGCGCCCGGCCGCGGTCCCGGTCTCAGTGCTCATCGCGACCGCTTCCCTTCTGCTGTACGGCCCCGGCGGTGGCGGCCGCGGCCGGGACGGCGGTGCTGTGCGCCCCGCCCTGTTCGGTACGGAAGACCTCGGCGATGTGGTGGCGGCGCTGTTCCATGCGGACCAGGCCGAGCCCGAGCCCGGCGACGCTGTCGCGGACCAGGTCGTACGTGTCCTCGCCGGCCGCCTCGATCAGCAGGATGTGGCCCGCGCCCGGCAGCCCCTCCGTGTCGATCCCGTCGTGGCCGATGAGGGTGACCCCGGCGTCGGTGAGGATCTTGCGCAGCGCGCCGGTGCCGTCGGGGTGGGTGTCGCTGTCGGTCACCTCGACCGCGAGGGTCGCGGTGGTCTGCGTGAAGTCGCTGGTGGAGCTGGAGCGCAGGAGCGTGCCGCCGTCGATGACGACGACGTGGTCGCAGGTGCGTTCCAGTTCGCCCAGGAGGTGCGAGGTCACCAGCACGGAGATGCCGAAGTCGGTGTGGATCCGGCGGATCAGGCCGAGCATCTCGTCGCGGCCGACCGGGTCCAGGCCGTTGGTCGGCTCGTCGAGGAGGACCAACTGGGGGTCGTGGACGAGGGCCTGGGCCAGCTTGACCCGCTGCTTCATGCCGGTCGAGTAGCCGCCTATGGGGCGGTAGCGCTCCTCGTAGAGGCCGACGTGGCGCAGGGTGTCGGCCGTGCGCTCACGGGCCGCCGTGGGCGGCAGCCCCGACATGCGGGCCATGTGCACGACGAACTCGGTCGCCGAGACATCGGGCGGCAGGCAGTCGTGCTCGGGCATGTACCCCACCCGTTCCCGGATGGCGGCGCCGCTGGTCGCGACGTCGAGCCCGAGCACTGCGGCCCGGCCTTCGGTGGCGGGGGAAAGACCCAGCAGGATCTTGATCAGTGTGGACTTGCCGGCTCCGTTGGAACCCACCAGACCGGTCACACCCGGTCCGATGTCCAACGTGAGCCGGTCAAGCGCGGTCACCCGGGGGAACCGCATGCTCAGGGCTTCGGTAGCGATAACGGCTGTCACGGAAACGACGTTAGTGGCGCGGGCCACAGGGGTCGTCAGCCCTGATGGCTGGATCCGCGTCAGACTCCAGGCGTACGCGCCCGTAGGGGGACCCCGCGAAGGACGAGGCCCGGACTCCGGGGCGGGCGGCGGCGGTGCGGGGTTTCCGCGGATGGGGGCCGTGCGGGGTTCCCACCGGCGGTGGCGGAGTTTTCCACAGACGCGGCGCCCGGCGCCCGTGCTTGTCCACAGGACACGCAGCCCCCTTGACGCAGCCGCCGGACATTGTCACATTCATCAGTGTCACGTTACGGACGCGTACCGCACACGGCAGGGAACGGACGGTGGCATGACCGCGGCAGTGCAGCACGACATCACCCCGGAGTTGCGGGGGTTCAGGGAAGTCCAGCGCCTGGCCTATGCCTGCGCGGAGGCGGTCGCCGGTCAGCTGCGGTCGGGGGTGACCGAGCGCGAAGCGGCCCGGATGCAGCGCACGTGGCTGCGCGAGCGCGGCGTGCGCGACTGGTTCCACCTCCCCTTCGCCTGGTTCGGGGACCGCACCGCTTTCGTCGGCTTCAAGGTGCCGCTGCAGTTCTTCCCGACCGACCGGAGGCTGGAGCCGGGGATGCCGTTCATCCTCGACATGGCCCCGGTGTACAAGGGCTTCACCGCCGATGTCGGGTATGCGGGGTGCCTCGGCCTCAATCCCCTGCACGACAGACTGCTGGCCGATCTGGAGGCCCACCGGGAGCTGATCCTGCGGGAGGTGCGCGAGCGCCGTTCGCTGCGCGAGATATACGAGGACGTCGAGCGCCTCATGACCGCGCAGGGATACGCGAACAGGCACCGGGCCTACCCCTTCGGCGTGATCGCCCACAAGATCGACCGCGTCGCCGAACGGCGGTGGTCGCCGCAGGTGTTCGGCTTCGGCACCCAGGCCCTCAAGGGACTGGTGAGCGACGCCCTGCACGGTCACCGGGCCGGCTGGTCGCCGCTGTGGAGCCCCTACCGCTTCTCCGACCACCCGCCGCAGCCGGGCCTGTGGGCGGTGGAGCCCCACCTCGGATTCCGGGGTACGGGCGCGAAGTTCGAGGAGATCCTGGTCGTCACCGACTCCAAGGACCCCGAGCAGAGCGCCTTCTGGCTGGACGACGATCTGCCGCATGTGCGGCGCTGGGCCGAGGAGAAGGTGGCGGCGTGAATCTGTCTCAGGCGCGTGAGCGACGCGTGGTCACGGGAGGCGTCGAGCTGTGCGTCGCCGAACTGGGCGACGCGGGCCGGCCGACCGTGGTGCTGGTCCACGGTTATCCGGACAGCAAGGAGGTCTGGTCGGACGTCGCCGTCCGGCTGGCCGAGCACTGGCACGTGGTGCTGTACGACGTGCGGGGCCACGGCAGGTCCACCGCCCCGAAGCCGCTGCGCGGCGGCTTCACCCTGGAGAAGCTGACCGACGACTTCCTTGCCGTGATCGACACGGTCAGCCCGGACCGGCCGGTGCACCTGGTCGGTCACGACTGGGGTTCCGTCCAGGCCTGGGAGTTCGTCACGGTCGGCAGGACCGAGGGCCGGATCGCCTCCTTCACCTCGATGTCCGGTCCGTCCCTGGACCACTTCGGACACTGGATCAAGCGCCGGATGACCCGCCCCACCCCGCGCCGGGTCGGCCAGTTGCTCGGCCAGGGCGCGAAATCCTGGTACGTGTACATGCTCCACACCCCGGTCCTGCCGGAGCTCGCCTGGCGCGGCCCGCTCGGGAAGCGGTGGCCCCGGATCCTGGAGCGCATGGAGAAGGTGCCCGCAGGCGACTACCCCACCGCCTCCCTGCCGGACGACGCGGCGCACGGCGCCTGGCTCTACCGCGACAACGTCCGCGCCCGGCTCAGCAGGCCCCGCGCGGACGCCTACGCCCACGCCCCTGTCCAGTTGATCACGCCGACCGGGGACTCGTTCCTCTCCGAGCGGCTCTACGACGGGCTGGAGGACTGGGTCCCCACGCTGGTGCGCCGCTCGCTTCCGGCCAAGCACTGGGTGCCCCGCACCCGACCGGACCAGCTGGCCTCCTGGGTCGACGAGTTCGTCACCGCGAACGAGTCCGCCGGACGGGAGGGCGCGCCCGCACAGCCGACGGCACAGGGCCCCTACGCGCAGCGGTTCGGCGGTCAGCTGGTCCTGGTGACGGGCGCGGCCTCCGGGATCGGGCGGGCCACCGCGTTCGCGTTCGCCGAGGCGGGCGCCCGGATCGTGGCCGTGGACCGGGACGCGGAGGGCGCAGCCCGGACCGCGGAGATGGCGCGGCTGATCGGGGCGCCCGCCGCCTGGGGCGAGGCGGTCGACGTCAGCGACGAGGCCGCGATGGAGAAGCTCGCCGCCCGGGTCGCCACCGAGTACGGCATCGTCGACGTCCTCGTGAACAACGCCGGGATCGGGCTGTCCGGCTCCTTCCTGGAGACCACGAGCGAGGAGTGGAAGAAGGTCCTCGACGTCAATCTGTGGGGGGTCATCCACGGCTGCCGGATCTTCGGCAAGCAGATGGCGGACCGGGGCCAGGGCGGTCACATCGTCAACACGGCGTCGGCCGCGGCCTTCCAGCCCTCGCGGGTGCTGCCCGCGTACAGCACGTCGAAGGCGGCCGTGCTGATGCTGAGCGAATGCCTGCGGGCCGAGCTGGCGGAGAAGTCGATCGGGGTGAGCGCGATATGCCCCGGCATCGTCAACACCAACATCACCGCCACCACGCGTTTCGCGGGGGCCGACGCGGCGGAGGAGGAGCGGCTGCAGAAGCGGACGAGCCGTCTCTACGGGCGGCGCAACTACCCGCCGGAGAAGGTCGCCGACGCCATCCTGCGGGCGGTCGTGCGCAACCAGGCGGTCGTGCCGGTGACGCCGGAGGCGCGCGGCGCGCGGCTGCTGTCCCGGCTGAGTCCCGGGGCCCTGCGTTCCGTCGCCCGGCTGAAGCCCCCGCTGTGACCGGGGCCGGGGCCCGGGCCGCCGAGTACCGGATCGAGGACCTGGCCCACGCCAGCGGGGCCACGGTGCGCACGATCCGCGCCTATCAGGACCGGGGGCTGCTCCCGACGCCCGAGCGGCGCGGACGGGCCAATGTGTACCGGGAGACCCATCTGGCCCGGCTGCGGCAGATCGCGGACCTGCTCGACCGGGGTTACACCCTGGCCAGCATCAAGGAGTTGCTGGAGGCGTGGGACGCGGGACGGGGGCTCGGCGGGGTGCTCGGTCTGGTCGCCGAGGTCCACGGCCCGTGGACGGACGAGGAGGCCGACCGGATCAGCCGCCGGGAGCTGGACGCGAGGTTCGGCGGCCGGCAGGACGACGAGGCCATCGCCGAGGCGGTGGAGCTCGGCGTGCTGGAACGGGTGCCCGGCCGGGACGACGAGTTCCTCGTCCCCAGTCCGCAAGAGCTGGCGGTGGCGGTCGAGTTGTACGGGGCCGGGGTCCCACTGCCCGCGATCTCCGGCCATCTGAGGGAACTTCGCGGCCAGGTGGAGCACATAGCGTCCCGTTTCCTTGAGTTCACCACCGAGCACGTCTTCGCCCGCTATCTCGGCCATCGGCCGCCCACCGACTCCGACGCGGCCGAGGCGGCGTCCCTCGTACGCCGTCTGCGGCCGCTCGCGCAGCAGACGGTGGACGCGGAACTGGCCCGGGCCATGCGAACGTTCGCCACACGCCATCTGCACCACCACCTCGGCGCGGAGGAGACGGCGATCTCCGAAGACGCGACCCGTCCCGTGCTGCTTCCGGCTCGGACAACACGAGCCGTGCAGAAGCTGGTTGGCGCGGAGCAGGTGGCCGCCTTCGTGGCGGCTGCCACCGAACGGGAGCTGCAGGCACGCACCTTGGACGAGCTGACAGCAACTCACCTCAAAAAGGGCGAAATTCATGAAAGCCCCTAAAAAGAAAGAGCGTTGTCCACAGAACTGCCAAACATCCTGTGGATAACTGGAGTTGGCTGTGGATCAAACCTGTCGGAGGAAAAAGGCCGAAGAACCGCGGAAGAACGAAGAGCCGACGAGGTGACAAGGTGACGAGGTGACGAGGTGACGAGGTGACGAGCCGAAATGCGGATGCACGGACGAGCCCGGCACGGGCACTCTGACGCCATGGACGAACGTCGCA
The DNA here is from genome assembly GCF_018619185.1 of Streptomyces sp. McG3. Classification (GTDB taxonomy): domain Bacteria; phylum Actinomycetota; class Actinomycetes; order Streptomycetales; family Streptomycetaceae; genus Streptomyces. Next base: position 79,741 of record NZ_JAAXYC010000003.1, on the reverse strand, counting down.
CCGTCAAGGTGTCCAAGTACCTCTCGAAGCATCTGCGGCATCAGCCGGAACGCATCGGCCTCACCCTCGACGAGAACGGCTGGGTGGCGGTCGAGGAGCTGCTGCGCGCCGCGGCCCGGTGCGGGTTCGCCATCTCCCGCGCCGAGCTCGACCACGTCGTCGCCGCCAACGACAAGCGGCGCTTCACCGTCGACAGCGGCGTCGAGGGCGGCGTCGGCGACCGCATCCGCGCCAATCAGGGCCACACCGTCGCCGTCGACCTGGACCTGCCGCCGGCCGAACCGCCCGCGTACCTCTACCACGGCACGGTCGCCCGGGTGATGGACGCGATCCGGACCGAGGGCCTGCGCCCCATGGCCCGCCACCACGTCCACCTGTCCCCCGACCGGGAAACGGCCACCCGGGTCGGCGCCCGTCGCGGCCGCCCCCTCGTCCTCACCGTGGACGCGGGCGCGATGCACCGCGCCGGCCATGTCTTCCGGGTCAGCGCCAACGGGGTCTGGCTCGCCGACGCCGTACCTCCGCGGTTCCTGCGCCTACGCGGCTGAGAGGCTCCCGAAGCCGAGGTCTCAGGGCTTGTGGTACTTCGCCGTGGCGGGATCGGAGACCCAGGTCGCGCGCGCCGGGTCGATATCGATGGCCGTTCCGTGCTGTGTGCACGCGTCGATCATCGGAGCGAGGAACAGGGTGTCGAAGTCCGCCTGGGTCACCGTGCCGGCGGCGATGGCGGCCGCCATGTAGTTGTGGGCGTTCTCCAGTTGCGCTGAGCGGGGCGTGGTGTTGCCCGAGGCCGTGGTGTTCACGTCGAGGCCGCTGCCCGGGTCGTCGGACCTGTCCTCGGGCCGGGGGCCGACGCGGAAGTTGGCCGGGACGTTCTTGAGCGCCTTGTCGACGTTGGGCGAGGCGAACGCCGCCGGAGCCAGGGGCGCCAGATCCGTCGTGATCTGCTGCACCTGAGCAGAGTCCAGCAGGGCGAGGAACGGCTGGAAGAGCGACTTGGGAATGATGTGGTGCAGCGTGTCCACCAGCGGATCGCCGGGGTGGCCGGCCTTCACCGAAGCGAGCTCGGTGCTCGTCGACCCCAGCTTCCAGTCCTTGGCCTTGGCGCGCTGTACGACCTCGGACCCGCCACAGCCGGTCGGGCCGCACCCGTCACCGTGCTCGTGACGGCTGCGCTGGATCATGGCGGTGACCGCGGCGTTGCCCGTAGTGCCCTGCAGGGCGAGCATCGCCCCGTCCGCGGACGCCCCGCCCCCCGCGGACGCCGCACCGCGTCCGGTGCCGCGCCGCGACCGCGCCAGGGCGTACTCCGTCTCCGATGAAGCCTGTGCGTGCATACGGCCCCTCCTCTGCCGACCACCATGATCAGGGCACGGCGCGACGCCGGAAAGCGCTGCCGGGGCAGAGCCGGGGGCAACGCCGCTTCCCTCCAAGGTCCGGGACCGTCACGACCGGTCCGATCCCCACGCTCCCCGTAGGAGGCAGACCCCGCGCTCCTCGCCCCCGCCGCTACGCCAGCTGCGCGGGCGCCTCGGTCGCGATGCGCTCGAAGACCTTCGGGTCGACGTCGAAGACCGAGTCCGGGATCGGGGCGTGGATGACGATCTCGGTGAAGCCCAGCTCCGCGTGGCGCCCCGCGAAGTCGACGAACGCGTCCACGGACTCCAACGGGCCGTTGCGGTCCGGGGTGAAGGCGGTGAGCAGGATCCGGTCCAGCTCGGATGCGTCCCGGCCGATCTCCGCGCAGGCCGCCGTGAGCCTCTCGTTCTGCCCCCGCAGCGCGGCCCGTGACTCCTCCGGGGTGCCGTTCTCGTAGAGCTTGGGGTCGCCGGTGGTGACCCAGGCCTGCCCGTGGCGGGCGGCGAGCTTCAGGCCGCGCGGTCCGGTCGCGGCGACCGCGAAGGGCAGCCGGGGCCGCTGGACACAGCCGGGGATGTTGCGGGCCTCCTCCGCGGCGTAGTGCTTCCCCTGCTCGGTCACCGCGTCCTCGGTGAGCAGCCGGTCCAGGAGCGGGACGAACTCGGCGAAGCGGTCGGCGCGTTCGCGCGGGGTCCAGGCGTCCTGGCCCAGGGCGGTGGCGTCGAAGCCGCTGCCCCCGGCGCCGATACCGAGGGTGACCCGGCCGCCCGAGATGTCGTCCAGGGAGATCAGCTCCTTGGCCAGCGTGACCGGGTGGCGGAAGTTCGGCGAGGTCACGAGGGTGCCCAGCCGCAGGCGTTCGGTGGCCGTCGCCGCGGCGGTGAGCGTGGGCAGCGCCCCGAACCACGGGCCGTCCCGGAAGGTCCGCCAGGACAGGTGGTCGTAGGTGTAGGCGGTGTGGAAGCCCAGCTCCTCCGCGCGCTGCCAGCGGTCGCGACCGCCCTCGTTCCAGCGATATACGGGAAGGATCACGGTGCTCAGGCGGGGACTCATGCCCCTGAGCCTACGACCGTACGCACGCGTGACGGCGGCCCGATGGCTTTGGCATATGCCAGAGGACTTTTCCGCAGATCAGCGTCCTACCCACTCAGATGTGCGCCCCTCCGCACGCACGTGCACCGTTGTGGGCGAGAATGGCCCGGTGACCTCAGTGACCGATACGCCTCTTCCCGCCGTGACCCGGCTGATCGCCACCGACCTCGACGGCACCCTGCTGCGCGACGACAAGACGCTGTCCGCGCGCACACTCGCGGCCCTCGCGGCGGCCGAGGAGGCCGGGATCGAGGTCTTCTTCGTCACCGGCAGGCCGGCCCGCTGGATGGACGTCGTGCGGGACCACGTCCAGAGCCACGGTACGGCGATCTGCGCCAACGGCGCCGTGGTCACCGACCTGCGGACGGACGGCGACCTGCTCTCCGTACGGCCGCTGGAGCGCGCAGCCGCCCTGCACGTCGTGCGCACCCTGCGCGAGAGGGCCCCCGGCACCTCCTTCGCCGTCGAGATGACCACCGGCATCAACTACGAACCGGCCTACCCGCCCTTCCACCTGGATCCGGGCGCGACCGTGGCCGTCGCCGAGAAGCTGCTGCACGAGGACGCCCCGGACACCGGCGCGCCGGTGATCAAGCTGCTGGCCCACCACACCGAGCTGTCCCCCGACGCCTTCCTCACCCTGGCCCGTACGGCCGCCGGCGACCGGGCCGCCTTCACCCGCTCCAGCCCCTCCGCGCTCCTGGAGGTCAGCGGGCTCGGCGTCTCCAAGGCCACCACGCTCGCCGCCTGTTGTGCCGAGCGCGGCATCTCGCCCGCCGAGGTGGTCGCCTTCGGCGACATGCCCAACGACATCGAGATGCTCAGCTGGGCCGGCGCCTCCTTCGCGATGGGCAACGCCCACCCGGACGCGGTGGCCGCCGCCTCGGGGCGGACCGCGACCAACGAGGAGGACGGGGTGGCGGTCGTCATCGAGCGGATCCTCGCCACCCGCGCAGAGACCCGCTGAAACCTTTCGGCACAACAGCACACAGGCACACCGGCAGGCTGGAACACCGCCTCGCAGGCCTGCTAGAGCCCGCGAGGCGGTGTTCCGCCCGGCCCCCGCAGGGTCACCGTCGCACCGCCCTCACAGCGGCGCCTCCCACACCACCGTCGTCCCTCCGCCGCCCTCCCCGATCCCCGGTTCGATCCGGCTCGACCCGCCCAGGGACTCGGCCCGGCGGGCCAGGTTGCGCAGCCCGCTGCGGCGGCCGCCCTCCGGGATGCCCACCCCGTCGTCGGCCACCGAGAGGCGTACCGCCGCCCGCCCGTCCGGCAGGGTCACCGTCGCGTCGACGACCACATCGATCAGCGACGCCCCCGCGTGCCGGAACGCGTTGGAGAGGGCCTCGCGCAGCGCGGCGACCAGGTTCTTGCCGGTCAGCTCGCCGACGAGCGAGTCCACCGGACCCAGAAAGCGGTGCGAGGGCTTGAAGCCGAGCGGGACGGCCGCCATGTTGATCTCCCGCAGCACACGGGTGCGCAGCCCCGACGGGGCCTCGGCCGGTTCCTGCTGGAGCGCGAAGATGGCCGTACGGATCTCCTGGATCGTCACGTCCAGTTCGTCCACGGCCCGGCCGACGCCGGTCCGCACCTCGGGCACCACCGACCGACGCTGGGCGCTCTCCAGCATCATTCCGGTGGCGAACAGCCGCTGGATGACCAGGTCGTGGAGGTCGCGGGCGATCCGGTCGCGGTCCTCGTACACCGCGAGCCGCTCCCGGTCCCGCTGCGCCTCGGCCATCATCAGCGCGAGCGCCGCCTGGGAGGCGAACTGGGTGGCGAGCGTCCGCTCGGTCTCCGTGAACGGGCGCGCGCCCCGCGCGCGGGGGGTGGCCAGCGCACCGAGCACCCGCCCGCCGCTGTGGAGCGGCAGCATCATGCTGGGGCCGAACCGGTCGGCCAGCCTGGTGATCATCCGGCTGTCGGTGGCCGAGTCGTCGATGAACACCGCCTCGCCCGCCAGAAGTTTCGCCACCACCGCGCTCCGGGGCGGGATGATCACGCCGAGCGAGGACGCGGGGTCGTCGGACGAGACGGCGACGATCTCCAGGCCGCCGTCCTCGGCGGGCAGCAGCACGATCCCGGCGGCGGAGTCGGCGAGCCGGCGGGCCTGTTCGGCGACCACGGACAGCGCCTCGTCGGCGTCCCCGCCCGACAGGAGGGCCGTGGTGACCGCGACCGAACCGTCGATCCAGTGCTCCCGCTGCCGCGCGGCCTCGTACAGCCGGGCGTTGCCGATGGCGATCCCGGCCTCCGTGGCGAGCACCCGGACCATGTGGAGGTCGTAGTCGCTGAATTCGGCGCCGTCCTGCTTCTCGGCCAGGTAGAGGTTGCCGAAGACATCCCCCTGGACCCGGATGGGCACCCCCAGGAAGGTCCGCATCGAGGGGTGCCCCGGCGGGAAGCCCGCGGCCCGGGGATCGGTGGACAGATCGGCCAGCCGGACCGGGGCGGGGTCGTGGATCAGCGCGCCGAGCAGACCCCGGTGGCCGTCGGGGCGTCGCCCGATCGCCTCGGCCACCTCCTGCGGAACGCCGTGGGTGACGAAGTCCGACAGTCCTTCGCCCAGCTCGTCGACGACGCCGATGGCTGCGTACCGGGCGTGGGCGAGCTCGGCCGCCGTCTCGCAGATCCGGTCCAGGGTGGAGTGCAGCTCCAGCCCCGCGCCGATGGAACGCATCGCCTCCAGGAGCTGCGGCACCCGCGCGGTCAGCTCGGTGGACAGACCCTGGAGGCTGCGGGTGGCCCGGGTGGCGGCGTCGAGGGAGTCCTGCGGGTCGGGCTCTGCCATGGACCGAGCCTAGTTAGTACCGAAAGGGGGCGATAGTCGAGAATGCGCTCGACGGGCGAAGGGGCACCGGTCGTCCGGGCCCCGGATCCGGTGCGGCCGCCGCTATCGGACCCCCGCCCCGACCGTCTCCCGTTCGCGCTCCAGCATGCGGCGCAGCGGCCCGTCCTCGGCGGCGAGTTCGGCGTACGGTCCGCGCTGCACGACCCGGCCCGCGTCCAGCACCAGCACCTCGTCGACCGTGTCGAGGCCGGTCAGCCGGTGGGTGATCAGTACCGTCGCACGGCCCCGGGTCGCGTCCAGCAGGTCGGCGGTGAGGGCGTCGGCGGTCGGCAGGTCGAGGTGTTCGGCCGGCTCGTCCAGGACGAGTACGGGGAAGCCCGCGAGCAGCGCGCGGGCCAGCGCGAGGCGCTGGCGCTGGCCGCCGGAGAGCCGGGCGCCGTGCTCGCCCACCGGAGTGTCGAGCTCCTCCGGCAGGGCCAGCACCCAGTCCAGGAGCCGGGCCCGGGAGAGCGCGTCGAGCAGTTCGGCGTCGGTCGCCCCGGGGCGGGCCAGCCGCAGGTTCTCGCGGATCGTGCTGTCGAAGACGTGCGCGTCCTGGGCGCACAGCCCGACCGAGCGCCGGACCGTCTCCGACTCCAGCGCGGACGCCTCGACGCCGCCGAGCCGGTACGTCCCGGACGAGGCGTCCAGGAAGCGCAGCAGGACCTGGGCGAGCGTCGTCTTGCCCGAGCCGGAGGGGCCTACGACCGCGATGCGCCGCCCGGGCGTCAGCGTCAGGTCGAGCGAGGTCAGCGCGTCGTGCCGGGCCCCCGGGTAGCGGGCGCTCAGCCCCCGCGCCTCCAGCGGGAAGGGCGACGCGGGCTCCTCGGCGGGAGCCTCGGGCTCCCGTACGGGCACGGGGGCGTCCAGCACCTCGAACACCCGCTCAGCGCTCCGGGCGACGCGCTGGCGGTACTGCACGGCGAGCGGCAGCCCGGTGACGGCCTCGAAGGCGGCGAGCGGGGTCAGCACCACCACGGCGAGCGCGACACCGGACAGCCGGCCGTCCTGCACCGCGGGGACGGCGACGGTCGCGGCGGCCACCACGGTGAGCCCGCAGACCAGGGCGGACAGCCCGCCGCCCAGTGCCGTCGCGGCGGCGGCGCGCGAGGCGATCCGGGTCAGCAGCGTGTCGGCCGCGCGCAGCCGCGTCTGCCGGGCGGGCAGCGCGCCCGCGACGGTCAGTTCGGCGGTGGCGCCCAGGAGGTCGGTGACCCGGGTGGCCAGGGCGGCACGGGCGGGTGCGAGCTGACGCTCCGTACGGCGGGCGCAGGCGCCGCTGACGATCGGGACGCCGACCCCGGCGACCAGCAGCCCCACGGCAAGGATCACACCCGCCTCCGGGAGCAGCCAGCCGGTGAATCCGGCGGCCGCGGTCCCCACCACGACGGCGGTGCCGACGGGCAGCAGCCAGCGCAGCCAGTAGTCCTGGAGCGCGTCCACATCGGCGACGAGCCGGGACAGCAGGTCCCCGCGCCTGGTGGCACGCAGGCCCCCGGGGGCGATGCGTTCGAGACCCCGGTAGACGGAGACCCGCAGGTCGGCGAGGAGCTTCAGGACGGCGTCGTGCGAGACGAGCCGCTCGGCGTAGCGGAAGACCGCCCTGCCGATGCCGAAGGCGCGGGTCGCGGTGACCGCCATCATCAAGTACATGACCGGCGGCTCTTCGGAGGCGCGGGAGATCAGCCAGCCGGAGACCGCCATGAGCCCCACGGCCGACCCGACCGCCAGGCTGCCGAGCAGCAGGGCCAGGGTCAGTCGTCCCCGCTGCGCGCCGGCCGCCTCGCGGACCCGGGCGAGCACCCGTCCCGGACGGGTCCCCGTCGGGACGGGGGAGCCGAGGGAATCCAGGGGGCGCGCGGTAGGCGGTTCGCCGCCGGCGAGAGGCTCCGGGACGGCGGGGCCCGGGGCCGCGAGGCCCGCGCCGGGCTCCCCGTACGTCTCCGTACGCACGTCGGTACGCGGCTCCAGGGTCACCACGCGGTCGGCGACCGCCAGCAGGGCCGGGCGGTGGACGACCAGCAGCACGGTCCGCCCGGCGGCCAGCCTCCGTACGGCGTCGACGATGCCCGCCTCGCTCTCGCCGTCCAGGCTCGCGGTCGGCTCGTCCAGCAGCAGGAGCGGCCGGTCGGCGAGGAACGCCCGGGCGAGGGCGAGGCGCTGGCGCTGGCCTGCGGAGAGTCCGGCGCCGTCCTCGCCCAGGGCCGTCCGCATCCCGTCGGGCAGCGCCGCGACGAAGTCGTACGCGCCCGCGTCCCGCAGCGCCGCGAGGACCGCCTCGTCGTCGGCGTCGGGCCGCGCGAGGCGCACGTTCTCGGCGATGGTGTCCGCGAAGAGGTGGGGGCGCTGGGGGACCCAGGCGATACGGCTCCGCCACTGTTCGAGGTCCAGGTCCGCGAGGTCCCGGCCGCCGACCCGGACATGCCCCTCGTCGGGTTCGGCGAACCCGAGGAGCACGTTCAGCAGGGTGGACTTGCCGACCCCGCTCGGGCCGACCAGGGCGACGGTCTCCCCCGGCTCCACGGTGAGCGACGCGGCGTCCAGCGAGGGTTCGGCGCGGCCCTCGTGGCGTACGGTCACGTCCGCCAGTTCCAGGCGCAGCGCGTCCGGGACGTCCTCGGTGCCCGAGGCCCGGGGTTCGGTCTCCAGGACCGTGAAGATCTCCTCTGCGGCCGACAGGCCCTCGGCCGCCGCGTGGTACTGCGCTCCGACCTGGCGGATCGGCAGATACGCCTCCGGGGCCAGGATCAGGACCACCAGACCGGTGTAGAGGTCGAGTTCGCCGTGGACGAGCCGCATGCCGATCGTCACGGCGACGAGGGCCACCGACAGGGTCGCCAGCAGCTCCAGGGCGAACGAGGACAGGAAGGCGATCCGCAGGGTGCGCAGGGTGGCCCGGCGGTAGTCGGAGGTGATGGTACGGATCGACTCGGCCTGGGCCTTGGCCCGCCCGAAGACCTTCAGGGTCGGCAGCCCGGCGACGACGTCCAGGAAGTGCCCGGAGAGCCGGGACAGCAGCTGCCACTGACGGTCCATCCGGGACTGGGTGGCCCAGCCGATCAGGATCATGAAGAGCGGGATGAGCGGCAGTGTGACGACGATGATCGCCGCCGACACCCAGTCCTCGGTGACGATCCGGGCGAGCACCGCCACGGGCACCACGACGGCGAGTCCGAGCTGCGGGAGATAGCGGGCGAAGTAGTCGTCGAGCGCGTCGATGCCCCGGGTCGCCAGCGCGACGAGCGAACCGGTGCGCTGCCCGCTCAGCCAGTCGGGGCCCAGCCGCGCGGCCCGCTCCAGGAGCCGGCCGCGCAGTTCGGACTTGACGGCCGCGCTGGCACGATGGGCCGCCAGTTCGGTGAGCCAGGCGACGAAGGCCCGGCCGAGGGCTACTGCGGCGAGCAGGAGAAGGGGGGTGCGCAGCGCGGTGACCGTGAGTCCGCCCTCGAAACCGCCCACCACGATCTCGGCGATGAGCATCGCCTGGGCGATCACCAGCAGGGCGCCGACCAGGCCGAGAGCCACCACGGCCGCCAGGAAGAGGCGGGTGGCGCGTGCGTGGTGGAGCAGACGCGGATCGATCGGTTTCACGTGAAACATCCCCCCGGCGGGGTCGGTGAACTCTGCGGGATGGTGAGCTGCGCGGGCGGCGCGGGCCCGCGGCAGCTCACCGGAGTCAGTGCGCGTCGGCGATGTGCTGGGTGCCGATGCGCTTGCGGAAGACCCAGTAGGTCCAGCTCTGGTAGAGCAGCACGATGGGCGTGGCGATACCCGCGCACCAGGTCATGATCTTGAGCGTGTACGGGCTGGACGAGGCGTTGGTGACCGTGAGGTTCCAGGCGTCGTTCAGCGAGGACGGCATGACGTTCGGGAAGAGCGTCAGGAAGAGCATCGCGACCGCCGCCGCGATCGTCACGCCCGAGAACGCGAACGACCAGCCCTCGCGGCCCTTGGCGATGGCCCCGATCGCGGCCAGGAGCGCCACCACCGCCACGATCATGGCCCCCAGGCTCCAGGCGTCACCGTTGTCCGCCTGCGTCCAGACCAGGAAGCCCAGCGCGAGCACCGCGGTGACCGGCCCCAGCTTCAGCGCCAGTGCGCGGGCCCGGACCCGGATGTCTCCCGCCGTCTTGAGGCCGGCGAACACCGCCCCGTGGAAGGTGAAGAGGGTGAGGGTGGCGAGACCGCCGAGGATCGCGTACGGGTTGAGGAGGTCCCAGAAGTTGCCGACGTACTCCATGTCGGCGTCGATCTTCACTCCTCGCACGATGTTCCCGAACGCCACGCCCCACAGCACCGCGGGAATCAGGGAGGTCCAGAAGATCGCTGTCTCCCAGTTCGTCTGCCACCGCTCCTCGGGCCGCTTGGCGCGGTACTCGAAGGCGACGCCGCGCACGATCAGGCAGAACAGGATGATCAGCAGCGGCAGGTAGAAGCCGGAGAACAGGGTGGCGTACCACTCGGGGAAGGCGGCGAAGGTCGCGCCGCCGGCGCTGAGCAGCCAGACCTCGTTGCCGTCCCAGACGGGCCCGATCGTGTTGATCAGGACCCGCCGCTCCTTGCGGTCGCGGGCCAGCAGCTTGGTGAGGACCCCGATGCCGAAGTCGAATCCCTCCAGGAAGAAGTAGCCGGTCCAGAGGACGGCGATGAGCACGAACCAGACGTTGTGGAGTTCCATCTCTCAGCTCCTGTACTCAGTACGAGAAGGCCATGGGGCGGTCGGCGTCTTCTTCGTCGTGCCCGCCGATCTTCGTGGGCGGGTTGAGATCGTCTTCGGTGAGTTCCGGCGGCCCGGCCTTGATGTACTTCACGAGCAGCTTCACCTCGATCACGGCGAGCACCGCGTACAGCAGGGTGAAGACGATCATCGAGGTGATGACCTCGCCCTGCGAGACACCGGGGGAGACCCCCGCACGGGTCTGGAGCACCCCGTAGACGACCCACGGCTGGCGGCCCATCTCGGTGAAGATCCAGCCCCAGGAGTTGGCGATCAGCGGGAAGAGCAGCGTCCAGAGTGCGACGACCCAGTAGAGCTTGGTGAGCCTCGGGCTCAGCGCCTTGTTCTTGAAGAGGACCAGATGGGGCACCTCGTCCTCACCGGTCCGCAGCGCCGGTGGCAGCAGGAACTTCTTCCGGGTCAGCCAGAGCCCCAGGAGGCCGAGGCCGAAGGAGGCCATACCGAAGCCGATCATCCACCGGAAGCTCCAGAACGCGACCGGGATGTTGGGACGGTAGTCGCCGGGCCCGTACTTCTCCTGCGCCTCCTTGTTGAGGTCGTTGATGCCGGGGACGTACGAGTTCGGGTCGTTGTTGGAGAGGAAGGACAGCACTCCGGGGAGCGAGATCTCCACGGAGTTGTGGCCCTGGCTGACGTCCCCGTACGCGAAGATCGAGAACGGCGCCCGCTCCTGGCCGTCCCACAGGGCCTCGGCGGCGGCCATCTTCATCGGCTGCTGGCGGAACATGACCTTGGCCAGGCTGTCGCCGCTGACGGCGGTGAGCAGTCCGGCGGCCACCACGGTGATCAGCCCCAGGCGCAGCGAGGTGCGCATCACCGGGATGTGCTTCTTGCGCGCCAGGTGGAACGCGGCGATGCCGACCATGAAGGCCCCGCCGACCAGGAACGCCGCCGTGATGGTGTGGAAGAACTGGGTGACCGCGGTGTCCTGGGTGAGCACCCGCCAGAAGTCGGTGAGCTCGGCGCGGCCGCGCTCCTCGTTGATCCGGTAGCCGACCGGGTGCTGCATCCAGGAGTTGGCCGCCAGGATGAAGTAGGCGGAGAGGACCGTGCCGATCGAGACCATCCAGATGCAGGCGAGATGGATCTTCTTCGGCAGCTTGTCCCAGCCGAAGATCCACAGACCGATGAAGGTGGACTCGAAGAAGAAGGCGATCAGCGCCTCGAAGGCGAGCGGAGCGCCGAAGACGTCACCGACGAAGCGCGAGTAGTCGGACCAGTTCATGCCGAACTGGAACTCCTGGACGATGCCCGTCACGACGCCCATGGCGATGTTGATCAGGAACAGCTTGCCCCAGAACTTGGTCGCCCTGAGGTACTTCTCCTTCTCCGTCCGCACCCAGGCGGTCTGCAGGCCCGCGGTGAGCGCGGCGAGCGAGATCGTCAGCGGGACGAAGAGGAAGTGGTAGACGGTGGTGATGCCGAACTGCCATCGCGCCAGGGTCTCCGGCGCCAGAGCGAGGTCCACGTCGTCAGTCTCCTTACATCGCCGAGATCGGACCGGCACTATGCCCCTTTGATCCCACCCATTACGGGAGCAAGCGGGGCACGCTTGTGAACGCGTTCACATTCACAAGCAATTATGGCGCACACACTTTCGGACCCTTCGCCGGGGGTACCCCTTTTCGGCCCCGGACCTCAGAACCGGCCCCCAGAACCGGCCCCGGCACCCACGCAAAGGGCCCCGGACCTCACGATCGAGGTCCGGGGCCACCCGGCCGTACAGGCGCGTGCGGGCGCTACAGCTCCGCGCGGAACGCCTCCGCCGCCTTCAGGAAGAGGTCGTTGCCCTCGTTCTCGCCGATCGAGACCCGGACGCCCTCGCCCTTGAAGGGCCGCACGACCACCCCGGCCCGCTCACAGGCCCCGGCGAAGTCGAGGGTCCGCTCGCCGAGCCGCAGCCAGACGAAGTTCGCGTGCGACTCCGGCACCGTCCAGCCCTGGCGCACCAGCTCCGCGCTCACCCGGGTGCGCTCGGCGACCAGCGAGCCCACCCGGCCCAGCAGCTCGTCCTCCGCGCGCAGGGAGGCCACCGCGGCGTCCTGGGCGAGCTGGCTCACGCCGAACGGGACGGCGGTCTTGCGCAGCGCCGCGGCCACCGGCTCGTGGGCCACCGCGAAGCCGACCCGCAGCCCGGCCAGACCGTACGCCTTGGAGAAGGTCCGCAGCACCGCCACGTTGGGGCGGTCCCGGTAGATCTCGATGCCGTCCGGCACCTCGGCGTCGCGGATGAACTCCTTGTACGCCTCGTCGAGTACCACCAGCACATCGCTCGGCACCCGGTCGAGGAACCGTTCCAGCTCGGCCCGGCGCACCACCGTGCCGGTGGGGTTGTTGGGGTTGCAGACGAAGATCAGCCGGGTCCGGTCGGTGATCGCCTCCGCCATCGCGTCGAGGTCGTGCACCTCGCCGTCGGTCAGCGGGACCTTCACCGAGGTCGCACCGCTGACCTGCGTGATGATCGGGTACGCCTCGAAGGACCGCCAGGCGTAGATGACCTCGTCGCCGGGTCCGGAGGTGGCCTGGAGCAGCTGCTGGGCCACCCCCACCGACCCGGTGCCGGTGGCGAGATGCGTCAAGGGCACACCGAAGCGGTCGGCCAGCTCGTTCATCAGGCCGGTGCACGCCATGTCCGGGTAGCGGTTGAAGTTCCCCGCGGCGGCGAGCGCCGACTCCAGTACCCCCGGCAGCGGCGGATAGGGATTCTCGTTGGAGGACAGCTTGTACGCGACCGGTCCACCGGCCGCCGCCGGCTTCCCCGGCACATAGGCGGGAACGCCGTCCAGCTCGGCGCGCAGCTTGGGGCTCGTCTCGCTCACCGCAGGTCCTCCTCGACCGTCCGTTCACAGCAATACTGCACACCTTAAGAGGATTGGGCCCCGCTGCGAATGGCCGGAGCGGGAAATCGACCGCAGTGCCCGGGAATGGGACCTCGCGCGAGGCCGGTCCGGGGCCTCTGCCAGGGGGAGTGTTCCGCGTTCCGGCGCGCGCCGGTGGCTCGCGCCGTAGCGCGCGTCCCCCGAAGTGGTGAGTTGAGACCTCTTCGAGACATCACACATTCAGCAGGCTGCCGCCCCTCAGTACCTGAAACACCTATGCAATAGCAGCCAACTCCCTTGTATTAAAAGGATTCTGATGGGTAGTGACCTTGCAGAAACGTGCCTGTCAACGTGCGCATATGCGACCGGACCGACCACCCCTCGGAGCCCTACTATCGGCTCGCCATGACAGCAGCAGGGAAGCACCAGGTGAGCCGGACGGAGACCCCCCGGCGCAGCGGCCGGCCAGGACGGGCGGGGATCCGTGATGTGGCCGCCGCGGCCGGAGTCTCGATCACGACCGTCTCCGACGCGCTCAACGGCAAGGGCAGGCTCCCGGACGCCACCCGCCGCCATGTCCGCGAGGTCGCCGAGCGCCTGGGCTACCGCCCGTCCGCCGCGGCCCGAACCCTCCGTACGGGCAAGTCGGGCCTGATCGGCCTGACCGTGACCACGTACGGGAATGAACCTTTCACCTTCACCGAATTCGCGTACTTCGCGGAGATGGCGAGAGCCGCGACCTCCGCGGCGCTCGCCCGCGGCTACGCCCTCGTCATCCTCCCCGCCACCTCCCGGCACGACGTCTGGTCGAACGTCGCGCTCGACGGGACCGTCGTCATCGACCCCTCCGACCAGGACCCGGTCGTCACCGAACTCGTCCGCCAGGGACTGCCCGTGGTCTCGGACGGCCGCCCGGCCGGGACGCTCCCCGTCACCGCCTGGGTCGACAACGACCACCGGGCCGCCGTGCTCGACCTCCTCGATCATCTCGCCGCCGCCGGAGCCCGCCGTATCGGCCTGCTGACCGGCAACACCACCGACACGTACACCCGGTTGTCCACGACCGCCTACCTCCACTGGTGCGAGCGGGTCGGCCAGGATCCCGTCTACGAGTCCTACCCGGCCCACGACCCCTGCGCGGGGGCGGTCGCCGCCGACCGGCTGCTCGCCCGCCCGGACCGCCCCGACGCGGTCTACGGGCTCTTCGACCCCAATGGGACGGATCTCCTCGCGGCGGCCCGCCGCTACGGGCTGCGGGTCCCCGAGGACCTGCTGCTGGTCTGCTGCAGCGAGTCCACCGTGTACGCGGCCACCGAGCCGCCCATCACGACGCTCTCGCTGAAGCCCCGCCGCATCGGCACGGCCGTCGTCCAGCTCCTCATCGACGCCATCGAAGGAGTCGAGCACGACGGGCCGGTGGAGCAGGTCATACCGACGGAGCTCATCGTCCGGACCTCCTCGCAACGACGTCCACCGCGCACCACGGTCAGCGCGCCGCGCTCCCCCAGCGGGGACTGATCATCTCTTTTCGGACCAATCAGCCGGTGAACCGAGCGTGCGCCCGGATTCACCACCCCTGGTGCGTCACACAGATCGATCCGCATTCCTATGATGGGCGCACGACACCGCGGACCACCTCTACCAGGCAGGGCCCGTCAGGTGTACGGCGGCGCGACGGTGGTGGAGGGGTCGATGACTCAGGGGGCCGGTCAGGAACCCGTGGTGCGGACGGCGACGTTGCGTGACTTCCGGGTTCCGCCGTATGCGCAGACACCCGTGCCACCGCAGGCACAGGCGGCACCTCCTTCCCCGGTGCCACCGCGGGCGCCGGAACCGAACCCTCCGGCGCCCGGCGCCTCCGTGCCCCCGGCGATGCCGCCGCGCGCTCCCGCCCCGCCCCGGCCGCCGCATCCCGGCAACGCCGTCGTGGGCGACGAGCAGCCGGAGGGCTACACCCCGACCGAGCGGGACCTCCCGGTCATCCGTCGCGGTGACACCGTCCAGGTGCGGACCGTTCCCGAGCCGCGCCCCGTGGCCGAGGACAGCCGCGGCCCGCTGTTCGTCGTCGGCGACGTCCACGGCTACCTGGACGAGCTGATCGCCGCCCTCGGCGCGCAGGGCCTCATCGACGCCGACGGGAACTGGGCCGCGGGCAACGCCCGCCTGTGGTTCCTCGGCGACTTCACCGACCGCGGGCCCGACGGCATCGGGGTCATCGACCTCGTCATGCGGCTCTCCGCCGAGGCGGCGGCGGCCGGCGGCTACTGCAAGGCCCTGATGGGCAACCACGAGCTGCTGCTGATCGGCGCCAAGCGGTTCGCCGACACCCCCGTCAACTCCGGGGCGGGCACCGCCACCTTCCAGGCCGCCTGGCTGCTCAACGGCGGCCAGAAGACCGACATGGAGCGCCTCCAGGACGTCCACCTCCAGTGGATGTCCCGGCTCGACGCGGTCGTCGAGGAGGACGGGCATCTGCTGATGCACTCCGACACGACGGCCTACCTCGACTACGGGTCCACCATCGAGGACGTCAATGACACGATCACAGCCATTCTCACGCGCAATGACGCCGACGAGTGCTGGGACCTCTTCCGCAAGCTCACCAAGCGGTTCGCCTTCCGGGACGAGGGCGGCGCCCAGGCGGTGCGCGAGCTGCTGACGACGTACGGCGGACAGCGCGTCGTCCATGGTCACAGCCCCATTCCGTACCTCCTGGGCGAGGTCGGCACGGAGGACGGCGAGGACAGCGCGGGCCCCGTGATCAATGGCCCGCACGTGTACGCGGACGACCTCGCCATCGCCATGGACGGCGGAGTGACCATGGCCGGAAAGCTCCTGGTGGTCCAACTCCCGCTGCATGACTGACCGTCGGCGGGGAAGGCGCTTCAGGTTCCGCCTGCGCCGACCTCGCCGATCGACGGGCCCGTCACCGGGCCCAATTCTGGAAACACCCTGTCACCCCGTGCCGTGAGCGCTCTACCATCGGCGTATCAGTGGCAGGCTCTCCTCCGTTTCCGCCCGATCGCCCGGTCCACGCGGGCAGCCGGGCACCGACGGAGCATCGGGGGATGCAGATGACAAGCGCTCCGCACCTGCTGGCCGAGGACGGACCCGAGTACGAGCGGATCCTGGGCGACGCACTGCGCCACGCTCATGAACGCCCGGACCTGGAGGGCGTCGGGGACCGGCTCAACACCGAACAGCTGCGCACCATGGCGCTCAGCGCCACGGCGCTGATCACCGCGGCCGCGGCCACCGAGTACGAGCACTACGTGAAGGCCCGCGGCGAACTGCGCCGCGCGGCGACCGCGGAAGGGATCGACGGTGGCCCGGCCACGGACGGGCCGCAGAGCACGGCGGCCGGTTCGGGCGCCGGCATAGGCGCGGTCATCACGGTCCTGACCCCGCTGCTGGCCGGCTCCGCGGCCGTCATCTTCCTGCTCGTCGGCTACCTGCTGAAGGCGGTCGGCCCGTCGGTGACCCTCGGCCGCTCGATGGTCGCGGCCGGGTGGTTCTTCGCGGCGGTCGCCGCCGCGGCGATCCTGGTCGCGGCCGTCGGGCTGCTCGTCACCGCGCTCCGCAACGGCGCGACGTCGCTGGCCGCCGAGAACGAGGAGCAGGAGCTTCCGGAGGACGTCGCGCGGGCCAGGGAGGCGTGGCGCCACGCCCTGCTGGAGCGCGGCATCCTGCCGTTCCTCCGGGACGCCCTGGCCGACCCCACCGCGGGGCCCGCCGCACGGACCCCGCACCGTTCGCCCAACCGCATCCCGAAGGTCGGCTACAGCAGGCCGGACTTCTCCGGCCCGGACGACGGCCCGGCGGCCGGCCCCCGGCCGACCTTCACCAGCCCCGATTTCACGAGCCCGGACTTCGGCGGACCGGAGCACCGGCCGGACTGAGGTCCGGGTACGGCGAAGGCCGGGGCGGCGGTGTGCCGCGCCCGGCCTCACGGTGCTCCGGAACGTACCGGAGCCGTTGATCAGACGGCCGGAGCCAGCTTCGGGTTGGCACCGTGCTGGTTCGTCTCCGGCTTGCCCTCCGAGGCGAGGAAGACGAGCAGGATGATGGCGCCGACCAGCGGGACGAACGAGATGAAGAACCACCAGCCCGAGCGGCCGGTGTCGTGCAGACGACGGACCATGACCGCCAGCGACGGAACGATGACCGCGGCGAGGTAGAGGTAGTACGGGATCTGCGTGTCGATCGCCATGCCGAGCACCGTCAGCACCACGGCGATGATGAAGTTGAAGAGCGCGAACATCCAGTACTCCTTGCGGCGCGCGCGTCCGCTGAAGCCTGCGTAGTTCTTGAGTACGTCCAGGTACCAGTTCACTGTGATTCCCTCCCCGGCCCCCCGTTTCGAGGGGCACCAATTTCAAGCCAAGCAAGCCGGAAAGTAAGTCACAGATAAGGAAAGGGTCAAGCGCAGGTGAGCTGCGGACCAAACGTACATAGAGCTGCCACACGACTGTGTCCATACTGTCGCTTAACAAGACAGTCAACCAGGTCAAACCATTGCGAAACAGTCGTAGTTACTCGGTAAGCCATAGAACACCCATAGCTCCTGGCCGGATCGGGTCAGCAACACCGGTCGGAAGCAGATCCCCAAGGCCTACATGGTGGACAGCGACTTCGCCCTGAACGGCACCGATGGGGAGCGCGGGGAAAAGATCCACCTCAGCGGCGGCAGGCCGGACGGGGCCGACCTGCCCCGCGCGGACACCGCGCCGAAGACGCTGGCGCCGGGCGACTCGTACGACACCTGTGTCACCTACGCACTGCCCGGGAGCGTCGGCGTGCTCTCGCTGACGCACAACGCCGACGGCCACCTCGACGAGGGTGGCACGGTCGCCACCTGGCCCGTCGAGGGCGGACTTGAGGCGGTGTCCGCCGGTCTGAGGGAACCGGACGACGTCGTCCGTGTCCGGTGGGACGCCGGCGAGAACGCTATTGACACCGGCGAGAACGTCCTCGAACTGCCCGCCGGGCCGACATCCGTGAGCCGGGGCAGCGCGGCCGACCTCGCGGGCCTGGACCTCGACCTCAACGAGAACGAGCGGCGCGGCGTCCCGTACTACGTGTCGGTCACCTACACCAATCCCGGCCCCGAAGACCTCTCCACCGGCCAGGTCGACAACGTCAGTCTGCTCACCGAGGGCGGTCGGCAGATCGAGGGGAAGACCCCCTTCGGCGTCGGCACGAGGATCCCCGGCTGTCCGTCCGACTGGGTCGCCCGGATGATCCGGCCGGGCGAGAGCGTGACGGAGTGCAGCATCCACATGGTGACGGACGACGGCGACAAGCCGTTCGCGGTGGGCTTCGCGGAGGCGGGCCGGCCAGGACTGGTGACCTGGCGGGCCCCCCTCCGCTGAGGCGGCCGGCCGAATCAGTCGGCGATGGGCAGGTAGACCCGGTTGCCGGCGGCCGCGAACTCCTTCGACTTCTCGGCCATGCCCTCCTCGATCTCCTCCTGCGAGCCACCGTGCTGACGCCGGATGTCCTGGGAGATCTTCATCGAGCAGAACTTCGGCCCGCACATCGAGCAGAAGTGCGCCGTCTTCGCCGGTTCGGCGGGCAGCGTCTCGTCATGGAACTCCCGGGCCGTGTCGGGGTCGAGGGCCAGGTTGAACTGGTCCTCCCAGCGGAACTCGAAGCGCGCGTCGGAGAGCGCGTCGTCCCACTCCTGCGCACCCGGGTGCCCCTTGGCCAGGTCGGCCGCGTGGGCGGCGATCTTGTACGTGATGACGCCCGTCTTCACGTCGTCCCGGTTCGGCAGCCCCAGGTGCTCCTTGGGCGTGACGTAACAGAGCATCGCGGTGCCCCACCAGGCGATCATCGCGGCACCGATGCCGGAGGTGATGTGGTCGTAGGCGGGCGCGACGTCCGTGGTCAGCGGGCCGAGCGTGTAGAACGGCGCCTCCTCGCAGATCTCCTGCTGGAGGTCGATGTTCTCCTTGATCTTGTGCATCGGGACGTGCCCGGGGCCCTCGATCATGGTCTGGACACCGAACCGCTTCGCGATCGTGTTCAGCTCGCCCAGCGTGCGCAGCTCGGCGAACTGCGCCTCGTCGTTGGCGTCCGCGATCGAACCGGGACGCAGTCCGTCGCCCAGGGAGTAGGTGACGTCGTACGTCGCGAGGATCTCGCAGAGCTCCTCGAAGCGCTCGTAGAGGAACGACTCCTTGTGGTGGGCGAGACACCAGGCCGCCATGATCGAGCCGCCGCGCGAGACGATGCCGGTCTTGCGGCGGGCCGTCAGCGGGACGTACGGCAGGCGCACACCGGCGTGCACCGTCATGTAGTCCACGCCCTGCTCGGCCTGTTCGATGACGGTGTCCTTGTAGATCTCCCAGGTCAGCTCCTCGGCCCGGCCGTCGACCTTCTCCAGGGCCTGGTAGAGCGGGACGGTGCCGATCGGCACGGGGGAGTTGCGCAGCACCCATTCACGGGTGGTGTGGATGTTGCGGCCGGTGGACAGGTCCATGACCGTGTCGGCGCCCCACTTCGTCGCCCAGGTCATCTTGTCCACCTCCTCCTCGATGGAGGAGGTGACGGCCGAGTTGCCGATGTTGGCGTTGACCTTCACCAGGAACCGCTTGCCGATGATCATCGGCTCGATCTCGGGGTGGTTGACGTTGACCGGAAGCACCGCCCGGCCCTGCGCGATCTCCTCGCGGACGACCTCGGGCTCCACGTTCTCCCGGATCGCCACGTACTCCATCTCCGGGGTGATCTCCCCCCGCCGGGCGTACGCGAGCTGGGTGACGGGGCGTCCGTCGCGGCTGCGGCGCGGCTGGCGCGGGCGGCCGGGGAAGACGGCGTCGAGGTTGCGCAGTCCGCCGCGCGGCGAGGTGTGCTTGAGCCCGTCGTCCTCGGGGCGGGCCGGCCGGCCCGCGTACTCCTCGGTGTCGCCGCGGGCGATGATCCAGTTCTCCCGCAGGGGCGCGAGACCCCGGCGGACATCGGTGTCGATGGAGGGATCGGTGTACGGCCCGGACGTGTCGTACAGCGTCACGTCCTTGCCGTTGGTGAGGTGCACCTGTCGAACCGGCACCCGGAGGTCCGGGCGCGAGCCCTGGACGTACCCCTTGTGCCAGCCGATGGACTTCCCGGCCTCGTCGCCCTCGTTCTCGGCGTTCCGTTTCGAGGCAGGCGTGCGTGCGTCCGCTGTGGTCATGAGACCTACTCCCTACGCCGGCATTACCCGGTAACAGGTTCGGCGGTCGGCGCAGCGTGTCCCGTACGGATGTACGGCGATCAGCGCCCTCTCAGCCCGGTGCTCCGAGCTCCCGCGTGTGCAAAGGTGCCTCCACGCTAGCGTCCTTTCGGGCGAGCTGACCAGAGGGCCCTCCCGTTCTTGCGATGATCGCCCCGTGACCTCCCCCCAAAGCGACCCCGCACCCCAGCCGCCCCAGGGCCACAGCCACGGCCACACCCACAGCCACGGGCCGGCCGCGCCGGTCTCCCGGCACCTGCGCAAGGTCATCGCCGCCGTACTGATCCCGTTCGCGACGGCGGTCGTCGTCGGCCTGATCGCGTTCTGGCCCGGCGGCGCGCCCGACCACGAGCGCACCGGCGTCGGATTCGACCGGCAGACCCAGGACGGCAAGGTCGTCCAGGTCGTGAAGGTCGACTGCGCGGACGTCAACGCCGCGCAGGTGCCCCCGACCGGCGACACCTCCACGCCCTCGGGCCGCGAGGCCGTCAACGAGCAAGAGGGGGAGTGCGCGAAGGCCACCATCGAGGTGACCAGCGGCGACGACAAGGGCCGGAAGTTCGTCGAGGTGGTCCAGCCGGACGCGCCCCGACAGCTGAAGGAGGGTCAGGGCGTCGTCGTGGCGTACGCCCCCGACGCGCCGCGCGACCTCCAGTACTCCGTGACCGACGTGAACCGGAAGATCCCGATGGCGCTGCTGGCCGGGATCTTCGCGCTGGCGGTGGTCCTGGTGGGCAGGATGCGCGGGGTGATGGCGCTGGTGGCGCTGGTCGTGTCGTTCGCCGTGCTGACCCTGTTCATCCTGCCGGCGATCCTGCAGGGCTCGAACCCGCTGGTCGTGGCGGTGATCGGGGCCAGCGCGATCATGCTGGCGGCCCTCTATCTCTGCCACGGGGTGACGGCCCGTACGTCGGTCGCGGTCGTCGGCACGCTGATCTCACTGCTGCTGATCGGGCTGCTGGGCTCCCTGTTCATCGGCTGGGCGAGCCTGAGCGGCAACACCGACGACAACACCGGACTCATCCACGGCCTCTACCCGGACATCGATATGAGCGGGCTGCTGCTGGCCGGCATCATCATCGGTTCGCTCGGGGTGCTCGACGATGTGACGGTCACCCAGACCTCCGCCGTCTGGGAACTGCACCAGGCGGACCCGGAGATGGGTTGGAAGGGGTTGTACCGGGCAGGTATCCGGATCGGAAGGGACCACATCGCCTCGGTGGTCAACACCCTGGTGCTGGCGTACGCGGGCGCGGCGCTGCCGCTGCTGCTGCTCTTCTCCATCGCCCAGAGCGGTGTGGGGACGGTGGCCAACAGCGAGCTGGTCGCCGAGGAGATCGTCCGCACGCTGGTCGGGTCGATCGGCCTGGTCGCCTCGGTGCCGGTGACCACGGTGCTCGCGGCGCTGGTCGTCTCCGCGGACCGTACGGGGTCCGGCGGCGCCCGAACGGCTACGGCCGCACCCGCGCGGACGGGTCGGGGCCGTCGTCGTAAGACGGGGTGACGGGGCATCGGGTGCGCGCCCGGTCAGCCCGCGTTCTGCTCCTCGGCGAGGATGCGGCCGAGCGCGTCCTCCAGGTTCCCGTCGAAGTCACCCAGCGTGTGCTCCTGACCGAGCGGCACGAGCTTGTCCGTCCGGTCGAGAAACGCCACCAGCGGCGCCGTCCCCGCCCGGAACAGCGCACGGTCCGCGCCGACCTGGAGCCGGATGTGCACATCGCCGAGGCCCTCGGGCTCGGTCGGGCCGATGTGCACATCGCCGTCGCCACTGGGGCTGTTGAGCCCGTCCAGCAGCAGCTCGCGCCCGAACGCCCAGGTCACAGGGGCATCGCCGGGAAGGTGGAACGTCATCCGGATGGCGTACGGATCGCCGACCTCGTACCGGAGCTCCACCGGAATACGGAACGAGAGCTCCTCGGAGACGAGGAAGCTCATCATGACCTCTGCTTGAACCGACTCGCGCATCGTTCAACCCCGCAGTAGATGAATCTGGCCAGGAATGATCCCCCATGGCCCTATTGACGCCATCGTGGTGCACGCGATAGCAGATCACAAGGAGTGATTTTTCAGATACTGATAGAGAACACGAACGAACGCAAGAGGCTGGCGACTTCGCCACGTAGCTGTTCGACTGCGGGCAGCAACCGATCTTCCCGGTCCAGGGGTACGGAAATGGCCATCGCCGCAATGGTGGCACCGGCCGTGACGGGAATCGCGGCGCACACGGTCCCCAGTGCGTACTCCTGGCGTTCGATGACCGGTTCACCTCGTCGGAGGGTGCGCAGCCGCTCCAGAAGCGTGGCGCGATCTCGCACTGAGTAACGGGTGAGGGGGCGCACGGGGTGCCGGTCGAGGTGGTCCTCGCGTGCTCGTTCGTCGAGTTGGGCGAGCAGACACTGGCCGATGGCGTGCGCGTGGGCGGTTTCCCGGAACGAGGCCCACTCCTCCACGGCCGGGGTGTCGGGGGCGTCCGCGACCGCGATGAGATCGATCTCGCCGTCGCAGTAGACGGCGCAGTACACCGGGGCTCCGATGACGTCCCGCCAGTGGCCGAGGGAGTCGGCGACGGAGGCCGGGCGCGGGCGGCTCCGGACCCCGGGGGCGACGGTCAGGTTCTCGGCGGCCGCGCCGAAGAGGAAGACACCGTTCTCGCGGCGGAGATAGCCCTCATGGGTGAGGGTGCGCAGCAAGTGGTACGCGGTCGGGAGCGGAAGCCCCGCCTCACGTGCCAGTTGCTTGGCGGGCGCCCCGTCCCGATGGGTGCCCACAGCCTCCAGCAGCCTCAACGCCCGCTGAACCGAACCGATCAACGTCGGGACAGCGGTGCTAGATGCCGTGGTCAAGGGCCACCCCCAGGCATGGTGACGGGCCGTCGGCCCTCCCGTGGGGGCCGCCCCCACGGGCCTGCCGCGATCCCGAGGACCGGAGATCCGGCCCGTGACCGGTGAGGACCGGTCCGGGCGCCGACGATCGAAGGCCAACGACCGGACTGTCGTACCCAGGACCGATCAGGCGATCGATATGGTGACGGAAGGTCACATTCCGGATGGCGGCAGTGGTATGCCACTGTATCGGCCGCCTGCGGCAGACGGGTGGTTTCCTCCGGGACTTAGCTCTGCTGGGCTAATCCTCCCGTGCCGGCGCTGACCTCACCTCGTCCTGCGGGCCCGGGACGAACGGGCCGGACGGAACAGACCGGCCCCCGCGCCGGCCCGCGTTCCGTGTACTACCAGTCACCGCGCGAGGACGACGACGACATGAACTTGCGGACGACGAAGATCAGCCCGCCGACCACGACGACGAAGACCAGCACCTTGAAGAGCAGGCCGATCACGAAGCCGACGACGCTGGCGATCAGCCCGCCGAACACGAAGATCGCAATGACGGGCACCGCGATCCACTTCACCCACCAGGGCATTCCCGCGAATATCTCCCGCACGGCCATCGCCTCTACCTCGTCTCTCTGAGTCCTTGCCTCGATGCTAAAGGCGCGAAGGCCTCCCGCGGGGGCGGGCAGCCCTTGAAGACCCCTGATCGAGCCCCTAGGGATCCCCGGGACGGAAGCCCGGCTCCCGGGCGCCGGGAATCAGCCCTCGGGCGGCGAGAAGACGACCATCACCCGCAGATCCTCGGTGATGTGGTGGAACTTGTGGGCCACGCCCGCGGGCACGTAGACGACGCTTCCCCTGCCGACCTGCGTCGTCTCCGTCCCCACCGTGATCGATGCCCGCCCGCTGACGACGAAGTAGACCTCGTCCTGCTGGTGCGGCTGCTGCGGATCGAGCTCTCCCGCGTCCAGGGCGTACAGGCCGACGGACATATTGCGTTCCCGCACGAACTGCAGGTAGGCGCCGTCGTTGGCGGCCCGCTCCGCCTCCAGCTCGTCCAGTCTGAATGCCTTCATGACCCGTCCCGCCCCTTGTACCCACGCTGTCGGCTGTGCCCGCGCTGCCGGTGTCCACCACCGATCATGTCTGCCACGATCAGACACATGAAGAATTTCGTAGTCAAGACGATCGCCAACGCGGGTGCGCTGGCCGTTGCCATCTGGCTCATCGGCAACATCACGCTGGAGGGCGGCAGCACGGGCCGCAAGGTCCTC
Organism: Streptomyces sp. McG3; assembly: GCF_018619185.1. Taxonomy (GTDB): domain Bacteria; phylum Actinomycetota; class Actinomycetes; order Streptomycetales; family Streptomycetaceae; genus Streptomyces. The sequence goes on along the minus strand of NZ_JAAXYC010000003.1, from coordinate 55,582 downwards.
ACCCTGATCCTGGTCGCGCTGATCTTCGGTCTGGTGAACTTCCTGGTGAAGCCGGTGGTCCAGCTGCTGACGTTCCCCTTGTTCATCCTGACGCTGGGGTTGATCACCCTGGTGGTCAACGCCCTGATGCTGATGCTGACCTCCTGGCTCGCCGGCGTGTTCGATCTCAGCTTCCACGTCGAGGGGTTCTGGACGGCGGTGCTCGGCGGACTGATCATCTCGGTCGTGTCCTGGGCGCTCAACGTCGTCCTGCCCGACGAGAACTGATTCCGGTATGCAGGATTCCGGACCTCCGGGGGAGGCCGCTCCGAGGGTCTCTGGAAGAGTGCGGGGGACACCGGTCCACCACCGGGAGAGCACCGAAGGAGCAGGCATGAGCACCATGGGCGACGGCACGCGCGCGGTACGCGCCGGGCTTCCCGAACCGGAGCAGTTCGGCCCCACCCTGCCCGGCCCGGTCTTCGCCGCGCACTTCCACCTCTCCGGCGAACCGGTGGGTCCCTACACCTACGGCCGGGAGACCAACCCGACCTGGACCCACCTGGAGCGGGCCATCGGCGAGCTGGAGGCTCCCGGTGAGGACGTGGGCACGACCGTGTTCGCCTCGGGCATGGCGGCGATCACCGCGGTGCTGCTCTCCCAGGTCCGCTCGGGCGACGCCGTGGTCCTGCCCGACGACGGCTACCAGGCGCTGCCGCTCGTACGGGAGCAACTGGAGGCGTACGGGGTCGAGGTCCGGACCGCGCCGACCGGCGGCGACGCCCAGCTGGCCCTGCTGACCGGGGCGAAGCTGCTCTGGATCGAGAGCCCGTCCAACCCGGGCCTGGACGTCTGCGACATCCGGCGGCTGGTCGAGGCCGCGCACGCGGCGGGCACGCTGGTCGCCGTCGACAACACCCTGGCCACCCCGATCGGCCAGCGCCCGCTGGAGCTGGGCGCCGATTTCTCGGTCGCCAGCGACACCAAGGGCATGACCGGGCACGGAGACATCCTGCTCGGCCATGTGACCTGCCGCGATCCCCGGCTGACGGCGGACGTACGGCGCTGGCGCAAGGTCGTCGGGGCGATTCCGGGGCCGATGGAGGCCTGGCTCGCGCACCGCTCGCTGGCCACCCTCCAACTCCGCGTCGACCGGCAGTGCACCACCGCCCTCGCTCTCGCCGAGGCGCTGACCAAGCGTGCGGAGGTCACCGGGCTGCGCTATCCGGGACTGTCCACCGACCCGTCACACGTCGTCGCCGGACGCCAGATGCGGCGCTTCGGATCCGTGGTGTCCTTCGAGCTGGCCGACCGGGAGACCGCGGAGCGCTTCCTGTCCGCGCTGCGCCTGGTCGACGACGCGACGAGCTTCGGCGGCGTCCGGTCCACCGCGGAGCGCCGGGGCCGCTGGGGCGGCGACGCCGTCGCGGAGGGCTTCATCCGCTTCTCGGTCGGCGCGGAGGACCCCGAGGACCTGCTCGCCGACGTCGAACAGGCGCTGAACACGGCGGTCCGGTAGGCCGGGGGAGTTTCAGACGGTCCTCCACGGGCCACTCTCTTGCCATGACCGAACGTCCTGTGGTCAAGCGCACCGCACGCGCCGTCCTGCTCGACGGCGACGACCTCATCCTGATCAAGCGCACGAAGCCGGGAGTCGATCCGTACTGGCTCACGCCCGGCGGCGGGGTCGAGCCGGAGGACGCCACCGTCGTCGACGCACTGCACCGCGAGGTCGACGAGGAGCTGGGCGCCAAGATCGTCGACGTGGTCCCCTGCTTCGTCGACACCGTGGAGCACATCGCGGACGGCGGCGTGACGGGAGTGAAGGTCCAGCACTTCTTCGTCTGCCGACTGGCGTCGATGGACGTCTCCCTGCGGCACGGCCCGGAGATCGACGAGCCCACCGGGGAGTACGAGATCGTCCGGGTGCCGTTCAGCCGGGTCGGGATCGCGGCCGTGCACCTCGTTCCGCTGTCGCTGCGGCACTACCTCGACGGCAACATCGAAGGCGTACGGGCGATGCACGCCCCCGACCTGGGCTGACGCCCCCCGAGGCGGGCACGCGCCCCGGACCCTGCCGGGGCACGTACTCCCCAGCGGGTACCCCTGGATACTCCCGCTGCCGGACGCCCCGGGAAGTCCCTCTCGGCATCGTGTTTCACGTGAAACCACTCAAGCGCCCCGTACGCCGAGGAATCCTCGTCGCCCATGTCGCCGTCTCCGTCAGCTGGCTCGGCCTGACCGTCGGCCTGCTGACGCTCGGCATCACCGCGTTCACCACCGGAGATCCGGCCACCGCGGACGCCGCAACCCGGTCCATGAAGATCTACGGGGACTGGCTGGTGGTCCCGGTGGCCCTGCTCGCCCTGGTGAGCGGTCTGGTGCTGTCGCTGGGCACTCCGTGGGGCCTGGCCCGGCACCGCTGGGTGTGGATCAAGTTCTGGCTGACTCTGGTCACGACAGGCCTGTCGATCTTCTCCCTGCGCCCCGGCATCACCACCGCGGTCGCCGACGGAGCGGTGGACATCGACCTCGTGATCGCGCCGTCGGTGGCGACGGCCACCTACCTCTTCATCACCGCGATCTCGGTGCTCAAGCCCTGGGGACTCACCCGGCGCGGCAGGCGGCTGCGGATCTCGGCCAGTTCCGCGAAATCGGTGGACGCGCGATCATCCCGTCAGACAGCCTGACCCCATGCACAGCCCATCACCCCTCTCCCTCGTCGAGCTGCCGATCCGGCGCCTGAACCGGGGAGACCTGGTCCCCTGCGCCGATCTCTGCGAGGACCGCGGCTGGCCACGCGACGAGCACCGGTGGAGCCTGCTCCTCTCGGCCGGCACCGGATACGGGATCGACGCCCCGGACGGCAAGGGCCTGGCGGCGACCTGCCTGACCATGCCGTACGGATCCGGCCTCACCGCGGTCGGCATGCTGCTCGTCGCCGACCGCTACGGACGCCGGGGGCTCGCCCGCCGGCTCATGCGGCACGTGATGGAAGCCGTGGGGGACACCCCGCTCGTCCTGTACGCCACCGAACTGGGACAGCCGCTCTACGAGGACCTCGGCTTCTCCCCCGTGGGCCGGGCCGAACGCGTCGGCGGCCGTTTCGGAGCGGGCGGCCCCGACGGCTCCCCCTCCGTCTCGCCCTCCCCCTCGCCCTCTCGCCCGTCCGTGACCACCCGCCCGGCGGCGGCGGACGACCTGCGGGCGTTGGTCCGGCTCGACCTCTCCGTGTTCGGCGCCGACCGGACGCATCTTCTCGCCCGGCTGCCCGCCTTCTCCGACCGGCTCCAGGTCGCCGAGGAGCACGGCGAGCTGATCGGCTACGCGGCGCTCTGGCCGAGCGGACAGGCCGAGGTGGTCGGGCCGCTGATCGCCCGGGACACGGCCACCGCGCAAGCCCTGATCACGGCCCTGGCCGCCACGACGGACCGGCCACTGCGCACCGACGTCCACGCCGCGCACAAGGAATTGCTCGGCTGGCTGGTGGAGCGCGGGCTGGAGCCGCTCACCGGGACCACCGTGATGACCTACGACATCACGGACCTGCCCGGTGATGCCGCCCGCAGGTTCGCCCCGCTCACCCTCGCGACGGGCTGACGCGAAGCAGCCGCACCGCCACGAGGACGGTACGGCTGCTTCGCGATGTGTGTCCCCGGGGAGCGGGTGACTCAGTGCCGGGCCGCTGCCACGACGGCCGGCTCGGGGCCGCTCCCGGCGACGATCCGGCCCTTACCGGTCTCCCGGCGCTCCAGCAGGCTGGAGAACACGGCCAGGACCAGGGCCGACGCGGCGAGTGCGGCGCCGACCCAGTTGGGGGCGGTGTAGCCGAGGCCTGCCGCGATCACCAGGCCGCCGAGCCAGGCGGAGAGCGCGTTGCCGAGGTTGAACGCCCCGATGTTGACCGCGGAGGCCAGCGTCGGCGCACCCGCCGCCTGGTCGAGAACCCGCTTCTGCAGCGGAGGCACGGTCGCGAAGCCCAGGGCGCCGATCAGGACGATGCTGACAGCTGCGGCGATCTTGTTGTGCGCGGTCACGGTGAACAGGCCGAGGACCAGGGCGAGCGCGCCGAGCGAGACGTACAGCAGGGGCATCAGGTGGCGGTCGGCGAACCTGCCGCCGATCAGGTTGCCGCCCACCATGCCGAGGCCGAAAAGGACCAGCAGCCAGGTGACGGACGAGGCGGAGTAGCCGGCGACCTCGGTCATCATCGGGGTGATGTAGGTGATCGCGGCGAAGACCCCGCCGAAGCCCAGGACGGTCATGGCCATCGCCAGCAGGACCTGGACGTTGCGGAACGCGGCCAGCTCGTGGCGGATGCGCACGCCTTCGGCCCTGGGCTGCTCCGGGACGAGCTTCGCGACGCCGAGCAGTCCCGCGACGCCCAGAGCGGCGACGAGGAGGAACGTGGTCCGCCACCCCGCGGTCTGTCCGATGAACGTGCCCAGCGGAACGCCGACGACGTTGGCGACGGTGAGCCCGGTGAACATCATCGCGATGGCCCCGGCCTTCTTCTGGGGGGCGACCAGACCGGCCGCGACCACCGAGCCGATGCCGAAGAAGGCACCGTGCGCGAGGGAGGCGATCACCCGTCCGGCGAGCATGACTCCGAAGACGGGGGCGAGCGCGGACACCACGTTGCCCACGATGAACAGCCCCATGAGGAGCATCAGCATGCGCTTGCGGGTGACACGGGTGCCGAGCAGCGTCATCAGCGGTGCGCCGAGCACCACACCGAGCGCGTAGCCGGTCACCAGGAAGCCAGCGGTCGGGATCGAGACCTGGAAGTCACCGGCGACCTCGGGGAGCAACCCCATGATCACGAACTCGGTCGTCCCGATCCCGAATGCCCCGATGGCGAGGGCGAGGAGCGCGAGCGGCATGGGTTTCACCTTCCCTGAAGATTGCGTCTGCGCCTTACAAGCGTCCACAATAATTGCAGACGCTGGCTAATTGCAAGCGCGGGCTATTGCAGACGTCCCCTATCCTGGAGTCACGCAGCTCCCGCCCGGAGGAGAGAGACATGACAGCGACCGACCCCGCCCTGACCGCCATCGCCCAGAGCTGGTGCGCGCTCTCCCTGCTCCACGGAAAGATCGAGGCCCGGATCGAGCGGGCCCTCCAGGCCGGCCACGGGCTCAGCGCACGCGAGTACTCCCTGCTCGACGTGTTGAGCCGACAGCACAACGGCACCGGCGGGCATCTCCAGATGAAGCAGGTCGCCGACGCCGTCGTCCTCAGCCAGAGCGCCACCACCCGGCTCGTCACCCGGCTCGAGGACCGGGGGCTGCTGACCCGCTACCTGTGCGACACCGACCGTCGCGGCATCTACACCGACGTCACCGAGGCCGGGCTCACGCTGCTGGAGGCCGCCCGGCCGACGAACGACACCGCACTGCGGGCGGCACTGGACGAGGCGGCCGAGAACCCTGAGCTCGCTCCTCTGGTCAGGGCCGTCGAAGAGCTCAAGGTCCCGGTCTGACCGAGCCTGATCGGCGCGACACCCCCCGGGGCCGTCCTAGGATGCCGATCATGAGTGATCTCGCCATACGCCTCGCCGTCCCGGACGACCTGCCCGCAGTGGTCGCGATGCTCGCCGACGACCCTCTCGGTGCTCAGCGCGAGTCACCGGACGACCTCGCCCCCTACCAGGAGGCCTTCCAGCGGCTGGCCGACGACCCGAACCAGCACGTGGTCGTCGCCGTTCGCGAGGACCGAGTCGTCGGCACACTGCAACTCACCGTCGTCCCGGGGCTGTCCCGCCGCGGCGCGACGCGCTCGATCATCGAGGGGGTCCGCATCCACGCCGACGAGCGCGGCAGCGGCCTCGGCACCCAGCTCATCCAGTGGGCGGTGGACGAGTCCCGCCGCCAGAACTGCCAGTTGGTGCAGCTGACCTCGGACGTCACCCGTGAGGACGCGCACCGCTTCTACGAGCGGCTCGGCTTCACCGCCAGCCATGTGGGCTTCAAGCTGGCGCTCTGAAGGGCGCGGACGGTAGGCGTTTCACGTGAAACGCGGGTGGGCGTTTCACGTGAAACGCCCACCCGCGACCCGGCCGGAAGCTCAGCCGGCGAGCCCGCGCCAGCCCTCCGCGTCCACGCCGCCGGGCACGGCCGCGCCCGCCTCGTACGGCTCCCGGGTGAAGACGAACGAGCCGAGGTCGAGGTGGTCCACCGTGCCGTCGTCCTTGCGTACGACGCGCAGGGTCTCCCCCGCGTAGTAATCGTTCCGGCCCGTCCAGGTGCCGTCCGGACCGTACGTGAAGGCCGCGCCCCGTCCCTTGCCTCCCAGCGGCGTGAGCTGCAGGCCCCGGTCCTGCGTGAGCCTCAGCGTGACCGGGTGGGTGCCCCAGTGCCAGATCCCGGTCAGCGCGAGCAGCTCGTCGTCCACCTCGGGCAGCGGGCGCCAGGGCTCCGGGATCCGCGGCTCGGCCTCGGCCACGATCCCCAGGAGTTCGGCGGCCACCGTCGCGGCGGGCAGCCCCGAGGTGACGTTGGCGAGAACGACCGCGGCCACGTCGTCGTCCTCGCTGACCCAGAGGCCGGCGACGAACCCGGGAAGCGATCCCGAGTGCCCGAAGAGCACGCGCTCTTCGCCCCCGACGATCTGGAGTCCGAGACCGTAACCGCTGCCGCCCGTCTCGGCCGGTGCGGCGGGCGTCCGCATCTCCTGTACGGAGGAGGCCGACAGGACCCGGTCGTCGCCCTCGGTCAGGAAGGCGGCGAACCGCAGCAGGTCGGCCGCGGTGGACCAGAGCTGACCGGCGGGCGCCATGATCCCGAGGTCCTCGGCGGGTTCGCTCAGCATGACATCGGCCCAGGGGTGGACGGCCCAGCCGCCCGCGTGCGGAGCCACGGGCCCACGCGTCGTGCGGTGCATACCCAGCGGCTCCAGGATCTCGCGGCGCAGCGCCTCCTCCCAGGAGACGCCACGGACCGCTTCCACCAGTGAACCGAGCAGGGTGTAGCCAGGGTTGGAATAGTGATGGCGATGACCGGCCGGATGCCTCTGCGGCCGGTCGCCCAACACGTCGGCGAGCTCGGGCCGCAGGCCGCCGGGCGTCCGCTCCCACCAGGGGGCGGGTGCTTCGGCGCCCAGCCCCGCGCTGTGGCCCAGCAGCTGAAAGACGGTCACCCCGCCCGCCACCGTGCCGGGGAGGTGCTTCTCCAAGGGGTCGTCCAGGTCGATCAGGCCCTCGTCCCGCAGCCGCAGAACCAGAACGGCGGTGAACGTCTTGGTGATCGAACCGATCCGGTACTGCGTATCGGCGTCGGGAGCATGCCCCTCGACGCACGTACGCGCCCCGCTCCAGGCCGTACGGCCCTGCCGCCGCACCGCGGCCACGAGGGACGGCGCGCGGCCGTCCCTCTGGGCGACGGCGATGCGGTGCAGCAGGGCGCGTCGGGTACCGGGAAGCAGGTCTGCGTCGCTGGAAGTCATGGTCCAACCCCTACCCGACGCAGGGCTCCCTGACGAACCCTTTTCCGCGGAGTCGCGGCCCGGACCAGGGCCGACGACGCTCCCGGTCAGTCGGTGCCGAACTCCATCGCGGCCTGGTCGAGCATCTCTTCGCCACCGGACACCCTGCCGCGTGAGGCGATGACCTCGGCGCCGCCCTGCGGCATCGCGCCGATCAGTCCGGTCGAGGCCGCCTGAGCGGCGCCGATGAGGGCGGGATGGGTCGATCCGACCATGCCGAGGCCGGCGTACTGCTCAAGCTTGGCGCGCGAGTCGGCGATGTCGAGGTTGCGCATCGTGAGCTGGCCGATCCGGTCCACCGGACCGAACGCGGAGTCCTCGGTGCGCTCCATCGACAGCTTGTCCGGGTGGTAGCTGAACGCCGGTCCGTCGGTGTCCAGGATCGAGTAGTCGTCACCACGCCGCAGCCGCAGCGTCACCTCCCCGGTGACCGCCGTGCCGACCCAGCGCTGGAGCGACTCGCGGATCATCAGCGCCTGCGGGTCGAGCCAGCGGCCCTCGTACATCAGCCGGCCGAGCCGCCGACCCTCGTTGTAGTAGTTGTCCAGGGTGTCCTCGTTGTGGATCGCGTTGACCAGCCGCTCGTACACCACGTGCAGCAGCGCCATCCCGGGGGCCTCGTAGATACCGCGGCTCTTGGCCTCGATCACCCGGTTCTCGATCTGGTCGGACATGCCCATGCCGTGCCGTCCACCGATCGCGTTCGCCTCCATCACCAGGTCGACCGGGGTGGCGAACTCCTTGCCGTTGATCGTCACCGGGCGGCCCTGGTCGAAGCCGATCGTCACGGTCTCGGCAGCGATCTCCACCGCGGGGTCCCAGAACCGCACGCCCATGATCGGCTCCACGGTCTCGATGCCGGCGTCGAGGTGCTCCAGCGTCTTGGCCTCATGGGTGGCGCCCCAGATGTTGGCATCGGTCGAGTACGCCTTCTCGCTGCTGTCGCGGTAGGGCAGCTCGTGGGCGATCAGCCACTCCGACATCTCCTTGCGGCCGCCGAGCTCGGAGACGAAGTCCGCGTCCAGCCAGGGCTTGTAGATCCGCAGGTGAGGGTTGGCGAGCAGCCCGTAGCGGTAGAACCGCTCGATGTCGTTGCCCTTGAACGTCGATCCGTCGCCCCAGATCTGTACGTCGTCCTCCAGCATCGCCCGGACCAGCAGGGTCCCCGTGACGGCACGGCCGAGCGGCGTCGTGTTGAAGTAGGCGCGCCCACCCGACCGGATATGGAACGCGCCACAGGTGAGCGCGGCCAGTCCCTCCTCGACCAGCGCCGCACGGCAGTCGACCAGGCGCGCGACCTCGGCACCGTAACTCGACGCGCGCCCGGGCACCGAGGCGATGTCGGGCTCGTCGTACTGGCCGATGTCGGCGGTGTAGGTGCACGGGACGGCACCCTTGTCGCGCATCCACGCGACGGCGACCGAGGTGTCGAGACCGCCGGAGAAGGCGATGCCGACACGCTCGCCGATGGGCAGGGAGGTGAGAACCTTAGACATAGGAAGAGTATGCATTTCGATGCATGATCATGCAACACGACGTCCAGGTGCGGTGGCCCGGCAGCGGAGCGAGGTGGTCGAATGCTCCGGAAGTCAGCGCCGCGGACGACAGCGGCGAACTCCCAGGAAGGAAGATCCACCATTCCCACCAAGACCGTGCAGATCCCCACCACGGACGGCCTGGCCGACGCCTTCGCCGCCTACCCCGAACAAGGCGAGCGGCATCCGGGGGTGCTGATGTACGCGGACGCCTTCGGCATCCGTCCCGTACTGCGGGAGATGGCCCGCGAACTGGCCGGGCACGGCTACTACGTGCTCGTCCCCAACTTCTTCTACCGGAACGGCCCGACACCCGTCGTCGATCTTCCCGAGCACATCGCAGAAGAGGACCGGCCCGCGCTCATCGGCCGGCTGATGCCCCTGATCGAGGCACACACCGCCGAACGCGTCGCGCGCGACGCGGACGCCTACCTCACGTACCTCTCGGCCCAGCCCGAGGTGGACGCCGGACCGGTCGCGGTGACCGGTTACTGCATCGGCGGCCTCCTGGCGACCCGTACCGCCGCGGCCCACCCCGGACAGGTGGCCGCCGTCGCCGCGTTCCACGCCCCGGTCGCCGCCGACGGGCCCGACAGCCTGCGCCGCCTCACCGCCGAGGTCCACTTCGGCCACGCGGCGACGGACATCACGCCCGAGGCGCTCGGCGAGCTCAACGGGTTCCTGGACGCCGCGGGCGTCGGCTACACCTCCGAGATCTACCCCGGCACCGTCCACGGCTTCACCATGTCCGACACCGACGCCTTCGACCCGGCCGGACTGCGGCACCACTGGGACCGCCTGCTTCCGCTTCTCGCCCGCGCCCTGGTGAAGGTCTGAGGGGCGGAGCCCCTCCGGGGCCCCGGACCTCGCGCCCGAGCTCCGGGGCCGACGACCGCACCCTCAGAAGATATTTCGGGCACGACATGCGCAGAGTGGACGGCCTGCCCAGGCTGCTCCGCGTACCGCGCCTGCTCGGCGATCCGGCTCCGCCCTCGACCGTGGCCGGACTGAACCCCTTTCCCCATCCCTTTCCCTGATGAGCCAGGAGTTCCCTGGACCCGGGGGGCCGGGTGGGTCCGGACCGATCGGGGCGGGGAAAGGGACCTCGGGCACACATGCCCGCACGGGCGGCGATCCGTCAGGTCTGCGCCATGTCCACGAAGCGGGAGTAGTGCCCCTGGAACGCCACGGTGATGGTGGCCGTCGGACCGTTACGGTGCTTGCCGACGATGATGTCCGCCTCGCCCGCGCGCGGCGACTCCTTCTCGTACGCGTCCTCGCGGTGGAGCAGGATGACCATGTCGGCGTCCTGCTCGATGGAACCGGACTCACGCAGGTCGGACACCATCGGCTTCTTGTCCGTGCGCTGCTCGGGACCACGGTTCAGCTGCGAGAGCGCGATCACCGGGACCTCCAGCTCCTTGGCCAGCAGCTTGAGGTTTCGGGACATGTCCGAGACCTCCTGCTGACGGCTCTCGGAACGCTTCGATCCACCGGCCTGCATCAGCTGCAGATAGTCGATGATCACGAGCTTGATGTCGTTGCGCTGCTTGAGCCGGCGGCACTTCGCGCGGATCTCCATCATCGACAGGTTGGGGGAGTCGTCGATGTACAGCGGAGCGGCCGAGACCTCGGGCATCCGGCGGGCGAGCCGCGTCCAGTCCTCGTCCGTCATGGTGCCGGACCGCATGTGGTGCAGGGCCACCCGTGCCTCGGCCGACAGCAGACGCATCGCGATCTCGTTACGCCCCATTTCGAGGGAGAAGATGACGCTGGGCAGGTTGTTCTTGATCGACGCGGCGCGCGCGAAGTCCAGCGCCAGCGTGGACTTGCCCATGGCGGGGCGGGCCGCGATGACGATCATCTGGCCGGGGTGCATGCCGTTCGTCAGGGCGTCGAGGTCCGTGAAGCCCGTCGGCACACCGGTCATCTCGCCGCTGCGCGACCCGATGGCCTCGATCTCGTCGAGCGCGCCCTCCATGATGTCGCCGAGGGGGAGATAGTCCTCACTGGTGCGCTGCTCGGTGACCGCGTAGATCTCGGCCTGCGCGGAGTTGACGATCTCGTCGACGTCCCCGTCGGCCGCGTATCCCATCTGCGTGATCTTCGTGCCCGCCTCGACCAGTCGCCGGAGCACCGCCCGCTCGTGGACGATCTCCGCGTAGTACGAGGCGTTGGCCGCGGTGGGCACGGACTGCACCAGGGTGTGCAGATACGGTGCTCCGCCGACCTTGGTGATCTCCCCGCGCTTGACCAGCTCGGCGGCTACCGTGATCGGGTCGGCCGGCTCGCCCTTGGCGTAGAGGTCGAGGATCGCCGTGTAGACGGTCTCGTGGGCGGGGCGGTAGAAGTCGTGCCCCTTGATGATCTCCACGACGTCCGCGATGGCGTCCTTGGACAGCAGCATGCCGCCGAGGACCGACTGCTCGGCGTCGAGATCCTGGGGCGGCACCCGCTCGAACCCGGGGGAGCCGCCCTCCCAGGCCTCGTCCGAGCCGCGGTCGTGGCGGTCCTCACGCCCCTTGCGGTCCCCGCGACGCTGACGGGAGACGGGCAGACGGTCCCCGGGACCGGTCTCGGTCCAGGGGTCGTCCAAAGGCTCGGGAATGCTCACCGGGCCGCCTCCTCCCGTCCGCATCGCGGACCTAGCCGTGCCACTCTTTCTTACGGCACGGCACCGACAAACAGGTCGCCCGACTCCACTTCCGGCGCATCTGGTTCGGTGGATTCCGGTGCCGGAACGGAGTGCGGGCGCCGCACCACGGTAGGCCCCTCCGCACCGTCAGCCAATCTGGTTATCCACAGGGCATGTGGACGACGGACCAGATGCTGTGGAGAACCCTGCCGAACCTGTGCACGGACCGGGGGACAGCACTGTGGACAAACTCATAGCGATAGCGGCGTGACCATCCTGACCTGCGCATTCTCCATCCACTGACTGTGGGGGAGAAAAACTTTCGCCCTCATTTCAAGATCACCGCAAACGGCGCGGGAGGGAAGGCCCCACCGGGGCACAAGTAAGGGCCGTAGACCAATTGCATCTCTTACCTGTGGAAGATTAGATTGACCCTCATGACCAAGGCCCCCGCGACCCCGAAGAACGGCCGCCGACGGCACGACCGCGAGATCATCTCCCTGGCCGTCCCGGCATTCGGCGCACTCGTCGCCGAGCCCCTGTTCGTGATGGTCGACAGCGCCGTCGTCGGCCACCTCGGCACCCCGCAGCTGGCCGGCCTCGGCATCGCCGCAGCCCTCCTGATGACGGCCGTGAGCATCTTCGTCTTCCTCGCCTACGCGACCACGGCGGCCGTCGCCCGCCGCGTGGGGGCGGGCGATCTCCCCGCCGCCATCCGCCAGGGCATGGACGGCATCTGGCTCGCCCTGCTGCTCGGAGCGGCTGTCGTCGCCCTCGCGATCCCGACGGCCCCGTGGCTCGTCGACATCTTCGGCGCGTCCGACACCGCGGCTCCGTACGCCATCACGTATCTGAGGATCTCCATCCTCGGCATCCCGGCCATGCTCGTCGTGCTCGCCGCCACCGGTGTCCTGCGCGGCCTCCAGGACACCCGCACCCCGCTGTACGTCGCCATCGGCGGTTTCACGGTGAACGCCGCCCTCAACGTCACCCTCGTCTACGGTGCCGGGCTCGGCATCGCCGGATCCGCCTGGGGAACGGTGATCGCCCAGGTCGGAATGGCCGCCGCCTATCTCGTCGTGGTGATCCGCGGAGCCCGAAGGCACAACGCCTCCCTGCGCCCCGACGCGGCCGGCATCAGGGCCAGCGCACGGGCCGGCGTGCCTCTGCTGATCCGGACCCTGTCCCTGCGCGCCGTCCTGATGATCGCCACCGCCGTCGCCGCCCGGCTCGGGGACGTCGACATCGCCGCGCACCAGATCATCCTCTCCCTCTGGAGTCTGACCGCCTTCGCGCTCGACGCCATCGCCATCGCCGGGCAGGCGATCATCGGCCGCTATCTGGGGGCGAACGACGAGAAGGGCGCCCGTGAGGCCTGCCGCCGCATGGTCGAGTGGGGTATCGGCTGCGGCATCGCGCTCGGCGTCCTGATCGTGCTCGCCCGCCCTCTCTTCATCCCGCTTTTCACCAGCGACCCCTCGGTGAAGGACACCCTGCTCCCCGCGCTCCTGGTCGTGGCGGTCTCCCAGCCGATCGCCGGCGTGGTCTTCGTCCTGGACGGCGTCCTGATGGGAGCCGGCGACGGACGCTATCTCGCCTGGGCGATGCTGGTGACACTCGCCGTCTTCGCACCCGTCGCGCTCCTGGTGCCCTCCCTCGGCGGCGGGCTCACCGCGCTCTGGTGGGCCATGACGCTGATGATGACCGTCCGCCTCATCACGCTCTGGCTGCGTACCCGGTCGGGCCGGTGGATCGTCACCGGAGCCACGCGCTGATCCGTATGCCTCACGGCCTGTTTCACGTGAAACCGGCGCCCCGTTTCACGTGAAACAGGCGGCCCGTGTCACGTGAAACCGGCCGCCCGTTTCACGTGAAACACCGTGCATCCCGAGGCGGGAAGTCCGGGACCCGAGTCCTGTAGACGGAGAAGACAGGGTCGCAGGAGACAGAAAGGGCCGCACCCCATGGGGTGCGGCCCTTCACTGACTCAGCTGAGCTCTGCCCTTAAGCAGCAACGACCTCGACGCCGAGCTTCGCTGCGACCTCGGGGTGCAGACGGACGGACACCTGGTGTCCGCCGAGCGTCTTGATCGGCGAGCCGAGCTCGACGCGACGCTTGTCGACGTCGGGACCACCGGCGGCCTTGATCGCCGCAGCGACGTCGGCCGGGGTGACCGAGCCGAAGAGACGGCCGGCGTCGCCGGAGCGAACAGCCAGACGGACCTTCACGCCCTCGAGCTTGGCCTTGATCTCGTTGGCCTGCTCGATCGTCGCGATCTCGTGGATCTTGCGGGCGCGGCGGATCTGCGCCACGTCCTTCTCGCCGCCCTTGGTCCAGCGAATGGCGAAGCCACGCGGAACCAGGTAGTTACGGGCGTACCCGTCCTTGACGTCGACGACGTCGCCGGCGGTGCCGAGGCCGGAGACCTCGTGGGTGAGGATGATCTTCATGCTCTTGTCACCCTTCCCTTATCGCGCGGTGGACGTGTAGGGCAGCAGCGCCATCTCACGGCTGTTCTTGACAGCCGTGGCGACGTCACGCTGGTGCTGCGTGCAGTTGCCGGTGACGCGGCGGGCACGGATCTTGCCGCGGTCGGAAATGAACTTCCGCAGCATGTTCGTGTCCTTGTAGTCCACGTACTGGGTCTTGTCCTTGCAGAACGCGCAGACCTTCTTCTTAGGCTTGCGCACAGGCGGCTTCGCCATGGTGTTTCTCCTGTGTGATCAAGAAGTGGGGGTACGAGCAGCCCTAGAAGGGAGGCTCGTCCGAGTAGCCGCCGCCAGAAGAGGCACCGCCGGAACCGCCGGAACCGCCGGAGCTTCCGCCCCAGCCGCCCCCGCCGCCCTGCTGTCCCCCGCCGCCCTGGCCGCCTGCCGGCGCGCCGGTCGCCCACGGGTCGTCGGCGGGTGCACCGCCGCCGCCCTGCTGGCCACCGCCACCGGGACCGCCGCCCCAGTTGCCGCCGCCCTGCTGGCCGCCGCCGTATCCACCCTGGCCGCCCTGACCACCGCGACCGGTGGTCTTGGTGACCTTGGCCGTGGCGTTCTTGAGGCTGGGGCCGACTTCCTCGACGTCCAGCTCGTAGACCGTGCGCTTGACGCCCTCACGGTCCTCGTAGGACCGCTGCTTCAGCCGGCCCTGCACGACGACGCGCATGCCTCGCTGAAGCGACTCCGCGACGTTCTCCGCCGCCTGACGCCAGACCGAGCAGGTGAGGAACAGGCCTTCGCCGTCCTTCCACTCATTGGTCTGCCGGTCGAAGATGCGGGGAGTGGACGCGACACGGAACTTCGCGACCGCCGCACCGGACGGGGTGAAGCGCAGCTCGGGGTCGTCGACGAGATTGCCGACGACCGTGATGACGGTCTCGCCTGCCATGGGTGAACCTCTCGGCGGGGATTGCTTCTGGCTGCTTGCTGCTACTCGGACCCGAAAACCGCTGAGCTAGAAGCTCAGTGGATCTCGGGACGGAGGACCTTGGTCCGGAGGACCGACTCGTTCAGGTTCATCTGGCGGTCGAGCTCCTTGACGACCGCAGGCTCGGCCTGCAGGTCGATGACCGAGTAGATGCCCTCGGGCTTCTTCTTGATCTCGTAGGCGAGCCGACGACGGCCCCAGGTGTCGACCTTCTCCACCTTTCCGTCGCCCTCACGGACGACGGAGAGGAAGTTCTCGATCAGCGGGGAGACTGCTCGCTCCTCGAGATCGGGGTCGAGGATGACCATCACCTCGTAGTGACGCATGTGGAACCCACCTCCTTTGGACTCAGCGGCCACGGTCGTTCCGTGGCAGGAGGGTCGTGATGCGTGTTGCAACGGCGTTCCCGAGGAGAACACCCAGCACGGACAATCCGCTCCCGAACGATCCCGGAGACGGGGTTCGGGCGAAGGCTCGCCGTGCTGGCCTGGGCAGACACCGGTGCAGACCGTACAGACTACCCGTAGACCGGCTTCCGGTTGAAATCAGGAGCTCAGAGGGCACAATCGAGACAGATGCGGTGTGAGAGGCGCTACACCCGCAGCGGTGCGCGTGGCGCTGGATCCACCCGCCCATCCGTCCGGCCAGGAGGTACTCCATGGCACAGACCATCCGCCCCGCCGGCTCCCGGTCCCCGACCGGCCGCCGCGCCACCGGTTCACTCTTCGCGACGGACGGCAGACCGCACCCCGTCCAGGACGTCCTGATGGTGGTGACCGGGGTGCTCGGCGTCCTCGCGTTCGTCACGGCGATGTTCCACCATCTGCACCTGATCAGCTCATGGGCCGGGCTCATCGGGATTCTGACCGGGGCCTACGGCCAGTACATCTCGAAGACCACCTGGGAGCGGTTCGGCCTGATCATGGGCCTCGGCGCCTCCGCGGTCGGCTTCTACCTGGGCATGGCCCACGGCGGTCTCTTCGGCGGCGTGATCACCTGACCGGAGCACCGGCCGGAGCACCGGCCGGCGCGGGTGCCCGGGCGCCCGCGCCGGTCCGCCGTACGTTCCGGGCCCCCGGGGCCAGGCCGGGCGCCCCTCGGTCACAGTAGGCTTCGGCGCGAGAGCCGGAGCCCCTGACCGATGGGGACACACCTGCCGAGGAGCGCCCCGCATGAGCCTGACCCTGAGGACCATCAGCCGAGAGCAGCATCTGGCGTACATCCAGAGCCTGCCCTCGGCCAGTCACTGCCAGGTCCCGGCGTGGGCTGATGTGAAGACCGAATGGCGCTCGGAGAACCTGGGCTGGTTCGACAAGAACGGCGAGATCGTCGGCGCCGGCCTCGTCCTGTACCGCCAGCTGCCCAAGATCAAGCGCTACCTGGCGTACCTCCCCGAGGGCCCGGTCATCAACTGGCACGCACCGAACCTGGACGACTGGCTCCAGCCGATGCTCGCGCACCTCAAGCAGCAGGGCGCCTTCTCCGTGAAGATGGGGCCGCCGGTGGTCATCCGCCGCTGGGACTCGGCCGCCATCAAGTCCGGCATCCAGGACCCGGACGTGAAGCGCCTGCGCGACGTCGAGGCCACGCACATCGAGCCGCGCGCCTTCGAGGTCTCCGACCGGCTGCGCAAGATGGGCTGGCAGCAGGCCGAGGACGGCGGCGCCGGATTCGGTGACGTCCAGCCCCGCTACGTCTTCCAGGTGCCGCTGGCCAACCGCTCGCTCGAAGACGTCCTCAAGGGCTTCAACCAGCTGTGGCGCCGCAACATCAAGAAGGCCGACAAGGCCGGCGTCGAGGTCGTCCAGGGCGGCTACGAGGACCTGGCCGAGTGGCAGCGGCTCTACGAGATCACCGCCGTGCGCGACCACTTCCGGCCGCGCCCGCTCTCGTACTTCCAGCGCATGTGGACCGTCCTCAACTCCGAGGACCCCAACCGGATGCGCCTCTACTTCGCCCGGCACAACGGCGTGAACCTCTCCGCCGCCACCATGCTGGTCGTCGGCGGACACGTCTGGTACTCCTACGGCGCCTCCGACAACATCGGGCGCGAGGTCCGGCCGTCCAACGCGATGCAGTGGCGCATGCTGCGCGACAGCTACGCGATGGGCGCGACCGTCTACGACCTGCGCGGGATCAGCGACTCGCTGGACGAGACCGACCATCTCTTCGGCCTGATCCAGTTCAAG
Source organism: Streptomyces sp. McG3 (assembly GCF_018619185.1). GTDB lineage: Bacteria > Actinomycetota > Actinomycetes > Streptomycetales > Streptomycetaceae > Streptomyces. The sequence goes on along the minus strand of NZ_JAAXYC010000003.1, from coordinate 38,344 downwards.
GTCGGCACCGGCGGCGAAGCAGTCGAGTACGTCGGCGAGTGGGACTTCCCGCTCAACAAGCTGCTCCACAAGGCGCTCGACATCTACATGTCGCGCCGCTGATCCGCTTCACTCCCCATTGGGCCGCACACATCTCGGCACACACCGTTCGTTCCTGATTCACCGCAGCCACCAGAAAGGTTCCGGGCCGGCCATGGCGCTCTCCCTCTACGTCGACACCGCGCGCTGGCGGGCGCACCAGAAGTCCGTGATCGACCAGTTCCCCGGTCTCGTACCCGTCTGCAAGGGCAACGGCTACGGCTTTGGTCACGAGCGCCTCGCCGACGAGACGATCCGCTTCGGATCCGACACCCTCGCCGTCGGGACGACCTACGAAGCGGCCCGGATCAAGGACTGGTTCAGCGGCGACCTGCTCGTCCTGACCCCGTTCCGGCGCGGTGAGGAGCCCGTGCCCCTGCCGGACCGCGTCATCCGGTCCGTCTCCTCCGTCGACGGGGTGCACGCCCTGGTGGGCGCCCGCGTCGTCATCGAGTGCATGAGCTCGATGAAGCGCCACGGCGTCAAGGAGGAGGAGCTCGGGCAGCTGCACGCGGCGATCGAGGACGTACGGCTCGAAGGCTTCGCCCTGCACCTGCCGCTGGACCGCACCGACGGCTCCGACGCCGTCGAGGAGGTCATCGGCTGGATGGACCGGCTGCGCGCGGCCCGGCTGCCGCTGCACACCATGTTCGTCAGCCATCTGCGCGCCGAGGAGCTGGCCCGGCTCCAGCAGCAGTTCCCCCAGACCCGGTTCCGCGCCCGTATCGGCACCCGGCTCTGGCTCGGCGACCACGAGGCCACCGAGTACCGGGGGGCCGTCCTGGACGTCACCCCCGTCGTCAAGGGCGACCGGTTCGGCTACCGCCAGCAGAAGGCCGCCTCCGACGGCTGGCTGGTCGTCGTGGCCGGCGGTACGTCCCACGGGGTCGGCCTGGAGGCGCCCAAGGCGCTGCACGGCGTGATGCCGCGGGCCAAGGGCGTCGCCCGCGCGGGGCTGGCCACGGTCAACCGCAACCTGTCGCCGTTCGTCTGGGCGGGCAAGCAGCGGTGGTTCGCCGAGCCGCCGCACATGCAGGTGTCGATCCTGTTCGTGCCCTCGGACGCCCAGGAGCCCCGGGTCGGTGACGAGCTGGTCGCCCATCTGCGCCACACCACCACGCAGTACGACCGGCTCGTCGACCGCTGAGCCGCCCGGGCGCGGCCTGAACGGCCGCGCCGGGCCCCGGTCAGCCGTCCCGGGTGGGCGCGACGCCCCACTCCACCTGTGGTCCCGTGACCGCCGGGGCCTCGTGTCCGGACGGACGGGCCTCGGGCGCCAGCACGAACGCGTCCGGAGCCCCGTCGAGGACACCGCCCGACGGGTCGTCCGACCCGTCCCGGCGCACCGGGTCCTTCTCCGGCTGCAGGATGTCCCGGACGATCAGCGCGCACAGGTACAGCGTGCCCAGCAGATGCAGGGCGATCGCGACCTGGTAGCCCTCCTGCGGCAGCCCCTGGTGCTTGTCCCCGCCGCTGGTGTAGGCGAGGTAGAACCAGATCCCGAGGAAGTACATGACCTCGCAGGCCTGCCAGATGAGGAAGTCGCGCCAGCGCGGCCGGGCCAGGACGGCCAGCGGGATCAACCAGAGCACGTACTGCGGTGAGTAGACCTTGTTCGTCAGGATGAACGCGGCCACCACCAGGAACGCCAGTTGGGCGAAGCGCGGCCGGCGGGCCGCGGAGAGCGCCAGGCCCGCGATGCCCGCGCAGAACACGACCATCAGGACGACCGACGCGGTGTTGACCGTCTCCACGTCGATGGGCTTGCCGGTGCGCTGGGTGATGATCAGCCAGAACGAACCGAAGTCGATCGGCCGCTCCTGGCTGAACGTGTAGAACTTCCGCCATCCCTCGGGGGCGAAGAGCATCACCGGCAGATTCACCACCAGCCAGGCCGCTCCCGCGCCCAGCAGCGCCGTCCCGAACTCACGCCACCTGCCCGCCCGCCAGCAGAGCACGAGGAGGGGGCCGAGCAACAGGACGGGGTAGAGCTTGGCGGCCGTGGCCAGGCCGATGAGGATGCCGAACGCGAGCACCCGGCCCCGGGACCACATGAGCATCGCCGCGGCCGTCAGGGCGACGGCCAGCAGGTCCCAGTTGATGGTCGCGGTGAGGACGAACGCGGGGGCCAGCGCGACCAGGAGGCCGTCCCAGGGGCGACGGCGGTGCGTGCGGACGGTGCACACGGCGATGACGACCGCGCAGATCATCAGCATGCCCGCGTTGACCATCCAGTACATCTGCTCGCGCTGCTGGATGGGGTCGCTGTCCGGCGTCAGCGTCAGCCAGGACGCCACCTGCATGAACACCCCGGTCAGCACGGGGTACTCCAGGTACTGCATATCGCCGCTCAGCCGGTCGAAGTACGGCACGAGACCGTCGGCGAACCCGCGCCCCATGAAGAGGTGCGGAATGTCGGAGTAGCAGGCGTGGGTGTACTGCGAGGTGGCCCCGCGGAACCAGGCCCATTCGTAACAGGGGATCTTCTGCACCATGCCGAGGGCGAACATCCCGATCATGACCAGCGCGACGACGCGCACGGGCGTGAGCGGGCCGTCGCCGAGCCGCGCCCAGCGTCCCACCCGGCCGCCGAACAGCTCGCTGCCGGCCGCCGCGACCTCGTCCTGATCGGTAGGCCGCACGACGGGCCGCTCCTGGTGCACGCTCGTGTCTTCTGCGCTGGGGCTTGGCATGCCGCACATCCTGCCGTACGGGGCTGTGCCCGGGGCAAGGACCGCCCGGGGGACACGGACACGGATCCGGGATGCCGCGTGCCCCCGCCGGGAACACGAGAGGGCCGCCGTACCCGGGTGGGTACGGCGGCCCTCGCCGCTGTGCCGGACCGGCCCGTGAGGGACCGGCCGGGGCTTCCGGCTAGCCGCTGTTGCCCCAGATGGAGCCGGTTCCGCCCGGGTTGCCGCTCGCTCCCTGGGCTCCGCCGTTGTCGGCGCCACCGTCCGCTCCGCCGTTGTCGGCGCCACCGTCCGCTCCGCCGTTGTCGCCCCCACCGTCAGCACCGGCGTTGTCGCCCCCACCGTCAGCACCGGCGTTCGCCCCGCCGTTGGCCTCCTGGCAGTTCGGGTCGAAGATGCCGCAGGTCTTGGTCGGCGTCGGCGTCGGACTCGGAGTGGTCTGGGTCGGCGTCGGCGTCGGCGTCGTCTCCTCCTCGGAGGGCGTCGGCGAAGGCGTGGGACTGGGCGTCGGGCTGGGGCTGACCGCGCCACCGCCCCACACGACATCGCCCAGGTCCTTCGGTTCCGGGAAGGAGATGGCCTTCTTGCCCTTCATCGCCCCGGTCATGTAGTCGTGCCAGATGGAGGCCGGGAACGAGTTTCCGTGGATCTTCTCCTCGCCACCGGTGCCGAACATCTTCTCGAACTCGCGCTCTTCGTTCGTTTCGTCGTCGTCGAGCCGGAACATGCTGATGGCGGTCGAGATCTGCGGCGTGTACCCGACGAACCAGGCGGACCGGTTGCCGTCCGTCGTACCGGTCTTGCCCGCGGCCTCACGGCCCTCGAGACGGGCGGGCTCACCCGTTCCGTTCTCCACGACGTTCTTCAGCACGTCCGTCACGTTGTCGGCGATAACAGGGCTGAAGGCACGCTTGGGCTTCTTCCTGTGCTGGAAGACGACCTCGCCTCCCTGCTTCACCTCGGTCACCGAGTACGTGTCGTTCTGCTGACCACTCGTGGCGAAGGTGGCGTAGGAGCCCGCCATCCGGATGGCGCTGGGCGACGAGGTGCCGATGGAGAACGAGGGAACGGTGGAGTTCGCCATGAAGGTGTCGTCCTTCAGACCGGAGGCGACGGCGACATCCTTGACCTTGTCCGTACCGACGTCCATGCCGAGCTGCACGAACGGGGAGTTGGCGGACTTCTCCATGGCCGTCCGCAGGTCGATCTCGCCGTAGTCGTAGTTGCCGTCGTTGGTCTGGCGCCACTCCTTGTCGTCCTCGTTCAGCCAGATCTTGCCGGTGTAGTCCCTGATCCGCAGGCCGTCGTCGCCGTTGTAGATGCTCTCCGGCGAGACCTGGGTGCGCTCGGAGTTGCTCTGCTCCGGCCCGCCGGACGGGTCGCGCACGCCGTACTGCATGGCCGCGGCCAGGACGAACGGCTTCCACGTCGAACCGACCTGGGCCCCGGTGGCGTCCGCGTTGTTCGTGAAGTGGGTGGTGGCGTTCTGGCCGCCGTACGTGGCGATGATGGCGCCGGTCTTCGCGTCGACGGACGCACCGCCGAACTCGACGTGCGTGTCCGTCTTGGGGCGCTCCTTGGGCCGGATCTTGGCCTTGTAGACCTTGTTCACCGCTGCTTCGAGCTCCTGCACCCTCTTCTTCTGGAAGGTGGTGTGGATCTCGTAGCCGCCCAGTTCGAGCTGCTTGGCGTCGATGCCGCGGTCGTTGTTGGCGAGGAAGTACTTCTTGGAAAGCTCCACCAGGTAGCCGGTCTGGCCGCCCAGCTTGGCGTCCTTCTTCTTCGGCAGCGGCATGGGGAACTTCGTGTACTTGGTGCGCTCCTCCGCCGTCATGCGCCCGTCCTTGACCTGCTCGTCAAGGATCCACTTCCAACGGTCCTCGGCCCGCTCGGTGTTCTTCTCCGCGGTCGCGTTGTTCTTGTCGATGTCGGGGGCGCCGGCGGGGTCGTAGTAGCTCGCGCCCTTGAGCAGAGTCGCCAGGAAGGCGCACTCGCTCGCGTTCAGTTCGTCGGCGTCCTTGTTGTAGTAGGTGCGGGCGGCCGCCTGCAGCCCCGAGGCCCCACGTCCGTAGTACGAGACGTTGAGGTACCCCGCCATCACCTTTTCCTTGCTGTCCTCACCGGCGACCTTGAGCGTGATGAAGAGTTCCTGGAACTTCCGCTTGAGCGTCTGGTCCTGGGAGAGCATGGAGTTCTTCACGTACTGCTGGGTGATGGTCGAGCCGCCCTGGGTCTCACCGCCCGTGGCCATGTTCAACAGCGCACGGCCGATGCCCACCGGGTCGATGCCCTTGTCCGTCTCGAAGCTCTTGTTCTCGGCCGAGATGACGGCGTTGCGCATCTCCTCCGGGATCTGCTCGTACTTCAGCTCCTGGCGGTTGACCGCGCCACCGGTCGCCACCATCTGCGTGCCGTCGGCCCAGTAGTAGACGTTGTTCTGCGCCGTGGCCGCTTCGTTGATGTTCGGCTTGGACACCAGGGCGTACGAGATGCCCCCGATGCCCATCAGCACCCCGAGGAAGCCCAGACAGAGCCCCGACACCAGCTTCCACGAGGGCACCCAGCGGCGGAACCCGTACCTGCCGTGGCGCGGGTAGTCGATGAGGCGCTTCTTGCCCGGGTCACCGTGGTCGCGCCCCCGTCCCCCCGGACCGTCGGAACCGCCGCCACCGCGGCGCCGGCCACCGCCGCCCGCGCCGTGGCCCCCGGCGTCGGCACCCCGGCGCCGACCACCCTTCTGGGCCGCGCGGCGGGCCTCGGCGCGGCTGCCGTACTGGCGCTCCTCGCCGTGCGACTCGGACGGCGATTCGGAAGGTGACGCCGACGTGGCTCTGCGTGACGGGACTGCTCGGCGTCCGGTCGACTGCTGGGCGGCTCGTCTGGCCGCTGCACGCCCGCCACCCTGTGGCTGAGGCGTTTTGCGACGGTGCTCGCTCATGGAACGACTACTCCTCGGGCAGGCGAGAGCGCCTGGAAGCGGCAGTTGAGATCCGGTCCCCCCGAATTACGGACAAGCCACTGCGGAAGGCTCATCCGCAGTACATCCGGCAGTCCGCGATGACTGACGCGCGAAAGCGCCTCGCGGTTCCCGGTGGTCTGCATGCCGCACAGACTACGCACGCTCAAAACCCGCCTAGGGCCGAACTTCACCCCAAACAACGCAAGTCGAACCCTGGGAATTGCCGATGTGACGCCGTTCACGAAGGTCACCCTTGTCGAACAGGTCGGAGCGATCTATCGTGCTGATGTATCGAGTCGATACATCAGCGCGGCATAAGTACACCGGTGGTTCCGGTGGACCGCGCCGTCGGAAGCAGCGGGAGAAGGAGGAGGCACCGGTGAGCAGACGCTCCGGCATCCTCGAGTTCGCTGTTCTCGGCCTGCTCCGCGAATCGCCGATGCACGGCTATGAGCTGCGCAAACGCCTCAACACCTCGCTGGGGATCTTCCGTGCGTTCAGCTACGGAACCCTCTACCCCTGCCTCAAGACGCTGGTAGCCAGCGGCTGGTTGATCGAGGAGCCCGCCGGTGATCCGGCGGACGCCGCACCGGTCGCCGGGCGCCCGACCGCCGCGTCCTCCTCACTGACGGGACGCCGGGCGAAGATCGTCTACCGGCTGACGGCAGAAGGTAAGGAGCACTTCGAGGAGCTGCTGTCGCACACCGGTCCGGACGCCTGGGAGGACGAGCACTTCGCAGCGCGCTTCGCCTTCTTCGGACAGACCGAGCGCGAGGTGCGGATGCGGGTGCTCGAAGGCCGGCGCAGCCGGCTGGAGGAGCGCCTGGAGAAGATGCGCGCCTCTCTCGCCCGCACCCGGGAACGACTCGACGACTACACGCTTGAGCTGCAGCGACACGGCATGGAGTCCGTGGAGCGCGAAGTGCGCTGGCTGAACGAGCTCATCGAGAGCGAGCGGTCGGGACGGGATCGGCGACGATCCTCGCCCGAGGGCTCTGCTCAGCAGGACACACCTGGAGAGACGGGCGGCCTGCCCCGGCACCGGGACACCACCCGGCCGGATCCGTCCGACGACACCGCCAAGTGAAGTCATCGCACTCCGCGGCGACTTCATCGGAATCACCGATTACACAGGGAGCAACCGGAATGGGTTCGGTTCGCGTAGCCATCGTAGGCGTGGGCAACTGCGCCGCCTCGCTGGTGCAGGGCGTCGAGTACTACAAGGACGCCGATCCGGCCGGCAAGGTGCCCGGTCTGATGCACGTCCAGTTCGGCGAGTACCACGTCAGTGACGTCGAGTTCGTCGCCGCCTTCGACGTCGACGCGAAGAAGGTCGGCCTCGACCTCGCGGACGCCATCGGCGCCAGCGAGAACAACACCATCAAGATCGCGGACGTGCCGAACACGGGCGTTACCGTCCAGCGCGGCCACACCCACGACGGCCTGGGCAAGTACTACCGCGAGACGATCGAGGAGTCCGCGGACGCCCCGGTCGACGTCGTCCAGATCCTCAAGGACAAGCAGGTCGACGTTCTCGTCTGCTACCTGCCCGTCGGCTCCGAGGTCGCTGCGAAGTTCTACGCGCAGTGCGCCATCGACGCCAAGGTCGCGTTCGTCAACGCTCTCCCGGTGTTCATCGCCGGCACCAAGGAGTGGGCGGACAAGTTCACCGAGGCCGGTGTCCCGATCGTCGGCGACGACATCAAGTCCCAGGTGGGCGCCACCATCACGCACCGCGTGATGGCGAAGCTCTTCGAGGACCGGGGTGTCGTCCTGGACCGCACGATGCAGCTGAACGTCGGCGGCAACATGGACTTCAAGAACATGCTCGAGCGTGAGCGCCTGGAGTCCAAGAAGATCTCCAAGACGCAGGCCGTCACCTCGCAGATCCGTGACCGTGAGCTCGGTGCGGACAACGTCCACATCGGCCCCTCGGACTACGTGGCCTGGCTGGACGACCGCAAGTGGGCGTACGTGCGCCTCGAGGGCCGCGCGTTCGGCGACGTACCGCTGAACCTGGAGTACAAGCTCGAGGTGTGGGACTCCCCGAACTCGGCCGGTGTCATCATCGACGCCGTCCGTGCGGCGAAGATCGCCAAGGACCGCGGCATCGGTGGCCCGATCCTCTCGGCTTCGAGCTACTTCATGAAGAGCCCGCCGGTGCAGTACTTCGACGACGAGGCCCGCGAGAACGTCGAGAAGTTCATCAACGGCGACACCGAGAGCTGAACCGGCCCTCTCGGCCGAGAAGTCTCACCGGAGCGCTGAGCGGAGACGCTCACCTCTTCGTGCCGCACGTCGGGGGTCCCCGGGCAATCCGCCCGCGGACCCCCGACGTGTGTGACGCTTGCTCCCATGTCTGTCGCGCGTGATCTGCGCACCCTGCTGCGCCTGCGGAACTTTCGCCGCCTGCTCACCGTGCGGCTGTTGTCCCAGTCCGCCGACGGCGTCTACCAGGTCGCCCTCGCCGCGTACGTCGTCTTCTCCCCCGAGAAGCAGACGTCGGCCGCCGCCATCGCCTCCGCGATGGCCGTGCTCCTCCTGCCCTACTCCCTGATCGGCCCCTTCGCGGGGGTTCTGCTGGACCGCTGGCCCCGACGCCAGGTCTTTCTCTACGGGAACCTCCTGCGGGCCGCCCTGGCCTGCTCCACGGCCCTGCTGATCCTCGCCTCGGTGCCCGACTGGCTCTTCTACGCCTCGGCCCTCTGCGTCACCGCCGTCAACCGTTTCGTGCTGGCCGGCCTCTCCGCCGCCCTGCCCCGGGTGGTCGACACCGATCGCCTCGTCGTCGCCAACTCCCTGTCTCCCACCGCGGGCACCCTGGCGGCCACCGCGGGAGGCGGTCTCGCTTTCGTCGTACGGCTGGTGGCCGACGAGTCCGATGCGGCGGTCGTACTGCTGGGGTCGATGCTCTACCTGCTCTCCGCACTGGCGTCCCTGAGCCTGCCCCGCGCCCTGCTGGGACCGGATACCGACGGGAGCCCCCTGCGACTGCGGGCCGCTCTGGCCGTCACCGCGCGCGGGCTCGTCGCCGGGCTGCACCATCTGGCGCAGCGGAGACACGCGGCCGGGGCCCTGGCCGCGATGACCGTGATCCGCTTCTGTTACGGCGCGCTCACCGTGACGGTGCTCATGCTGTGCCGCTACGCCTGGTCGGACAACGAGTCCGACGGGTTGGCCCTGCTCGGCCTTGCGGTAGGGGTGTCCGGTGCGGGATTCTTCGTCGCCGCCGTCCTCACCCCATGGGCGGTGGGACAGCTCGGCCGGTATGGATGGATCGTGGGCTGCGCCGGGGCGGCGGCGGTCCTGGTACCCGCCTTGGGCCTCTCCTTCGCCCCTCTCCCGATGCTGATCGCCGCGTTCGTGCTCGGGGTCGTGACCCAGGGGTCGAAGATCGCGACCGACACAGTGGTGCAGACCTCGGTCGACGACGCCTTCCGGGGCCGGGTCTTCTCGCTCTACGACGTGCTCTTCAACGTCGCGTTCGTGAGCGCCGCAGGGGTGGCGGCTCTCATGCTCCCGCCGGACGGCAGATCGGTCGCCGTCGTGGTGGTCGTGTCGGTGCTGTACGCGGTGGTCGCGGTGACTATGTTCCGCCGGCGACGGATCGACGGTTACCGGTAGCCGGTCATGGATGTGCGAGGGGCGTTGTTTCACGTGAAACAACGCCCCTCGCCACATCCGGTGGCTGATGTTTCACGTGAAACATCACTCGCCGGGGTCAGTTCTGCCGGGCCCACCACTCCTTGAGCGCGGCCACAGCGGCGTCCCGCTCCATGGGCCCGTTCTCCAGACGCAGCTCCAGCAGGAACCCGTACGCCTTGCCGATCACGGGACCGGGTCCGACCTCAAGGATCCGCATGATCTCGTTGCCGTCCAGATCGGGGCGGATCGAGTCGAGCTCCTCCTGCTCCTGCAGCTGGGCGATGCGCTCCTCCAGCCCGTCATAGGTGCGGGAGAGCGCGTTCGCCTTGCGCTTGTTCCGGGTCGTGCAGTCCGATCGGGTCAGCTTGTGGAGGCGTTCGAGCAGCGGCCCCGCGTCGCGCACATACCGGCGCACGGCGGAGTCGGTCCACTCACCGTCCCCGTACCCGTGGAAGCGCAGGTGCAGCTCCACCAGTTTCGACACGTCCTTGACCAGCTCGTTGGAGTACTTGAGCTCGGTCATGCGCTTCTTCGTCATCTTCGCGCCCACCACCTCGTGGTGGTGGAAGGAGACCCTGCCGTCCTTCTCGAAGCGGCGGGTCCTCGGCTTGCCGATGTCATGGAGCAGCGCGGCCAGACGCAGCACGAGGTCGGGTCCGTCCTCCTCCAGGTCGATGGCCTGTTCCAGGACGGTCAGCGAGTGCTCGTAGACGTCCTTGTGACGGTGATGCTCGTCACTCTCCAGGCGCAGCGCGGGAAGCTCGGGCAGCACCTGTTCGGCCAGTCCCGTATCGACCAGAAGCCCCAGACCCTTGCGCGGGTGCTGGGAGAGAAGCAACTTGTTCAGTTCGTCGCGGACCCGCTCGGCCGAGACGATGCCGATCCGCGCGGCCATCTCCGTCATGGCGGTCACGACGTCAGGGGCGACCTCGAAGTCGAGCTGCGCGGCGAAGCGGGCGGCGCGGAGCATGCGCAGCGGGTCGTCGGAGAAGGACGCCTCGGGCGTTCCCGGAGTGCGCAGCACCCGCTCGGCAAGGTCCTTCAGACCTCCGTACGGATCGACGAACTCCTTCTGCGGCAGAGCCACGGCCATCGCGTTGACCGTGAAGTCACGGCGCACGAGGTCGTCCTCGATGGAGTCACCGTAGGAGACCTCCGGCTTGCGCGAGGTCCGGTCGTAGGCCTCGGACCGGTAGGTCGTGACCTCGATCTGATAGCCGTCCTTCTGGGAACCGACGGTGCCGAAGGCGATCCCGACCTCCCACACCGAGTCGGCCCAGGGGCGGACGATCTTGAGCACGTCCTCGGGGCGGGCATCGGTGGTGAAGTCCAAGTCGTTCCCGAGCCTGCCCAGCAGTGCGTCGCGGACCGAGCCGCCGACCAGCGCGAGGCCGAATCCGGCCTCCTGGAATCGACGGGCGAGGTCGTCGGCGACCGGGGACACCCGCAGCAGCTCACTCACCGCGCGGTGCTGCACCTGGCTCAGTGCACTGGCGTTCTCTTCGTTGGCGTTCGGCACAACAGAAAAGGGTACGTGCACGGACCGGCCGCGGCGTCATCGTTTACGGGGACCCTGCGGGATACCCGCGATCATGTGCGATGGACCCCAGCACTTCGGCCCGCCGCACCTCGTTACCATGCGGGGACGCAGGACCGAACGATCGACAGCATCTGATGACGACGAGGGACGGGTAGGCGCGTGGCCGAGGCGGCAGACTTCCAGGGGACTCGTCCCTCTCCTGCCCGCCGGTGGCTCCGGCGCACGGCCTCGGCGGTGCTCGGAGCACCGCTGCTGGCCGGTCTCCTGGCCGTTCCGGCGGCCGGTGCCGCCCCGGCCGCCGAGCCCGCCAAGGCCCCCACCGGCTCCCGTACGGTCGATGTGTCCCTGAACACGCTCTCCCCGAGCGTTCCGACGGAGGACGACACCCTGACCGTCTCCGGAACGCTCACCAACAAGGGCAAGGAGACGATCAGCAGCGCCGAGGTCGATCTCCGGGTCGGGCCCCGGCTCTCCGGCCGCGGAGAGGTCGACGACGCCGCGAAGCGCTCCGCTTACGTTCCCGGCGTCGACCCGGTCACCGTCGGGGACAAGTACACGGTGAAGTTCCCCAAGCTCGCCAAGGGGATCAGCCAGGACTTCACGCTCACCGTGCCCGTCGACAAGCTCGGCATGGACGACCCGGGCGTCTACCAGCTCGGCGTCTCGGTCTCCGGCCGTACCACCACCACCCCCTACGAGCAGGTGCTGGGCATCGAGCGCTCGTTCCTGCCCTGGCAGCCCGAGGCGAGCGACAGCAGGACGAAGCTCACCTTCCTCTGGCCGCTGATCGCGTCCCCCCACGTCACGGCGGAGACCCGCTCGGACGAACAGCAGACCCCCGTGTTCACCAACGACGACCTGGCCAAGGAGCTGGCGCCCGGTGGCCGGCTGGAGCAGCTGGTGTCCCTGGGCAGCCGGCTCCCCGTGACCTGGGTCGTCGACCCGGACCTCCTGGCGAGCGTCGCGGCGATGGCCGGGAAGTACGAGGTCGAGTCGGGTGACACGACCGTCCCGGGCAAGAACCAGGCCGTCGCCAAGCAGTGGCTCAGCGCGCTGGAGAAGGTGGTCGAGGACGGCAAGGTGATCGCGCTGCCCTTCGCCGACCCCGATCTGGCCTCCATCGCGCACCGCGGCAAGAACGTCTCCGGAACGCTCAGCCATCTGCAGAACGCCTCCGCCGTGGCCGCGACCACCGTGGAGACCATCCTCCATGTGAAGCCGTCCACCGACTTCGCCTGGCCCGTGAACGGCGCCGTGGACTCGTCCATCGTCGATGTGGCGACCTCGGCGGGGGCCCACAACGTGATCGCCCGCAGCGACAGCTTCCGGGAGACCAGGGAACTTCCCTACACGCCGACCGCGGCGCGGCCGATCGGCGGGGGCACCACCGCGCTCGTCGCGGACGCCCGGCTGTCGACCTTGTTCGACGGCGACATGTCGAAGGCGGGCTCCTCCACCCGCGCGGTCCAGAAGTTCCTCGCCCAGACCCTCGCACTGACCGAGCAGGCGCCGGACAACGAGCGCAGCATCGTGGTCGCCCCCCCGCGGATGCCCACCGCCGCACAGGCCCAGACGATGGCCCGCGCGCTGGAGGGCCTGGCGGGCAACCGCTGGACACAGCCCCTGGACCTGGTCGCCGCCGCCGAGGTGAAGCCCGACCCGAGGGCCACCACCAAGGTCCCCCGGGCCTCCGCGTACCCCAAGAAGCTCCGGGCCCAGGAACTGCCCACGCAGGCGTTCCAGGACATCCGCACCACCCAGGGCTCGCTCGACAGCTTCGAGACGATCCTGACGCAGCCCGAGCGGGTGGTGACGCCCTTCGGCAACGCCGTGAACCGCTCGATGTCGACGTCCTGGCGCGGCCGGTCCCTGGAGGCGCAGCAGTACCGGGACGCGGTCCGCGACTACCTGCGGAGCCTCACCTCCGAGGTGCAGCTCATCGAGAAGTCCGACGTCACCCTCTCCGGGCGCAGCGCGACCATCCCGGTCACCGTGCAGAACAAGCTGGTGCAGGGCGTGGACCGGCTGGTTCTCCAGCTGACCTCGGACAACATCCGGCTCAAGTTCAACGACGACGGGAGCATGGCCGAACTGCCGGTCAGCATCGCGGGCGGCCACAGCCAGTCGGTGAAGTTCGACACGGCGACCAGCGCCAACGGCCGCGCCCAGGTGACCGCCCGGCTGTACACGGAGGACGGCACCCAGTACGGCGAGGAGATGACCTTCACCGTGAAGGTCTCCGAGGTGACGCCCACCGTGCTGCTCGTCATCGCCGGCGGTCTGCTGCTCCTGGTGCTCGCGGGTATCAGGATGTACAGCCACCGCAAGCGCGCCGTGGCAAGCGACACGGTGGACGGCAACGGCGACGGACCCGAGCAGCCGAGTGACCCGACTCCGGACACCGGTCCGGAAAGCGGGGCCCCGTCGGGAACGGGTGAGAAAGTGGACCGTTGAGCGATGTCTGTCGTGGCCGGTCGGCCGGGGACGATGAGGTAGGGGTTTCGATGAACGCGCCGTACGACGGTGACCGCGGGCAGGGCGCGGGCGGAGCAGCGTCTCCGGGCGGGCCTCCTGTTCCTCCGGACGCGGGCCAGGACGGCTCCGTGCCGCCGGATCCGTACCTCCAGCACGCCTACGAGGACGACCCCTACCGGGCACAGGACCTGGCCGCACAGGACCCGGTGGGCGAGGCGCTCTACGACCGCGCCGCGCACCCGCCGCCGCGCGGTCCGCAAGGCGACCGCCCCGGCCGGTGCTCCGGAGGCCGCCGAGACCGTGGCCCCGGTCGTCGAGACCCCGGCCGAGGAGGCCGAGCCCGAGGAAGAGGCCGAGGCCGTCGTCGAGGTCGTCGAGGAGCCCCCGGCGCCCCGCCGCCGTCGCGCCTCCCGCAAGGCCACCGCCCCCGCGGGCGCCCCGGCAGCGGCCGAGGCCGCCGTCGTGGTCGAGCCGGCCGTCGCCGCCGAGCCCACCGCCGTGGTCGAGGCCACCGCTGCCGTCGTCGAGCCGGAGCCCGCCGAGGCCCCTCGCGGCCGTACCCGCCGCCGTGCTTCGGCCCCGGCCGGTACGCCGGGAGCCGCCGCGCCCGTCGCCGCGACGGTGACCGAGCCGACGCCCGTCGCCGCCGAGGCCCCCGCGGCCGAGGCGGAGGCCGTGGAGGAGACCCCGGCCCCGCGCGCCCGCCGCCGCGCGTCCCGCAAGGCGTCCGCGCCCGCCGGTACGCCGCAGTCGGCCGCCGAGCCCGTCGAGACGCCCGCGGAGGCCGTCGAGTCCGGCGAGAGCCTGCCCGCCGCCGTCGCCGAGGAGCTCGCCGCCGAGGTGGAGGAGGTCGAGGAGGCCGCCCCGCGCGGACGCCAGCGCCGCCGGGCCACCGCCGCCGCCGGTCGCCCCGAATTCACCGCCAAGACGGACGAGCCGACCCGCAAGGGCCGTCGCGCGACGCGCCCCGCCGTCGCCGTCTTCCAGGCCCCGGTCTTCGCCGAGCCGATGTTCCAGACCCCCGAGACCGCGGCCGCCGCCGCTGCCGCGGCCGGTTCCCCCTCGGCGCCCGACGAGGCCGACGAGGTCGAGGAGCAGCAGACCGCCGAGGCCGAGCAGAGCGCTCCGCCCGCCGAGGCCGCGCCGCAGGGCGGCTCGCGCCGCCGTCGCCGCCGCCGTGGCGAGGCCGACGCGACCGAGCAGGCCGCCGAGCCCGCCGCTCCCGTGGAAGCGCCCGCCGACGAGGCCCCCGAGGCCGAGACCGAGACGGACGAGCACGAGGGCGAGGACACCGACGAGTACGGCGACCGCCCCTCGCGCCGTCGCCGTCGCGGCGGCCGTCGCCGCCGTCGTGGCGAGGCCAACGACACGGACGACGAGCAGCAGCCCGCCGATGAGGCCGCGCCCGCGCCGTCCCGCGCCGAGGAGCCCCGCTCCGAGGACGAGCACGACCGCGGCCGGGGCCAGGCCTCGGACGCCGCCGACGAGCACGACGAGGACGACGACTCCTCGGCCTCCGGGTCGAGCAGCAGCCGCCGTCGCCGTCGCCGCCGTCGCCGCAGCGGTGATGCCGCCGGCGAGGCCGAGCACGGCACCACCGACGACCCGGAGCGTACGGTCGTCAAGGTCCGCGAGCCCCGCAAGAAGGAGGAGCGCGAGCCGGGCACCGGTTTCGACGAGGTTCAGTCCATCAAGGGCTCGACCCGTATGGAGGCCAAGAAGCAGCGCCGTCGCGAGGGCCGCGAGCAGGGCCGCCGCCGGGTCCCGATCATCACCGAGGCGGAGTTCCTCGCCCGCCGCGAGGCCGTCGAGCGCGTGATGGTCGTCCGCCAGAGCGGCGAGCGCACCCAGATCGGCGTTCTCGAGGACGACGTGCTCGTCGAGCACTACGTCAACAAGGAGCAGGCCACCAGCTACGTCGGCAACGTCTACCTGGGCAAGGTCCAGAACGTGCTGCCGTCCATGGAGGCCGCCTTCGTCGACATCGGCAAGGGCCGCAACGCCGTCCTGTACGCCGGTGAGGTCAACTTCGAGGCGCTCGGCATGGCCCACGGGCCGCGCCGCATCGAGACCGCGCTCAAGTCCGGCCAGTCGGTCCTGGTCCAGGTGACCAAGGACCCGATCGGCCACAAGGGCGCGCGTCTGACCAGCCAGGTCTCGCTGCCCGGCCGCTACCTCGTCTACGTGCCCGAGGGCTCGATGACCGGGATCAGCCGCAAGCTGCCCGACACCGAGCGCTCCCGCCTCAAGACCATCCTCAAGAAGATCGTCCCCGAGGACGCGGGCGTCATCGTGCGCACCGCCGCCGAGGGCGCGAGCGAGGACGAACTGCGCCGTGACGTCGAGCGGCTCCAGGGGCAGTGGGAGGACATCCAGAAGAAGGCGAAGGGCACCAGCGGCTCCAACGCGCCGACGCTGCTCTACGGCGAGCCGGACATGACCGTCCGGGTCGTCCGCGACATCTTCAACGAGGACTTCTCCAAGGTCATCGTCAGCGGCGACGAGGCGTGGGAGACCATCCACGGTTACGTCTCGCACGTCGCGCCCGACCTCACCGAGCGGCTCTCCCGCTGGACGTCCGAGGTCGACGTCTTCGCGACGTACCGCATCGACGAGCAGCTGATGAAGGCGCTGGACCGCAAGGTCTACCTGCCCAGTGGCGGTTCGCTGGTGATCGACAAGACCGAGGCGATGATCGTCGTCGACGTCAACACCGGCAAGTTCACCGGCCAGGGCGGCAACCTGGAGGAGACCGTCACCAGGAACAACCTGGAGGCGGCCGAGGAGATCGTGCGCCAGCTGCGGCTGCGCGACCTCGGCGGCATCGTCGTCGTCGACTTCATCGACATGGTGCTGGAGTCCAACCGGGACCTGGTGCTGCGGCGGCTCCTGGAGTGCCTGGGCCGTGACCGCACCAAGCACCAGGTCGCCGAGGTCACCTCGCTGGGCCTGGTCCAGATGACCCGCAAGCGGGTGGGCCAGGGTCTGCTGGAGTCCTTCTCCGAGACCTGCGTCCACTGCAACGGGCGTGGCGTCATCGTCCACATGGAGCAGCCGACGTCCGTCGGCGGCGGTGGTGGCGGCAAGAAGTCCAAGAAGCGCGGCCGCGGCGGCGCGGGCCAGGACCACGAGCACGGTCACGACCACGACCACGGTCACGACGAGCACGCGGCCGAGCCCGCCGAGACCGAGGCCGAGCTGGCCGCGGAGGTCGCCGCCCCGGTGGCCGTCGAGCCCGAGGCCACCGCCGACGAGGAGTTCTACAGCAGCCCCGCCGAGGCCGAGGCCGCCGCCACGCGCGGCCGTGGCCGCCGTCGGGCCTCCCGCAAGGCGTCGGCCCCGGCCGGCGCCCCGAGGGCCGAGGCGCCCGCCCCGGCGGTCGAGGCACCCGTCGCCGAGGCCCGGCCCGAGCCGGTTCGCGACACGCCCGCCGAGGCTGCTGCTGTGGAGGCCCCGGAGACCGCCGAGGTCCCCGAGGCTCCGGTCGAGGCCGCGCCACAGGGGCGCCCGCGCCGTCGGGCCACCCGTAAGGCGACCGCCCCGGCGGGTTCGCCGAAGCAGGCCGAGGCCGCGGAGCCGGTCCGGCAGGCCGAGCCCGCCGCGGACCCGGTCGCGGTCGAGGACCCGGTCGTCGAGGCGCCCGCCGTCGAGACGCCGGCCCCCGAGGCTCCGGAGGAGAAGGCCCCCGAGGCCGAGACCTCCGTGGCCGCCCCGCCGCGCGCCCGGCGCCGGGCGACCCGCAAGGTCACCGCACCGGCGGGCTCGCCCACCGGCTCGGACGACACGGAGATCGTCGTGGTCGCTCCGGCGCCCGAGGCGAAGGCACCGGAATCCGACGGCCGGGCCCCCGAGGGGGCGGCGGAATCCGGAACGGCGGAATCCGAATCCGAATCCGCTGAACCGGCCCCGGCGAAGAAGACGGCCCGCAAGGCCGCGGCCAAGAAGGCGCCCGCGAAGAAGGCGGCCGCCAAGAAGACCGTCGCGAAGAAGACGGCGGCCAAGAAGACAACGGCCAAGACGGCAGCCAAGAAGACGACGAAGAAGACCGTCGCGGCTGAGCAGTCGTCGCCGTCCGTAACGGCTTCCGCGCCTTCTGTGGAGGGCGAGTAGCCGGCCGGATGGTGAATCCGTAACCGGTTGTTCATCTAAAGGTGTCCCGCTCCGAGTACATCGGGGCGGGACACCTGCTTTGTTTCAGAACTGATGCAGGGGCCGGTTAACGAGCCCGAAATGGGCCGAGAAATCCCTGATAATGTGACGGCGGTTGCCACGCGTGTGAGCGTTCTTCACGGAAACTACGGATGGTGACAAGGCCCGGCGAAGATACCGACCGGGCCGGATTCCTCGGCAGGGCGTCGGCATCGCGCCGGTGGGGTTACGCGCGACCTCGGTAAGACGTCCCGCACCCGGAGCTCTGCCTGGTAACGAGCTCTTGCGGTGTTCAAGGAGGACGTTCATGACGAGCATCAACGAGCAGCCGATTCCTGCTGCCCGCCCGGTCATCGGGGAAGACGAGATCGAGGCCGCCGTACGCGTGCTGCGCAGCGGTCGCGTCGTGCAGGGCCCGGAGGTCGCGGCCTTCGAGGAGGGCTTCTCCCGCCTGGTCGACGACCGGCACTGCGTCGCCGTCAACTCGGGGACCTCGGCCCTTCACCTGCTGCTGCTGGCCCTGGGCATCGGCCCCGGCGACGAGGTGATCGTCCCCTCCTTCTCCTTCGCCGCCTCCGCGAACGCGGTCCGCCTCGTCGGCGCCGACGTGGTGTTCGCCGACATCGAGCCGGGCAGCTTCGGCCTCGACCCGGCGGCGGTCGAAGCCGCGATCACCCCCCGCACCGCCGCGATCATGCCGGTGCACCTCTACGGCCACCCCGCCGCGATGGACAAGCTCATGCCCATCGCCGACAAGCACCAGCTCGCCGTCGTCGAGGACGCCTGCCAGGCCCACGCCGCGGCCCTGAACGGCACCCCCGTCGGAGCGTTCGGCGCGGGCGGCACCTTCAGCTTCTACCCGACCAAGAACATGCACTCCCTCGAGGGCGGCATGGTCACCACGGCCGACGCCGAACTGGCCCGCACCCTGCGCCTGCTGCGCAACCAGGGCATGGAGCAGCGGTACGCCAACGAGATCGTCGGCGCCAACATGCGGATGACCGACGTGTCCGCCGCCGTCGGCCGCGTACAGCTCGGCAAGGTGGAGGGATGGACCGACCAGCGCCGCGCCAACGCCGCGTACCTCGACGCCCACATCACCGCCCCGGCCGTCACCACGCCGCCGGTGGCCGAGGGTGCCCGGCACGTCTACCACCAGTACACCGTGCGGATCAGCGGTGACCGGGACGCCGCGATGGCGAAGCTCACCGAGGCTGGCGTCGGCAACGCGGTCTACTACCCGACGCCGATCCACCGGCTCAAGCCCTACTGGGAGCCGGACCAGAAGGCCGGCCGCACCTGGGACCTGCCCGAGACCGAGCGGGCCGCCGCCGAGGTCGTCTCGCTGCCCGTCCACCCCTCGCTCACCGCGGGCGACCTGGAGCGGATCGTCGCCGCGGTGAACTCCCTGGGGGAGAACCTGTGAGCACCGTACTGAAGGCCGGACTCATCGGCCTCGGCTCCATGGGCCGCCACCACGCCCGCGTCCTCGCGAGCCTGGAGGGCGTCGAGCTGGTCGGCGTCGTCGACCCGATGGGCGACAAGAACGGCTGGGCCCAGGGCGCCCGCGTCCTCGCCACCGTCGAGGAGCTCATCGCCCTCGGCATCGACTACGCGGTCGTCGCCTGCCCGACCGCGCTGCACGAGGAGGTCGGCCTCCAGCTCGCCGACGCCGGTGTCAGCGCCCTGATCGAGAAGCCGCTCGCCGACACCGTCGAGGGCGCCCGCCGCCTCGTCGACGCGTTCGAGTCGCGCGGCCTGGTGGCCGGCGTCGGCCACATCGAGCGCTGCAACCCCGCACTCCTCTCGCTCCGCGCCCGCCTGGAGGCCGGCGAGCTGGGCGACGTCTACCAGGTGGTCACGCGCCGCCAGGGCCCGTTCCCGCACCGGATCGCCGACGTCGGCGTGGTCAAGGACCTGGCCACCCACGACATCGACCTCACGGGCTGGGTCACCGGCCGGACGTACACCTCGATCGCCGCCCACACCGTCTCCAAGTCCGGGCGCCCGCACGAGGACATGGTCTCCGCCGTGGGCCAGCTGTCCGACGGCACGATGGTCAACCACCTGGTCAACTGGCTGAGCCCGCTCAAGGAACGCTTCACCTCGGTCACCGGCGAGCGCGGCTGCTTCATCGCCGACACCCTCACCGCCGACCTCACCTTCCACTCCAACGCCGCCGTCACCACCGAGTGGGAGGCGCTGCGCGCCTTCCGCGGGGTCTCCGAGGGCGACATGATCCGTTACGCCATCCCCAAGCGCGAGCCGCTGCTCGTCGAGCACGAGCTCTTCCGCGACGCCGTCCAGGGCAAGCCGGCCGACATCTGCACCCTGCGCCAGGGGCTCCGTACGGTCGAGGTGGCCGCCTCCGTGCTGGAATCCGCCACCAGCGGTACCACGGTGCTGATCCCGGCGGACCAGGAGCAGGAGCCCAGCAGGTGACCACACCCGATGTCACCGTGGTCGTGGCCGTCTACAACACGATGCCCTACCTCACCGAGTGCCTCGACTCGCTGGTGGGCCAGAGCATCGGTCACGAGCGGCTCCAGGTCGTGGCGGTCGACGACGGTTCGACCGACGACAGCGGCAAGGAACTCGACCGCTACGCACAGCGGTACCCGGACGTCTTCACCGTCGTCCACCAGCCCAACTCGGGCGGCCCGGCCGCTCCGAGCAACCGCGCCCTCGACCTGGCGACCGGTCGCTTCGTGTACTTCATCGGATCGGACGACCACCTCGGCGAAGAGGCGCTGGAGCGGATGGTCGCCTGCGCCGACGCCAACGAGTCCGACGTGGTCGTCGGCAAGATGGTCGGCACGAACGGGCGGTACGTCCACCAGAAGCTGTACACGGGCAACCGCGACGTCACCCTCGACGACTCCGAGCTGCCCTACACCCTGGCCAACACCAAGCTCTTCCGCCGGGAACTGGTCGAGAAGCACGGGCTCCGCTTCCCCGAGGACATGCCGGTCGGCAGCGACCAGCCGTTCACCATCGAGGCGTGTGTCCGGGCCCGGAAGATCTCCGTGATCTCCGACTACACCTGCTACTACGCGGTCAAGCGCGGCGACGCGAGCAACATCACCTACCGGGCGAACCACCTGGCCCGGCTGCGCTGCGTCCAGCGGATCATGGAGCACACGGCCGCCCTGATCCCCGCCGGCCCCCGGCGTGACGCCGTGTTCAAGCGGCATTTCGACTGGGAGCTGACCAAGCTCCTGCAGAAGGACTTCCCCACGCTCGACGCCGGCACCCGCCGCCAGGTGTGCGAAGGCGTCGGCGCCCTGGTGGACGCCTACTTCACCGACGGCCTGCGCGACGGCACCGGGGTCAAGCGCCGGGTGCGCTTCGGCCTCGCCCGGAGCGGCGCCGTCGACGAGCTCACCCGCGCCATCGCGCAGGAGACCGAGCACGGAGCACCGCCCTTCCTGCTGGAGGGCGACCGGGCCTTCGCCTCCTACCCCGGATTCCGCGACGCGGCCGTCGGCCTCGACGAGCGGTACTACGAGGTGCTCGGCGAGTCGGTGGCCGGCCGCCTCTCCGCCGGCACACGACTGGAGTCGGCCGACTGGGAGCAGGAGGGCACGGACTTCGCCTGCGTCGTACGGCTGCGCGCCGGCATCACCGGCGACACCTCATCGGCCGTCGTCGCCCTCGCCCAGGGCGCCATGCCGCAGAGCGCGGACAAGCCCGGCGCGCGCAAGCTGCCCGCGGACGCCCAGCGCCCGGAGCGCGGCGGCACGCTCACCGCCGAAGCGGCGAAGGACGGCGGCACCCTGCTGACCGCCCGTATCCCGCTGGCGCTCACACCCACCAAGAGGGGCGCCCGCCTCTACGTGGACGTGGCGGGCTCGACGTACGAGATTCCCATCCGCACCGAGGGGCAGCCGATGCCGCTGGCGCGCCGGTGGGGGAGCACCGACCCCCACCGGGTGGCGGCGAACACCAACACGAAGGGGCGGCTCGTGATCACGACGGCCCCCCTGCGGGAACCGAAGTCCGGCGTGGGCGCACGGCTGCGCCGCACGCTGTCCAGGTCGAAGAGGAAGTAACCCGATGAATATCTGTGTAGTCGCGCTCGGCAAGATCGGACTTCCGCTCGCCGTGCAGTTCGCCGCCAAGGGCCACAAGGTCATCGGCGCGGACGTCAACGAGAAGGTCGTCGAACTCGTCAACGCGGCCACCGAGCCGTTCCCCGGTGAGCACGACCTCGACCTCAAGCTCAAGGAGACCGTCGGCGCCGGTCTGCTCTCCGCCACGACGGACACCACGGCAGCGGTCGCCGCGTCCGACGCCGTCGTGGTCGTCGTCCCGCTCTTCGTGGACGCCGAGGGCACCCCCGACTTCGGCTGGATGGACTCCGCCACCAAGGCCATCGCCGCGGGCCTGAAGCCCGGCACCCTGGTCAGCTACGAGACCACGCTGCCGGTCGGCACCACCCGTACCCGCTGGGCGCCGATGCTGGCCGAGGGCTCGGGCCTGACCCCCGGCGAGGACTTCCACCTGGTCTTCTCCCCGGAGCGGGTGCTCACCGGCCGGGTCTTCGCCGACCTGCGCCGCTACCCCAAGCTCGTCGGCGGCATCGACGAGGCGTCCGCCGAGCGCGGCGTCGCGTTCTACGAGGCCGTCCTCGACTTCGACGAGCGCGAGGACCTGCCCCGCCCCAACGGCGTCTGGGACCTCGGCACGGCGGAGGCCTCCGAGCTGGCGAAGCTCGCCGAGACCACCTACCGCGACGTCAACATCGGCCTGGCCAACCAGTTCGCCCGGTTCGCCGGCCAGAACGGCATCGACGTCAAGAAGGTCATCGAGGCCTGCAACAGCCAGCCCTACAGCCACATCCACCAGCCCGGCATCGCCGTCGGCGGCCACTGCATCCCGATCTACCCGCGGATGTACCTGTGGAACGACCCGGAGGCGACCGTCGTGCGCTCGGCCCGCGAGGCCAACGCCGCGATGCCCGCGTACGCCGTCGACCTGCTGGCCGCCGCCTACGGCGACCTGGACGGCGTCGGGGTCCTGGTGCTCGGCGCGGCCTACCGCGGCGGCGTCAAGGAGACCGCGTTCTCCGGCGTCTTCGGCGTCGTCGAGGCCCTGAAGGCGCGGGGCGCGGTGCCGTTCGTCTCGGACCCGATGTACACCCCCGAGGAGCTGACCGCCCTCGGCCTCGTCCCGCACGACGCCCACCAGGCCGTCACCGCCGCGATCCTCCAGGCAGACCACGCCGAGTACCGCGAGCTGGCCGCCGCCGACCTCCCGGACGTCCGCGTGCTGGTCGACGGCCGCCGCACCACGGACCCGGCGAACTGGGCCGGCGTGCGCCGCGTCGTCATCGGCGGCTGACGATGACCTGGCTGATCACCGGCGGGGCCGGCTACATCGGATCCCACGTCGTCGCGCAGATGGCGGGCGAGGAGCGCCTCGTCGTCCTCGACGACCTCAGCACCGGGCGCGCGGAACGCCTTCCCGAAGGCGTCCCGCTCGTCGTGGGCTCGGTCCTGGACCGGGAACTGCTCGACCGGGTGCTGGCCGACCACGCGGTGACCGGCATCGTGCACATCGCGGGCAAGAAGCAGGTGGCGGAGTCCGTCGAACGACCGCTGTACTACTACCGCGAGAACGTCGACGGACTGCGCACCCTGCTGGAGGCGGCGGCCGAGGCCGGTGTCCGCCGCTTCCTGTTCTCCTCGTCGGCGGCGGTCTACGGCATGCCCGACGTCGACCTGGTCACCGAGGACACCCCGTGCCTGCCGCTCAGCCCGTACGGCGAGACCAAACTGGCGGGCGAGTGGCTGGTGGCAGCGGCCGGCCGGGCGCACTCCATGGCCACGGCCTCACTGCGCTACTTCAACGTGGCCGGGGCCGCTTCGGCGGAGCTGGCCGACGAAGGCGTCTCCAACCTGGTCCCGATGGTCTTCGAACGCCTGGAGGCAGACGAGGCCCCCCGGATCTTCGGCGACGACTATCCGACCCCGGACGGCACCTGCGTCCGTGACTACGTCCACGTGGAGGACATCGCCTCCGCACACGTCGCCGCGGCCCGCCGACTGGCCCGGGACCCCTCCGCCGAACTGGTGCTGAACATCGGCCGGGGTGAGGGAGCCTCCGTCGCCGAGATGGTCGACATCATCCTCGACGTCACCGGCCGCACCGGCCCGCCCCCGGTCACCGGGGCCCGCCGCCCCGGTGACCCGGCCCGGGTGGTCGCCTCGGTGAACCGCATCGCCGAGGAGCTGGACTGGTCGGCCCGGCACGGCATACGCACCATGGTCGAGTCGGCCTGGGCGGGGTGGCGCCTGCGGCATCCCGGCGTGCCTGTCTGACCGGCACAACGCGCGTGGATACGGCGGAGGGCCCGCACCCCATGGGGTGCGGGCCCTCCGCCGTATCGATTCCGCTGAGCGGTGGTCAGCCCAGGAACAGGTCGTCGAAGCGCTTCTGGACGACGGACCAGTCCCATGTCCCGACCGCGTGCTCGGAGGCCTGTTCGCAGGCTTCGCGCCAGGACTCCTCGGTCGCGGTGACGTCGAGGATGCGCTTGGCTGCCTCCTCCGGCGAGTCCACGACCCAGCCCTCCGGGTAGAGGGTGCGGGCACTGTGGGGCTTCCCGGCGTAGAAGGGCCAGTCGCGGACGACCGGCACCGCCGCGCTGGCCGCGCCCTCCATCAGACCCACGTGGCATCCCTCGCGCACCGACGAGCTGAGAATGACCCCGATGTCGGTGAGCGCGGCCGGGACGTCGTCGGTGGGACCTGTCCGTACGACGGCGCCGGACGCCTCCAGCGGCTTCAGCTCCCGCTGCAGCAGCGTCAGGTAGTCGGCGGTGGCCTTGCTCGTCTTCGGGTTCATGTCGCTGCCGACCAGGAGGAGCCGGTAACGATCGTCGTGCTCGCGCACGCGCTTCAGTACGTCCACGGCCCATCGCGGGTCCTTGGCGACCTGGCTGATCCCGATGAGACCGAGGTTGAAGCGCGCGTCGGGGGACTTCGGGCGACGGAACTCTTCGAGGTCCATCGCGTTGTCCAGGACGTGCATCCGAGGTGCGGACGCCTCGCGCAGCTGCGGCACCAACGACGTCACCAGATGCTGGACATGCGGGGCGACGAAGACGAGATCGTCCACCCGGGAGAAGTCGGTCATGTGCGGCCAGCGGGTGAACGCCTCGTAGCTGTGAAGCCGCACCACGATCCGGGTGTCACCGGGATCGATCGTGGTCAGCATGGCTGCCGGCCCCACCGACCAGTCGACGAACACCGTGTCCGCCCAGTCGAGATGCGGCCGCATCAGCCGCTCCACATCGCTCTGGTACTCCGACGTGCCGTCGGACAGCCTGTCCTCCAGCATCTGGGGCGCGGCCCAGGCGATCTTCTTGAGCGGCTTCTGGGCGGCGAGGTCCAGGAACCGCAGTTCGACCCCGGGGTGGTCTCCGTACCGGCCGACGATGTGTTGCAGGAAGTTGGCATTGGTGCTGGTGGTCACCAGCAGTCGCAGCGGCCGGTCAGACGGCGGGCTCTTGGGCGGAGTCTTCCTGCCGCGGGGCCGTGCGACCGCACGGTAGGCGGATGACTTCCGCAACGGCGCTACGAAGCCCTCCGCGTCCTTCGCCAGCGGAGAGCTCAGCTGGTCGATGTGCAGGACACGGTGGAATCCGAGAGAAAGCGCCCGGTACAGGGACACCGACGCGGATTCGTGCAGGCCCTTGGCGAACTGGTCGTCGGCGTGCGCGAGGTGTGCGTCGACGGCCTTGCCGAGATCACGCGGGCTGATGCCCTTGGAGACTTCGGTCATCGCGCTCTCGTGGAGCAGTTGTGCCTTGAGCGCGGGATCGGGGATCTTGGCGGCCGCGGAACTGAGCGCTATGGCCGCACCGCTGATCCGCCCCGCCTCCTCCATGCCCTCGGCCACGTAGCGCGAGGCCGACGCCCGGACCGTCCCTGGCATACCCGGTACGGTCACGGCCGAACGCCAGAGCCGGGCTCCCACGGTCGAGCGCATGACCGGGCGTGAGGTTGCGGTCCGCATCACCGCGGCGGGAAGGCCGCTGATGGACCGTCGTACGTCCTGGGCAACGGCGGCGACCGGAGGCAGCGTCGAGGGACGGATCGCCCCGCCCGCGATCCGGTCGACGGCCCTGAGCGCCGGAGCGAGACCGAAGTGTGCCTCGGCCGTGGTGTTGTACTGGGCGAGCCGCCAGACGGTGTAGACGGCGCCAGGGTCCAGAGCCACGATCACATGGGCTGTTCGGGCCTGCTGCCGCAGCCAGCGGTCCCGCTGCGACTGCATCCACACGCGCATGCCCGTCGGGGACTTCTTGGCCTTGCGGCGCATGGCGGAGCTGCGCTTGTTGAGATTGCGCGGCAGCTGGTGGACCCCGTCCAGTTCGGCGCGGGTGAGCTCCTCGGCGACCGAGGTCATTTTGAAGGTGCCGGCGAGGTACACCTTGGCGCCCCGGTCCCGGAACTTCACCAGGGAGTCGGCGAAGATGCCCAGTTGGGGTCTCTTGGTGGCGATGAACAGGACGTCGGTCACGACGCGGGTCCTCCGGTGACGATCGACTTCTCGGGGAGGGTGGACGCGTCCTTGAGGCTGACGCGCTCGGGCTGGTCCGCGGACAGCCGGTCGACCAGCTCCCGCACCGCCACGGTCATGAGCGACTCCCGGGTGTACTGGTCGGCGTGGGCCATGGCCTCTGCGTGGGCCTCATCGCTCGTGTCGACCGCCAGGTGCGCGGCGCGGACGAACGCGTCGGTCATGGCCTCGACGTCGAGGCCCACGGCTCCCGTCCAGAGCGGGTGGCCCCGCAGCACGTTCGAGGCGTCGTGCTCCACGACGTGCGCGGAGACGATCGGCAGTCCCGTGGCCATGTACTCGTAGACCTTGCCGGAGGTGACGAAGCGGCCTCCGATGAGAATGAGGACCATGGCGTCCCAGCGCGCATAGATCTCGGCGACCTCGGCCTTGGAAGCGGGTCCGCCGAAATGGACTCCGTCCGCCTCCGCCTCCTTCAGTATCTCGGCGTGCCGCGTGGCCCCGCGGCCGGCGCCGTTGCCGATGTGGCCGCGGACCTCGAAGCGGGCGTTGGCGAGCATCGGTTCCCGCTCGCGCGCCGCGCGCCAGGCGTCCAGCACCGTTTCGAGGTGCGTGGCCGTGAAGTTCACCGTGCCGAGGTAGCCGAAGGTGAGACCCGCGTCGAGGTCGGGCTTGTGGGCATGGCCCGGCGAGCTGTCCGCGTCGTAACCGTTGCGCACGACCCGCACACGGTCGGCGAAGTCCGGGTAGCGAGCGCGGTAGTGCTCCGCGATCGGGTCGTTGACCACCCACAGCGAGACCGCGTGGTCCAGGATCTTCTGCTCCCAGCGGCCCAGCTCGGAGTCGCGGGAGAAGGCCTCCGTGCCGTCGATGACGTCGATGGACCAGCCGTCGCGGAAGTCGACGGCGTACGGAACGCGCGCCTCCTCCCACAGCTTCCAGGCGGCTGCCAGGTTCACGTACGGCACGCAGCTGGCGACCAAGAGGTCCGCGGGGTGCTCCCGGTGGATGTCCAGCGCGGCCCGTTCCAGGGCCTCGCGCCATTCACCGAAGCTGGCCTCGGGGAAGGTCTCGGCCTGGCGCTTGCGCAGCTCCGTGACCCACTTGGCGGGGTTGAGAGCCCGCGCCTCGTCGAAGCGACGGATGTCCGTCTCCAGGTCTTCGCGCGAGAGCGGCAGTTCGATGACTTTCACGCGCGGATCGACCTGCTCAAGAAGAGTGAGGTCGATGCCGGAGTCCAGTTCCCACGAGTCCTGGGCGATGGTGACGACGGTGACGTCCCAGCCGGTGTTGATGAACTGGTTCGCGGTTTCGCGCATTCGGTAGGCGCAGCTTTTTGCAGCCGGCGGGAAACCGATGGCGAAATAGATCACATGAGGTCGCGTGCCTTTCGAGGGCAGCCCGGACCTGGGAGACACTGACATAAATGGTGACGCTAGCACGGTGACATATGCCTATTAGCACCAAACGCGGTGCTGCGCATGTCACGCGGACCGGCTGCCCCCTTTCCATTCTTCCATGATCCGGACGACGTTTTCCGCGGCGTGCCCGTCGCCGTACGGCGTACCGGGGTCGCTCGTGGGGACAGGGCGGGAGACGGTGGCAGCCCACTGGGCCGGATCCATCTCGTGCGGGTCGGGAACCAAGACGTTCCAACCGGTGTGGACGGTTTCCACCCACTCGGTCTCGGGGCGGATGGTCGTGGTGATCCGCTCCAGGAGGAAGGCCTCCTTCTGGAGGCCTCCCGAGTCGGTGACCACGCCCGACGAGGCGAGCACGGCGGCGATGAGGCCCGCGTACGGCAGCGGTCGGCCGACGTGCACGGCTCCCCTCGCAAGCTCGATGCCATGCGCCTCGGCGCGCGCCACGAGACGGGGGTGGGCGAGCAGGGCGACGGGCACGGGCAGGCCCGCGAGGGCGTCGATGATCGCGGACAGCCGAGCCGGGTCGTCCGTGTTGTCCGGCCGGTGCAGCGTGGCCAGCAGGAACGGCTGCGAGGGGTCGATGCCCTCGGGCAGGGCCGGGGCCGCGTGCTCACCGGCGCGCACGGCGTCCCGGATACGGAGACAGATGTCGACCATGACGTCGCCGGCCAGTTCCGTGCGCTCGGACAGCCCTTCGGACGCGAGGTGTCGTACGGCCTCCTCGGTCGGCGCGAGCAGCAGATCGGCGCAGTGGTCGGTCAGTACCCGGTTGTGCTCCTCGGGCATCCGGCGGTTGAAGGACCGCAGGCCCGCTTCGAGATGGGCCACCGGAAGGTGCTGCTTGACCGCGGAAAGGGCTCCGGCGATGGTCGAGTTGGTGTCGCCGTAGACCAGGACCCAGTCGGGCTTCTCCGCTTCCAGGACCGGATCGAGCGCGGAGAGCACCGATCCGGTCTGTACGCCGTGGCTTCCGGAGCCGACGCCGAGGTGCACATCCGGGTCCGGGATGCCGAGACCTTCGAAGAAGACGTCGGAAAGGTCCGCGTCGTAGTGCTGTCCGGTGTGGACGATGACGTGCTGGTGATCGGTCTTGGCGAATGCCGCCGCGACAGGAGCCAGTTTCACCAACTGGGGGCGAGCACCGACGATGCTGATGACTTTCATTGCACGCTCTTCTTCTGAGTCGCTTGACGTTGGGATGAGGAAAGGGTGTGCGCGCCCGGCGGGTACGCACCGGGCTCCTGCGTGACGGCGTGTACCGCTCGGGAGCGGGCGGACCCGCCTGGGCCTCGACGACGAAGCAGGCGTTCGAGCGGATGTTCCACGCAATGGTAAGCAATGGCGGCCACCGCCAGGCTCAGCAGCAGTGTGGCGGCCCAGAAGCCGGCCGTCTCCAGCCGGCCCACCGGTTTGCCGTACACGCCGACCAGGGCTCTCAGCACGATCTCGTGGAAGAGGTACCAGGCGAAGGACCACTGCCCGAGCCTGACCATGACGGGTCCGGCGAGGGTGGTCCGGCGTCCTTCCACGTCGGCGGCCGCCGCGGCCGCGACCAGCAGCGCGAAGATCGGCGCGGACAGCAGCTGGGAGGCGCTGTAGGGGCTGTACCAGAGGCTGTCCGGTACGGCGTGGGACCACGGGATCAGCGCCAGGTGCCAGGCCAGGACCGCCAGGACCGCTACGCGCAGGCCGCCCGCCGGACGCCAGCCCCGTTTCACCGCGAGCCCGGCGGTGACCCCGAGGACGAACTGGAGCGTCCGGGTCGGCGGGAAGTAGTCGAGCGCCCACACCCGCACCAGCGGATCCGTGAGCAGGGCGCCGCTCAGCCAGGCGCCCAGCGAGGCCGCGCACACGACGACGGCGACGACGATCCGCCCCCGGGCGCTCCGCATCAGGGGCATCGCCAGCAGGAGCGGGAAGAGCAGATAGAACCAGGCCTCGTCGCTGAGCGACCAGGCAGCGGGGTTTCCGCCCGAGAGATAGGCGTGATCCGGCACCCAGGCGTTCACGAGGCCCAGCGTCGCGGCGGTACCGCGCAGCGAGAAGTCGGTGCCCAGCGCATGCCAGACGGCCACGGAGGCCAGGACCGAAACGGCCAGCAGCGGCCAGATCCTGGCGAACCGGCGCCAGAGGAAGACGACCGCGGGCACGACCTTGCCGTCATACGTCCACGCCAGTACGAAGCCCGACAGGACGAAGAAGAAGGTGACCCCGCTCCTTCCGTACCAGGTGACGTCACTGATCCACGGGAGCTGCCCGGCCTGCCGGGACAGGTGGTAGAGCACGACGGCCAGCGCGGCCCAGAAACGCAGCCCGGTGAGGGAGTCGAGCCGTGAGTGCCCGGCAGCGGCCTGCGGAGCAGCGGCTCCAGCCATGGGCCTCACCCTCTGCCGTACGGACGTATGGACCACTCGGTCGGAATCGTCACGTCCGCGGTGAGGGAACGGTGGTGATCGGTCACGGGGTCAGACCGTCCGCTCGGTGAGGAGCGCGTCCTTCTCCTCGTACAGGGAGCCGCTCTGCGGGCACTCCCACACCCCCGGCTCGCCCTCGCGCTCGACCAGCCGGACACCGCTGCGGCCGACCCAGCCGATCTGCCGGGCCGGCACGCCGACCACGAGGGCGAAGTCCGGGACGTCCTTGGTGACTACGGCGCCGGCCGCGACCATCGCCCACCGGCCGACCCTTACCGGTGCGACGCAGACCGAGCGGGCGCCGAGCGAAGCGCCTTCGGCGACCTTCACGCCGACGGCCTCCCAGTCGCCGCCGCGCTTCTGCTGGCCGTCCGGGTCGACCGAGCGCGGGTTGTGGTCGTTCGTGAGGACGACAGCGGGGCCGACGAAGACGCCGTCGCCGAGCTCGGCGGGCTCGTACACGAGCGCGTAGTTCTGCAGCTTCACGTTGTCACCGATGCGCACACCGGTGCCGACGTAAGCGCCGCGCCCGATGACACAGCCTTCGCCGAGCTTGGCTCCCTCACGGATCTGCGCCAGCTCCCAGACACTGGAGCCGGCCCCGATCTCGGCGGTCTCGTCGACCTGGGCGGTGGGCTGGACCCTGTAATTCACGGCATGCCTTTCGGAGAGCTGATGCGCCCGGAAAGCATAAGGTCCGGCCCACCCTCCCGCGTGTGCGGGACCGGTCGGTCAGACGACGCTGCCCGACCAGTGGAGCACCGGCGCCTTGGTGCCGGTGGCGGTGCTGGTGAAGGTGAACAGCGAGTCGAGACGTCGGCCGTCGGCCGTGGTGCTGCCTTCGTAGAGAACGCCGAGGTCGTCCTTGCCGTCGTTGTCGTAGTCGCCGGAGGTCGGCAGGCTCACGTTCCAGTTGAAGGAGCCGGTGCTCACCCAGGTCTGCTTGGGTGCGGCGAAGCCGGTGCCGGTGCTGGTGAAGGCGAAGAGCGTGGAGACGTGCTTTCCGTCCGCGGCCTGCCCGGAGTCGTAGAGGACGGTGAGGTCGTCCTTGCCGTCCCCGCTGGAGTCGCCGGCTACCGGCTTGCTCTTGTCCCAGTTGAAGGATCCGGTGCTGGTCCAGGAGGTGGTTGGGTTGTTGAAGGCGGTGCCGTTGCTGGTGAACGTGAAGGTGAGGGAGACGTGCTTGCCGTCGGCGGCCTGGCCGCCGTTGTAGAAGACGGCGAGGTCGTCCTTGCCGTCCCCGTTGAAGTCACCCGGGACCGGCTTGCTCTTGTCCCAGTCGAAGGAGCCCGAGCTGGTCCAGGAGGTGGTGGGGTTGTTGAAGGCAGTGCCGTTGCTGGTGAACGTGAAGGTGAGGGAGACGTGCTTGCCGTCGGCGGCCTGGCCGCCGTTGTAGAAGACGGCGAGGTCGTCCTTGCCGTCCCCGTTGAAGTCACCCGAGACCGGCTTGCTCTTGCTCCAGTCGAAGGAGCCCGAGCTGACCCAGCTCTGCTTGGGCGCGGCGAAGCCGGTGCCGTTGCTGGTGTACGTGAACACGGTGGTGACGTACTTGCCGTCCGCGGCCTTGCCGGAGTTGTAGAGGACGGCGAGGTCGTCCTTGCCGTCCCCGTTGTAATCGCCCGAGGTCAGCTTGGAGGCGGCGCCGCTGAAGGAACCGGTACTGGCCCAGACCTTCTTGGGCTCGGCGAAGCCGGTGCCGTTGCTGTAGAAGGCGAAGACCGAGGACCGGTGCTTGCCGTCGGCGCCGGTGCCGTTGTCGTAGAAGGCAGCGATGTCCTCCTTGCCGTCGCCGTTGAAGTCCCCGGACGCCACCTGCGGGTCCTTCGGCAGTCCGCGGACCTGGGTGACCCAGTCGACGACGTCGTCGGTGCGGGTCTCCACGGCGTCGCCACGGGTCTCGTCGGAGCCGAAGCACCCGGCTTGCCAGGAGGCGCTGTGGACGGCGGCGAGCAGGACCTTGCCGCCCTGCGAGCGCAGGGCGGGGCCGCCGGCGTCGCCCTTGCAGATCGCGCCGCCGTCACGGGTGACGGCCACCGTCGTCGCACCGGTCGCGCTCACGGCGAACGTGCCGGCGTGGAGCCGGTCGGGAACCCAGGAGGTCGCGGTGCGGCCGTAGCCGAGGGCCTGCAGGCTCTCCCCGGCCACCGGGGCGGAGTCCGCGAGGAGGACCGGGGCGATGCCGGTGACCGGCTGGGCCAGCTTGGCCATCACCAGGTCACGGTCGGTACGGGAGACCAGCTCGGTCACCTCGACGACCTTGCCCGCGGTGCCGGTCAGGTCCGCCCGGCCGATGGTCGCGGTGGTCTTCAGCGCCGGGGCGCCGGCGGGTACCGGGAACGAGGGCTGGCCGGCGGCCGCGAAGCAACTGCTCGCCGTCAGGATCCACTGGGCGTCGACCAGCGAACCGGTGCAGGCGCGCTTGGCGTCGCCCTCGCCGATGTCGAGCTTGGCGGTGAAGGTGTGGGAGCCGTTCGCGACCGCGTCACCTACTACGGCCTGGGCGGGGGAGGTCACTGTCAACGCACCGGCCGCGGCGACCACCGCGAACAGGGCCGTTCCCCGTACACGGCGGGAAGATCTCAGAGACACAAAGAATTCCTTACTGAAAGAAGCACCCGACACCGGTATGAGACCAGAGACGGCTACGCGTAGGTGATGACTATCCGAGCAGATTCCAGTCGTGGGTCAGCCGGCCACACGGAGTTCGATTAGTGTGGTGCGTTCACGATCTTCCCCGGACTCCCCATAGCCTGTGAATGTGCCTGCCGGGGCGTTGATGACGGTGGACGTTCCGTCTGTCTTCTGGACAGTGGCTTTCACCGGGTCGTCGGTGGTCCAGATTCCGTAAGCCTTAGGGATTTCCAGTGCGAGGAAAGCGGGCTTTGCGATAAGCCTGAAGCAGAAGAAGTTCTGGCCGTGTGCACTCTCGATCTGGATGTCTTCGCTGCCGTCACATTTCATAAATACCAGACGGCCGTCGCCGCGCTTGAGTACTGCCCCTGTCTCTGCCTCGATCTGGGCTGCGTTGGGATGGATGTAGTCCTCCACCGCAGAAGGCATGTCACTTGCGGCAGTCGGCATCGAGTCGTTGCTGGAGTCAGCTTGAGCGATACCCAGCGTGGTCGCGGCAACAGCCAACCCTGTGGCCATGAACAGCAGAAGAGATTTACGAGTACGAATAATGGACATAGTGGCCCCTTCTGGAAAAAATGACGCCGATGAGTGCGCGGCAGGCCATATTGAAGGAAAGTAAACCATGCTCGAGAATGCTCCTCGAGTAAAAGAGGAGTAATGCACGTCACACGATCTTCACGTTTCTTCATACAACCTTTTCGGCGAGGGAGGCTTCCGCGCGCGATAAGCGGTATTTGCTGGCGCGTATCTCGGCCAAGGGGCTGGTGAAGGTCTGTGTCATGGTTGCCTAATGTCACGATCGACCTGATCGTGACAGTGCATGCCCTTTTGCCGTTTTGTTCTGCATTGACTTGGTGTCGACCCGAGTTGATCTCGCGGGAATCCCGGATTGCATCCCTTGCGGCCGTGTAAGATCAAGCAGCCTAGATCGCTTTGGGGTGGAAAGTGATAGGCGGCGAACCTTGGCCGCATTCTTGGCGGAAAAATCTGCTTGGCGGTCATTATTAATTCACCAAAGGAGTTGCCGAGTGAAACGGCGAATACTTTTCAGACCCGTCGGATCTGGAGCATCGGGAAGATTTATGAATAGGCAACGAATGCTGCCTTTGCTGGTGTCTGCCGGCCTGCTGGCGGGACTGCTGGGCACACCCGCAGCAGCAGCGGTGACCGAGCCGACAGTGCCGCCCCAAGGCGTACGCGCAGACATCGTCACCTACTGGAAAACAGGCGGCACTGGCCTGCGAGAAGCCGCCGAGCAGGCGCTGCTAGGTGGCGAGGAGGGCATTCAGCAGTTTCTCCAGAACGCCGAGTCCATCCAGAACATTGACAACCGCATCGAAACCTCGCGGTTGGCGATGACCAGTGGCCCGTACGTCCGCGACGCCGCAGTCGCGGCCCTGCAGACGACGCCAGCCGAATTGGAAGAGTTCCTCCTCTTCGGTTATCAGGAACCGCAGGACCAGGACAACAGGATTGAAACTGCCAGGCTGACAACGCTGGGGGGAACCTACGTACGTGAGGCTGGCGAAACAGCCCTCAAGGGCTCAGCCGAAGACCGCGAACTCTTCCTGAGCCAGGGCCAGTACACCGCTCTGCGCACCGACAACCGGATCGAAACGGCCTACCTGGCCAGCAATGGCACCGCGAACGTGAAGACGGCTGCGAAAGTCGCCCTGCGCGGCACGCCGGAGGACATCGCGGAGTTCCTGGACATCGGGCAGTTCACCGCCCGTGCCCGAGACTTGGAGCAGACCAAGATCGAGGAGCTGCTCAAGCAGGCCAAGCAGTCCGGTAAGCAGGCTGCGGACGCTACCAAGCGGGCAGAGGAAGCCTCCAAGAAGTCGGTCAAGGCTTCAGAGCTCGCCATGCAGGCTGCGTTGAACGCGGCCGTGGAGGCCGAAGGAGCCAAGGACGACGCCAAGCTCGCTGCGGTCAAGGCCCGGCAGGCCGCAGACGCCGCCAAGGCCGCAGCCGAGTCGGCCCAGGTCGCCATTGGGGCAGCGGACGCCGCCAATGCGGCCTCCCGGCGAGCCGCGCTCGCCGCCGCGCAGACCGCCTCGGCCGCCAACAGAGCCGCAACTGCCGCAAACGAGGCACACAAGAGTGCCATCGCCGCCGGCAAGAACGAGCAGGACGCTGACGAGGCGAGAAAGGCTGCCACCACCGCACGCAAGGCTGCGGACGCAGCGGAGGAATCGGGGCGCGCGGCCGAGCTGGCCGGAAGGGCCTCGGAGGCCGCTGGAGTGGCGTCGGCCAACGCCAAGGGTGCTGCTGCCAACGCCCGCGCGGCGGCTGACTCCGCGATAAGA
This sequence comes from Streptomyces sp. McG3, assembly GCF_018619185.1. GTDB lineage: Bacteria > Actinomycetota > Actinomycetes > Streptomycetales > Streptomycetaceae > Streptomyces. The sequence continues at coordinate 3,495 of NZ_JAAXYC010000003.1, read as the reverse complement.
GCGAACAACGCTGCTGACGCCGCAGGCGCGCACTCGAACGAGGCAAGGAACGCCGCGGCTGAAGCACACCGTCACGCTGATGCAGCCGACCGGGCTGCGGACCGGGCTGCCAAGCTGGCCACCCGGTCGAAGGAGGCCGCTTTCGGTGCTCGCGACGCCGCCAACAACGCTGCGGGTCACGCGCGTAAGGCCGCGGACTTCGCGGACGACGCGGCTGACCACGCCGGCAATGCGGCGACCTACGCTGCCGTAGCGAAGAAGAATGCTGACCAGGCCAAGATCGCGGCCGCGGCCGCGTCAACAGCGGTTAGTCAAGCCAAGCAGATTTATGCCTTGGCGCGGGAGGCTGAGGCAGCGGAGCTCGATACCCGCACCGATGCGGCGATCGAGCAGGCCCGCTCGATGAAGGCAACGTCCGAGGCCGCGATCAAGCAGTCTGCCTCTGCCGCCGCTGAAGCTCGGTCTCTGCAGACCACTGCAGCGGGCCTGGCCCAGGAAGCCGCCCAGCCCGACGTCGACGTCCAGGCCACTGCGGCCAGGGGCCGTCAGCTTGCCGTGCAGGCCATGAAGATGCTTGGCCCCTGGCAGCAGGAAGCCGCCGCCCGCGCACTCTCTGGCACCGACCAAGACGTACTGGACTACCTGCGCACCCGGTGGAAGGAAGCCGACCAGCACGACATCCGCCAGCGGGTCGTCGACCTCAGCACCCAGAGCCCGACCGAAGCCGTCCGCACCGCCGCCACCGCAGCACTCGCCGGCAGCCCGGAGCAGATCGAAGCCTTCTACATCACCGGCCAGTACGAAGCCGGAAGCATCGACAGGCGGATCGAAGTCGCACATCTGGCGACCACCGGCGGCACCTATGTCAGTGAAGCCGCAGAGGCCGCGCTCAAGACGGGAACTCCCAAGGCGCTCGCCGAGTTCCTGCAGGCCGGCCAGTACGGGAAGCGGCTCCAGGACGAGCGGATCCTCACCGCTCGGCTAGCCACCGAGGGCGGCCCCGAACTCAAGTCGGCCGCCACGATCGCGCTGGCCGGACCCGCCGAGGTCATCCATGAGTTCGTCACCGTGGGCCAGTACATGGCCCAGCGCAAGGACGACCTCGCCACGACCCACCAGCGACACCTCCAAGGCCTCCTGGCCGAAGGAGCGATGATCGCGGCCAAGGCGCATGAGGACGCCTGGCGCGCAGCTGAAGCCGCCGCCAAGGCCATCAACGCCACCAAGGACGCTACAGAAGCCTCCGACCAGGCACAGGAATCGGCCCGCCAGGCCCAAGGCCACGCGAACGACGCCAACGCCTCCGCCAACGCCGCCGAATCCAGCGCCGCCGAAGCAGCCACCTCCGCCGCCACCGCACGAGCCGCCGCCAACCGCGCCGACGCGGACGCCGAAGCCGCGGAGGACTCCGCAGCCAACGCAGCATTCTCTGCCGCCTACGCACGCGAATCAGCGAAAAAGGCCGACCGGGCCAAGAAAGACGCCCACGCCTCCGCCATAGCGGCAGGAAAAAGCGAAGATGAAGCCAAGGCCGAAGCCGGGGCCGCCTGGGAAAGAACTCGCAAGCTCGCCGAAGCCGAACTCAAAGAAGCGCAGCGTCAGGCGCAGGAGCAACGCAAGGAAGAGGAAGGGCCGCGCAATACGAACTGTGTTCGAACTCCGTTCTTCCCTGCGCCCTGCCAATTTCCTGTCTTCCGATGGTTCTTTGAAGCTGCTACGCCCGGCACCACAACCCACAATGCTATCTGGGAAATATCCGGCCTTGCCGATATAGAGAAGTGCATTGACAATCCTGTCGCCGCAGACTGTGCACTGGCAGCCACCGGCCTCCTTCCCTGGGGGAGACTTAAGCTCCTCGGTAAAATCGACGAAGGCGTCGAAGCTCTAAAGGACGCCCGAGCTGTCCGACGCGCCGTGGCCTGTCTGGCCAAGGCTGAGCAGCGCAGCTTGCGCGCAGTCGGAGACTCGTGCCCTAGGTGGGTCGCGGAGATTTTCGACGAGCTTCCCGCCTACAAAAAGCTCGGAGACAAGACCTTTGGTAAAATTCGCGACGCAGACGGTAAAGTAATCCCGGGGTCGGATACCGATGAACTGCGCCTGCTGATGAGCGGCAAACACGACGCACTCTGGAATGAAGCGAACGCTCTTCTGCGAAGTTCCGGAATGGACCCGTGGCCCGCGAAAGGTGAATTCAGCATCGCCTCACATGTGGAGACGAAGTACGCCGCCTGGATGAAGGACAAGAAGGTTCAGCACGCCAAAGTCGTGATCAATAACACGAACGGCGTTTGCGACAAATACATGAACTGCAAGAACGCGGTGGAGGCAATATTGCCAGCAGGTCACACGCTGGAGGTACACTACCCTGGTGCGGGGAGCCCGAAGTTGATTGTGGGAAAGAGGACAAAGCCGTGATTCTGGCAGTGCATCATCTCGGTCAGACTCAAATCTTGAGGGATCCGGACGATGCCCTCCGGTATTTCGACAAGACTTTCCGAGCCGGACCGGAAGAAGAAACCCACGTGCAAGCAACGTGGCTCGTTCTTGAAGAGGAGGGTGCCAGTGCGCCACTAGCCATGCTAGAGGTAAGCGTCAATCTGGAAAAGAGTCTCGGTGGTGTCGTATGGTTCGCCGGATGGAATGACGCGAAGAAATTCAGAGAGAATTCAGAGGATCCTGAGGGCGACTTGGGTGATTACTTCTGGGTCTCCGATGCCAAAAATTCTCCGGACTTCGATCCAGAAGTTCTTTCAGACCATGACAGTGCGCTGTACTTTGATCCCCGCGGCGTTATTCCAGTGCCACACCTTCGCTCTGTGGTCGAAGAGTTCAGTCAGTCAATGGGGCATCGACCCGCAAGAGTAAATTGGCTTCCTGGTCGACAGGACGGCAGTCGGTTGTCTTGACAGGCTGCCTTCAGGGAAGTGCTGGATTGCAGAAGAGCCTCTGAATCCCTGCGCAGGAGTTGCCGCAGAATGGAGAACAATCCTCGCATTCGCGGAGCTGAAGACCGACCGCACCAGCTCCAGCAGCCACACGATTGCCGGAGCTTCATCGGTCAGGCCCGTTACGGCCTGGCCGAGCGGCAGGTTGCCGATGCGTTTTCATGCTCGTTGCTTTTCCCTTCCGGGGCTTTAGGCGTCTTTCCACGCCCGGAGGAACTCCTGTTGGTCGTCCCAGGTGCTGCGGCCGCTATAGGCGTACAGGATCTGCCAGACGGCGCTTTCGGCCTCTCGCAGCCGCAGCTCGCCGACGTAGCCGGCCTCGTAACCGTGCAGGCATTCCTTGCCGATCACTTCGGCGGCCGCGGTGCGCTGGTTGTCGCTCATCTCCACCACCGCGTGCAGGAGCTGGTCGGCCAGGGCGGTGCCGTCGCCGTCGATTGCACGCAGCAGCTGGTGGCGCAGGTTGTCCTGAGCGCTTTCGGCGCGTCGAAGGCCGGACCGGGCCCGGGCCAGGAGCCTCGGGACCGTCCCCCAGGACCCGGTTTGACCC
>NZ_JAAXYC010000039.1 GCF_018619185.1 Streptomyces sp. McG3 | reverse complement strand
CGGGTGCCCTCACCCGCTGCGAGGACGACGACGGCTGCCGGGCTGGTTGCGCTCACGGATGTGCCCTTCGGCTTCGGGTGGTGGTCATCCGCAGGATACCGGGGGTGTTTCCGGTGGAAACGGGGGCTCCCCGGAAGCCGCCCCGATGTGATCTGGGTCACGTTCGTGTTTATGTGGGGAAACCCCGGGTATTAGCGCATGTTTATGCAGGTCAGGCGTGCTGCGAACACTTGGGCGCGGACACTGCGTTCCCCTCGGCGTATCGGGCAGACTGGCCGCACCTCACACGGTCCGGATCCGGCCGAGATCCGCCGCACGACACCGGGAGCGCACGGTGAGCACAGACACTCCGGGCATCGACCCGCTGCAGGCGCTGCGCGCCCCCCGGGACCCCGCCTGCGACGTCTTCCTGACGGGGCCGGTCTTCCTCGACATCATCTTCACCGGCCTGGACAGCGCCCCCGTGCGCGGCACCGAGTCCTGGGCGCGGGGGATGGGTTCCAGCCCCGGCGGCGTCGCCAACATGGCCACCGCCCTCGCCCGCCTCGGCCTGCGCACCTCCCTCGCCGCCGCTTTCGGCGACGACCACTACGGGGAGTACTGCTGGGACGCCCTCGAACAGGGCGAGGGGATCGACCTGTCGATGTCGCACACCGTCCCCGGCTGGCACTCCCCGGTGACCGTCTCCATGGCGTACGAGGGCGAGCGCACGATGGTCTCGCACGGCCACGAGGCACCCGCTCCGACCGGAACGTCCACCGGAACCCCGGCGTCCACCGGAGCCGGAGTTCCCGCCGGAACCTCCGCCCCGGCCTTCCCGCACTGCCCGCCGCGCGCCCGTGCCGCCATCGCCTCGCTCGCCCCGGGCCGGAGCGAGCCCTGGGTGGCCACCGCCGCCCGCAACGGCGCGCTGATCTTCGCCGACGTCGGCTGGGACGAGACCGGCCGCTGGGACCTGGACGCCCTGCCCGACCTGGCGCACTGCGAGGCGTTCCTGCCCAACGCCGAGGAGGCGATGCGCTACACCCGCACCGACTGCCCGCGCGCCGCCGCCCACGCGCTCGCCGAACGGGTGCCGCTCGCCGTGGTCACCCTGGGCGCCGAGGGCGCCTACGCGGTGGACGGCCGCACCGGCGCCGCCGCGGCCGTGCCCGCCATCGAGGTGGAGGCGCTCGACCCCACCGGCGCCGGGGACGTCTTCGTCGCCGGCTTCGTGACCGGCACCCTCGCCGACTGGCCGCTCGCCGACCGGCTCGCCTTCGCCGGGCTCACCGCCGCCCTCTCGGTCCAGGAGTTCGGCGGCTCGCTCTCCGCCCCCGGCTGGGCCGAGGTCGCCGCCTGGTGGCAGCTGATCCGCACCTGCGCGAGCCAGGACCCCGCCGCCCTGGAGCGCTACGCCTTCCTGGACGACCTCCTGCCCACCACGGCCCGCGCCTGGCCGCTGCGGCGCGCGGTGCCCACGATCGGCTTCCGCCAGTGAGCTGCCGTCGGCCCGGGTCGCACACACGGGCGGTAAAAGCACTCTGCGTTGTCACCGCCAGGTCGTAGGCTTGGTTGTCCAGAGGTTGTCGAGCAGCGAGAACCCTGCAACGGGAGGTATGCGCAGGCCCGAGGGCCGGCCCATGACTCAGACACCCACACAGCCGCAGGCGCGTGCCCAGATCAGGATCCCGGCCGCACACCCCATGGTGATGCTCCTGGGATCGGGTGACTCGCTGTTGCGCGTGATCGAAGAGGCTTTCCCGGCGGCCGACATCCATGTCCGGGGCAACGAGATCAGTGCCACGGGCGAGGCCGCCGACGTCGCTCTCATCCAACGCCTGTTCGACGAGATGATGCTCGTGCTCCGCACCGGAGCGCCGATGACGGAGGACGCAGTGGAACGGTCGATCGCCATGCTCAGGGCGGCCGGCAACGGGCAGGGAGACCCCCAGGGCGAGACGCCCGCCGAGGTGCTCACGCAGAACATCCTCTCCAGCCGCGGCCGCACCATCCGCCCCAAGACGCTCAACCAGAAGCGGTACGTCGACGCGATCGACCAGCACACGATCGTGTTCGGCATCGGTCCCGCCGGTACGGGCAAGACCTACCTCGCCATGGCCAAGGCCGTCCAGGCACTCCAGTCGAAGCAGGTCAGCCGGATCATCCTGACCCGGCCCGCGGTCGAGGCGGGGGAGCGGCTCGGCTTCCTGCCGGGCACCCTGTTCGACAAGATCGACCCGTATCTGCGCCCGCTCTACGACGCCCTGCACGACATGCTCGACCCCGACTCGATCCCGCGGCTGATGGCGGCGGGCACGATCGAGGTCGCGCCACTGGCGTACATGCGCGGCCGCACGCTCAACGACGCGTTCATCATCCTCGACGAGGCGCAGAACACCAGCGCCGAGCAGATGAAGATGTTCCTCACCCGCCTCGGCTTCGACTCCAAGATCGTCGTCACCGGTGACGTCACCCAGGTCGACCTGCCGAGCGGTACGAAGAGCGGGCTGCGGCAGGTCCAGGACATCCTGGAGGGCCTGGACGACGTGCACTTCTCCCGGCTCACCTCCCAGGATGTCGTCCGGCACAAGCTCGTCGGCCGTATCGTCGACGCGTACGAGAAGTACGACAGCCGAAACGGTCAGCAGGACGGTCAGGCGGAAGGCCGCGAAGACGGCCGACGCGACCGCCGAAAAGGGAAGTAGTCGCAGCGCACCATGTCGATCGACGTCAACAACGAGTCCGGAACCGAGGTCGACGAGCAGGCGATCCTCGACATCGCCCGCTACGCACTGGCCCGGATGCGGATCCACCCGCTGTCCGAGCTCTCGGTGATCGTGGTGGACACCGACGCCATGGAGCAGCTGCACATCCAGTGGATGGACCTCGCCGGTCCGACCGATGTCATGTCCTTCCCGATGGACGAGCTGCGTCCGCCGGCCAAGGACGACGAGGAGCCCCCGCAGGGGCTCCTCGGTGACATCGTGCTCTGCCCGGAGGTCGCGAAGAAGCAGGGCGAAGAGGCCCCGACGCAGCACTCCATGGACGAGGAGCTCCAGCTCCTGACCGTCCACGGAGTGCTGCACCTCCTGGGGTACGACCACGAGGAGCCGGACGAGAAGGCCGAGATGTTCGGTCTCCAGGCCGCCATCGTGGACGGCTGGCGCGGGGAGCGCGGGCTCACCGGCGCGTCCCCCGCCCCCACCGTCTCGTGAGCGCGCCCCTGGTCATCGGGGCCGTGCTGCTGGTCGTCGTCGGCTGGCTGGCCGCCTGCGCGGAGGCCGGTATCGCCCGCACCTCCAGCTTCCGGGCGGACGAGGCGGTCCGGTCCGGCCGGCGCGGCAGCGCGAAGCTGGCGCAGATCGCGGCCGACCCGACCCGCTATCTCAACGTCGCCCTGCTGGTGCGGGTCGCCTGCGAGATGTCTGCCGGGGTCCTCGTCACCTACGCCTGCCTCCAGGAACTGCCCGAGACCTGGGAGGCGCTGGCCGTCGCGATGGGCGTGATGGTCCTCGTCAGCTACGTCGCCATCGGCGTCTCCCCGCGCACCATCGGCCGCCAGCACCCGCTGAACACGGCCACGGCCTCCGCGTACGTCCTGGTGCCGCTGGCCAGGATCATGGGGCCGATCCCGCAGCTGCTGATCCTCGTCGGCAACGCGCTGACCCCCGGCAAGGGGTTCCGCAAGGGCCCGTTCGCCAGCGAGGCCGAACTGCGCGCCATGGTCGACCTCGCCGAGGCGGAGTCGCTCATCGAGGACGACGAGCGCCGCATGGTGCACTCGGTCTTCGAGCTGGGCGACACCCTGGTCCGCGAGGTCATGGTGCCGCGCACCGACCTCGTCTCCATCGAGCGTTACAAGACCATCCGGCAGGCCCTCACCCTCGCCCTGCGCTCCGGCTTCTCCCGGATCCCGGTCACCGGCGAGAACGAGGACGACGTCGTCGGGATCGTCTACCTCAAGGACCTGGTCCGCAAGACGCACATCAACCGCGAGTCCGAGGCCGACCCCGTCTCCACCGCGATGCGCCCCGCCGCCTTCGTCCCCGACACCAAGAACGCCGGGGACCTGCTGCGCGAGATGCAGCAGGACCGCAGCCATGTCGCGGTCGTCATCGACGAGTACGGCGGCACCGCGGGCATCGTGACCATCGAGGACATCCTGGAGGAGATCGTCGGCGAGATCACCGACGAGTACGACCGGGAGCTGCCGCCCGTCCAGGAGCTGGAGCACGGCTGCTACCGGGTCACCGCCCGGCTCGACATCGGGGACCTCGGCGACCTCTTCGGCCTCGACGAGTACGACGACGAGGACGTGGAGACCGTCGGCGGCCTGCTCGCCAAGGCGCTCGGCCGGGTCCCGATCGCCGGTGCGTCGGCGATGGTCGAGCTGCCCGACGGCCGCAGGCTCCGGCTCACCGCGGAGTCCCCCGCGGGCCGCCGGAACAAGATCGTCACGGTGCTCGTCGAGCCGGAGCACAAGGAGACCGAGGGGACCGGGGAGAAGGAAGCGGAATGACGCCGGAGCGGCTGCGGGCCTTCTGCCGGGAGTTCAACGCGAGCGTGGAGGAGTTCCCGTTCGGACCGGAGACCTCCGTCTTCAAGGTGCTCGGCAAGATGTTCGCCCTCACCGCGCTGGACGGGCGGCCGCTCACCATCAACCTCAAGTGCGATCCCGACGAGGCGATCCGGCTGCGCGGGACGCACCCCGCGATCGTGCCCGGCTGGCACATGAACAAGCGCCACTGGAACACGGTCACCGTCTCCGGCGTCCCGGACCGGCTGCTGCGCGAGCTGGTCGAGGACTCCTACGACCTGGTGGTCGCCGGACTCCCGAAGGCGGAGCGGCTGCGCCTGGACCGCCCGTAGGAGAAGTGCGTACGAGGACGGGCCCGCCTCCCCCCGTGGGGGCGGGCCCGTCCTCGTGCCCGGCTCAGCTCCGGCGCAGCCCGGCCGCCACCGCCGCGCCCGCCGCCAGCAGGACCGCCCCCGCGACCGCCACCACCGTCCGTACGCCGTCGAACAGGGTGTCCTGTGTCGTGGCCAGCACCCCCAGCAGCGGGATACCGACCGTGAGACCCACCTGCTGGGTCGTGGTGACCAGGCCGGTGGCCAGGCCCTGCTCCTCGTTCGGGACGCCGGACGTCACGGTCAGCCCGTACGCGATGATCGCGCCCAGGTGGAACATGCTGGCCACCGACACCGCGGCGGTCGCCAGCCACACCCCCGACTCCGGGCCCAGGCCCAGCAGCACGCCGATGAACAGCCCCTGGCCGATCAGGGAGAGCGCCAGGGTCCGGCGGGCGCCGATCCGGCCGATCAGCTTCGGCGCGTACATGCCCGCGACCACCGACATTACGCCCTGCACCCCGAAGACCAGACCGGTGGCGAAGGGGGAGAGGTCCAGGACCTCCTGGAGGTACAGGGTCAGGACGAAGACGACGGTGCTCATCATCGAGAAGGTCACCAGACCACCCAGGTTGCCGAACGCCACCGTCCGCCGCCGCAGCATCGGCAGCGACACCAGCGGGGCCGCCGAGCGGGACTCCACCACGACGAACGCGGAGAGCAGAACGACGCCGAGGGCCAGCGTGACCAGCACGTCCACGCCGCCGAAGCCACGCTCCGCCGCCGTCGACAGCGCGTAGACCAGCGCCAGCAGACCGCCGGTGACGCTCACCGCGCCGGGCACGTCCAGCCGGGGCCGGTCCGTCGTGCGCGACTCCGCCAGCACCTTCGGGGCCAGCGTCAGCACCACGGCCGAAGCCACCGCCAGCAGGCCCATCGTGGAGCGCCAGCCCAGTGTCTCGGTCAGCACCCCGCCCGCGACCATGCCCACCGTGAAGCCGAGCGACAGCAGGGTCCCGCTGATCCCGAGCGCCCGGTCGCGCAGCGGCCCCTCGGGGAACGTGGTCGTCAGCAGGGACATCCCGGTCGGCACGATGACCGCCGCCCCCAGCCCCTGGAGCGCCCGGCCGGCGAGGAAGGAGGCCGGGTCCCAGGCCAGCGTCGCCAGCAGGGACGAGGCGCCGAAGACGGTCAGCCCGACGAGGAACAGCCTGCGCCGCCCGTACAGATCGGCGATCCTCCCGAAAAGGAGCAGGAAGCCCCCCGACGGCAACGCGAACGCGGTGACCGCCCACTGGAGGCCCGTGGTGCTCAGCCCGAGGTCCTTGCCGAGCACGGGCAGCGCCACGTTCAGCACCGAGAAGTCCAGGGCCACCATGAACTGGGCGGCGCACAGCACGAACAGGACCAGCCGGGCCCGGCCGGAGAGCCGGGGCGGTGCGGAGACCGAAGCGGAGGACGCAGCGGCGGGAGCGGAGGTGGGAGGGGTTTCGATCGCCATGCGTCCCACCCTGCGGTGGCCGGAATAACCGTGGGGAGCGGGAACTTATCCTGTTGCCCGCACCACCAGGCAGGCGCACACACGGACACCGGGGGAGTACGTGGCCACAGCGGCCCAGCGGGCGACGGACGACACGAAAGCCCACCGCCTCGCCGAACTGCGCGCGTTCCTGAGAAGCCGCCGGGCCCGCGTCACCCCGGACGAGGCGGGGCTGCCGGGCGGCGCCCGCCGCCGCACTCCGGGGCTGCGCCGCGAGGAGGTCGCCGTCCTCGCCGGGGTGGGCGTCTCCTGGTACCAGTGGCTGGAGCAGGGCCGCGACATCACCGTCTCCCCGCAGGTGCTGGACTCCGTCGCCCGGGTGCTGCGCCTGAGCAGCGCGGAGCGCCGCCATCTGTACGCGCTGGCCGGGCTGAACCCTCCCCCGGCCGAGGTCGATCCGGCCGACGCCGACATGTGCGAGGGGCTGACCAGGCTCATCGAGGCCTGGATGCCCTACCCGGCCCACATCATGGACCGGTACTGGAACACCGTTCTGTACAACGAGGCCGCAGCCTCGGTGCTCGGCATGCGCCCGGGCATCCGGCAGAACTGCCTCATCGCCTTCTTCACCGACCCGGTCTACCGCACCCGTACCGGGGCGAGTTGGCACGCGCTGGCCCCGCAGGTGGTGGCACAGTTCCGGGCGGCCTGCTCGGAGGCGCCCGAGGACGACGGTTTCCGGGCCGTCGTCGAGGAGGCGCAGGCGGTCAGCCCCCTCTTCGCCGAGCTGTACGAGCGGCGCGACATCGCCCCCGCGGGACAGAACCGCAAGGAGGTCGAGCACCCGGTGGTCGGCCGCCTGTCCCTGGAGGCCACCCAGTTGCGGGTGCCCGCCCGGCCGGACCTGGCGATCGTGCTGCACACCCCGCTGCCCGGCACCGGCTGCGAGGCCAGGCTCCAGTGGCTCGCCTCGCCCGAGGGCCGGCGCGGCTCGTTGTACCCGGTGCCGGGGTGACCGGCCCCGGCCGGCGCCGGACGCTCCCGGTACCGGGGTGACCTGCGCGGGGCTCCGCCCGCTTCGTATGCTCGTGCCATGACCGACACCACGGAGCTCGACGCCGAGGACCGCAAGATCGTCACCCTGGCGCGCAGCGCCCGTGCCCGCAACGGGGTGCCCGAGGGCGCGGCCGTACGCGACGAGACGGGACGTACGTATGTCGCGGGCACGGTGGCGCTGGACTCGCTGAAGCTCAGCGCCCTGCAGACCGCCGTCGCCATGGCGGTGGCCAGCGGCGCCACCTCGCTGGAGGCGGCCGCGGTCGTCTCCGCCGCCGAGGCGCCCTCCGACGACGACCGGGCCGCGGTGCGGGACCTCGGCGGACCGGACACCCCGGTGCTGCTCGCGGGCCCGGACGGCACGCTGCGGGTCCGCGTCACGGCGGGCTGACCCGGCCGTCCGACGGCGGCCGGTCCGGTGGGTGCCGGCGGGCCCGCTCGGCCCGCCGGCCGACGAGGGACGCCCGCCCGGCGGCGATCATGCCATCATCTGATGGGCCATCAGTCGCCGCGTTTCGTCTGCATTGACTTCTTTTTCGCCCGGGTCATCAATGGCCCCCTGCCGGTACGGAAGAGCCGCCGTACCGCTTTCCGCAGGAGGGCACCGAATTCATGCGACCGACCATGCGAAGATCCACCGAACCGCGGCGCCGCTGGGCCGCCGCCCTGGGCATCACCGCACTCGTCGTCACCGGGGGAGGGCTGCTCGGGGGCCCGGCGCAGGCCGCCGCGACGGCCTCCGTCGCGGTGGACTTCCCCACCCACTGCATCCCGCCGCCCATCGCGGGCATCCCGCCCATCGACGGCACCACGACCGCGCAGATCACCGTCGACAACACGACCCCGCAGGTCGGCGACACCGTCGCGGTGACCTACACCGTGGTCGTGCCCGCCGCCAGCAACCCGGTCGACCTGGCCCTGCCCGCCGACATCATGACGCCGACCGGGGAGGTCACCCTCGGCGGAGCGCAGAGCGGCGACGTCACCGTCGCGGGACCCAAGAAGAACCCCCCGGTCCCCGGCAAGGGCGCCTTCCCGTCGTTCTCCATGACGGGCACGTTCACCGTCACCGCGCCCGGCGCGATCACCCTGTCGCCCGGCGACTACAACATCCACACCAGCTACATCATGGAGCTGGACACCCCCTGCACGGTGACGGGTCCGCCCGCCCCCGTGTCGGAGACCGTCGTCGCCACCGGCGGCGGCCAGGTCAACGAACGTACCGTCCAGCTCTCGGCCGCCTCCGGGGAGGCGGGCGACGAGGTCACCGTCACCGGCACGAAGTTCACCCCGGGCGCGGGCATCACCGTGGCGGGCCGCGACGGCGGCGCGCAGACCGGGGACACCACCACGGCCACCGCCGACGGATCCGGGGCCTTCACCGCCCGGCTCGCCGTCAGCGACCCGGACACCACCGGCATCGTCGCCTACGAGGGCGGCGCCTGGGACGCCGAGAAGGGCGCCGGCCCGCTGGCGTACACCGTCACCGGGGGCGGCGAGATCCCCGACGGCAGCCAGGAGCTCACCACGACCGTCCGGGCGGGCACCCTGTCCATGACCCAGGCCGGCGACAGCGTCCAGCTGTCCGGGGTCGACTTCGGCCGGGGCGGAGCCTCCACCGGCGACCTGCGCACGGTGACCGTCGAGGACTTCCGCGGCGGCCCCGCGGGCTGGTCCCTCACCGGCAAGGTCACCGACTTCAAGGGTCCGGGCGGGGCGCGGATCAGCGCCGACGCCCTCGACTGGACCCCGTCCTGCGCCACGAAGCCCGGCAGCCCGAGCACCTGCGCGGCGGGCAGCGCCGGATCGGTCGGCAGCGCCGGGGCCACCCTGGCGTCCACGCCCGACGGGGCGGCCACCGGCGGGGAGTTCACCGTCGACGCGGGGCTCTCCCTGGACGTGCCCGCCTTCACCGGGGCCGGTTCCTACGCCGGAGTGCTGACCCTCACGCTCACCTGAGCCACCGGCCCGCACCCGAGGCCCTCGGCCTCACCACCGTGGGCCGGGCGCGCACCCGGCCGGCCCACTCCACCCGGACGCGACCTGGGGGTCCCGTACCGTGCGCAAGCTCTCCGTGGTCCTCCTGACGGCCGCCCTGCTGTTCCTCGGCACGCCCGCCGCCCATCCGGCCGACAACGGCAGCTGGTCCGTCCAGCCGGCCTCCGGCCCGTCCGGCGAACGCCCCTCCCTCTACCTCTTCGCCGCCCCGGGCACGACGCTCACCGACCGGGTCACCGTCACCAACAAGACCGCGAAGCCGCTGACCCTGCGGCTGTACGCGGCCGACGCCTACAACACCCCGCGCGACGGCGGCTTCGCCGTCCGCGACCGGAGCGAGAAGCAGCGCTCCGTCGGCGCCTGGGCCCGCACCGACCGGGACACCGTCACCGTGGGCCCCAAGGCCTCGGTCACCGTGCCCCTGACCATCACCGTCCCGGAGAACGCCGAGCCGGGCGACCACCCCGGCGCCCTGATCGCCCTGGACGAACGCGTCGAGGCCACCCGCCGCGGCGCCCTGGCCGTAGGGGTCCGCCGAGCCGTCGGCGCCCGGATCCACCTCCGGGTGAACGGGCCCACCGTCCCCGCGCTCTCCGTCGAGGACATCCGGATCGAGCAGGACCGGCCCCTGGTCCCGGGCACCGGCACGAGCCGCGCCGTCATCTCGTACACCCTCCACAACCGGGGGAACGTCACCCTCGCCCCCGCCGTCGCCCTGCGCGCCGAGGGCCTCTTCGGCCGGACCCTGCTGCGGCGCGGCCTGACGAAGCCGCCCGCCGAGCTGCTGCCCCGCCAACAGGTCCGGCTGACCGAGACCTGGGACGGGGCGCCGCAGCTGGACCGGGCCGAGGTCGAACTCACCGCCACCGCGAAGGGCACGAGGGAGTCGGCGGCCGTCACGTTCCTGGCCGTGCCGTGGCTCCTCGCCGGGGTGCTCGCCGTGCTGATCGCCGCCGGAGGGACCCTGTGGGCACGGGCCCGCCGACGCCGTACCCGTACGGACTGAGGCGGACGTGACCGGTCTCGCGCGGCCCACTGTCCTCCGGCGCCGCCGGGATCGGGGAGAATGGTCGCCATGAGCGCTCGACCGAACCAAGAATCCGCTGCCGCGCAAGCGGAGACCACCTCCCCCCACCGGGCCGGCTTCGCCTGCTTCGTGGGCCGCCCCAACGCGGGCAAGTCCACCCTCACGAACGCTCTCGTCGGTCAGAAGGTGGCGATCACCTCCAACCGCCCCCAGACCACACGGCACACGGTGCGCGGCATCGTGCACCGTGACGACGCGCAGCTGATCCTGGTCGACACCCCCGGCCTCCACAAGCCGCGCACCCTCCTGGGCGAGCGGCTCAACGACGTCGTGCGGACCACCTGGGCCGAGGTCGACGTCATCGGCTTCTGCCTGCCCGCCGACCAGAAGCTCGGCCCCGGCGACAAGTACATCGTCAAGGAGCTCGCGGGGATCAAGAAGACCCCCAAGATCGCCATCATCACCAAGACCGACCTGGTCGAGTCGAAGGCGCTGGCCGAACAGCTCCTCGCCGTCTCCGCGCTCGCCGACGAACTGGGCTTCGAGTGGGCCGAGATCATCCCGGTCTCGGCGGTCAAGGACCAGCAGGTCGGCCTGCTCGCCGACCTCATCGCCCCGCTGCTCCCCGTGAGCCCGCCGCTCTACCCCGAGGGCGACCTCACCGACGAGCCGGAGATGGTCATGGTCGCGGAGCTGATCCGCGAGGCGGCGCTGGAGGGCGTACGCGACGAGCTGCCGCACTCCATCGCGGTCGTCGTCGAGGAGATGCTGCCGCGCACCGACCGTCCGGCGGACAAGCCGCTGCTGGACATCCACGCCAACGTCTACATCGAGCGCCCCAGCCAGAAGGGCATCATCATCGGCCCGAAGGGTCAGCGGCTGAAGGACGTCGGCACCAAGTCCCGCAAGCACATCGAGGCCCTGCTCGGCACGCCGGTCTTCCTGGACCTGCACGTGAAGGTCGCCAAGGACTGGCAGCGCGATCCGAAGCAGCTGCGGAAGCTCGGGTTCTAGGGCCTTTCACCTGGATCAGGTCGGACCCCGCGAGCCCGGCATGATCCAGACGAAAGGCTCGGGTCCGGCCGAAGGAGCCGATCTCACGCGCCCTCCTTGAGGACGCGTGAGATCAGCGTGCGCTGCGCCCCGGTCAGATCGGGGTCAGCGCAGTACACGGTGCGGTCCCCGACGGTGATCTCGTACCGGAAGCCGTCCGGTACTCCCGTCGTCGGGGTGTCCCGCGCGGAGGCGAGCGCCTCCGCGGCGAGCGCGTGCCACTCCGCGGCGTCCGCCCTTTCCCCGGTGTCGACCTCATGGCGGCGGGCGATGCCGGCGAAACCGCCGGTCCTGCTGACCTGAATACGCATGGGGTCCTGTCTATCGGGGGCCGGCAGGGGCGCTCAACCCCGCCTGCCGGGCGGGCCGGGTCACGCCTTGGTCGGAACGCCCACCTCCGACCAGGCCTTCAGGACCGCCTCCCGCTCGTCGGCCGCCCCGAAGCGGTCGCCCGCCGCCGCGACCGTCAGCCGGGCGAACTCCGCGAAGTCCGCGTTCGCCGTCAGCTCTCCGCCGGTCAGCACGTCGAACCAGATCTGCCCGGCACGCTCCCAGGAGTTGCCGCCCAGCGCGGTGGCCAGGAGGTGGAACGCGCGGTTGGGGATACCGGAGTTGAGGTGGACCCCGCCGTTGTCCTCCTCCGTCTCGATGTAGTCCGCCATGGAGCCCGGCTGCGGGTCCTTGCCGAGGACGTCGTCGTCGTACGCCGTGCCCGGGGCCTTCATCGAGCGCAGCGCGTCCCCGCTGACCCGGGGCGCCAGCAGCCCGGCCCCGATCAGCCAGTCGGCCTGCTCCGCGCTCTGGCCCAGCGAGTACTGCTTCACCAGCGAGCCGAAGACGTCGGACACCGACTCGTTGAGCGCGCCCGACTGGCCCTCGTAGCGCAGGTTGGCGGTGTACTGCGTCAGACCGTGGGCCAGCTCGTGGGCGATCACGTCGACCGCGACGGTGAAGTCGAGGAAGATCTCGCCGTCGCCGTCCCCGAAGACCATCTGCTCGCCGTCGAAGAACGCGTTGTTGTACTCCTCGCCGTAGTGCACGGAGCCGATCAGCGGCAGCCCCTTGCCGTCGATCGAGCTGCGACCGTACGCCGAGAGCAGCAGCTCGAAGGTGGCGCCGAGGCCGGCGTACGCGCGGTTGACGCTGGCGTCCGAGGTGGGCTTGTCTCCCTCGTCGCGGACCTGGCGGCCGGGCAGGGCGGTGCCGTTCCCGCAGTCGTACAGGGTGCGGTGGGGCTTGGTGGGGACCGCGCCCACGCCGTGGGCGGTCGGGACGGCGGCGAGGGCCGTCGCCCGGCGGCGGTCGCGGCGGAGTCCGTCGGCCGCCAGGGTGCGGCGGGCCGGATCCGCGAACCGGGCCTCGGCGGACCGGGACAGGTGATCGAGGACGTGGGGCGGAACGATGGTGCAGAAGACGGGGTGGAGCTCGCCGTCGGTTCGAAGGTGCATACAACGACTGTGGCACTCCGTCACTGTGCTGTCACTGGTTGCGACGATGATTGACGAAATGGAGTGATGAGTCACTGTTTTCCCGTCATCGATGCCCGGTCCCGCATACTGATACGGACCGACACCACGGGCCACACTCGGTTACGCTCGTCGCATCATGCGTTTCGGGCTGCTTCTCCTTAGCTGCCGCGGCGAGGGCCTGTAGTCGTAGGCCGACCCCCTCCCCGCGGAGTCTGGTGCTGCAGCGACACAGTCGGCCGACCCCCGCTGGACCGAGGAGCCCTACGCCATGACCACCGTGAATCCCGCCGGTAATTCTGTCGGCCGCCCCACCCCGATCACCAACGCGACGCAGCTCCAGAAGACGTCCGGGATGCCGGTCCACAAGTACCGCGGCTACGAGGCCGTGGACATCGCCGACCGCACCTGGCCCGACAACCGGATCACCGCCGCGCCCCGCTGGCTGTCCACCGATCTGCGCGACGGCAACCAGGCGCTGATCGACCCGATGTCCCCGGCCCGCAAGCGCGAGATGTTCGACCTGCTGGTCGCGATGGGCTACAAGGAGATCGAGGTCGGCTTCCCGTCCTCCGGCGAGACCGACTTCAACTTCGTACGCTCCATCATCGAAGAGGGCGCGATCCCCGAGGACGTGACGATCTCCGTCCTGACGCAGGCCCGCGAGGAGCTGATCGAGCGCACCGTGGAGTCCCTGGTCGGCGCGCACCGGGCCACCGTCCACCTGTACAACGCCACCGCCCCCACCTTCCGCCGCGTCGTCTTCCGCGGCTCGCGCGAGGAGGTCAAGCAGATCGCGGTGGACGGCACCCGGCTGGTCATGGAGTACGCCGAGAAGATCCTGGGCCCGGAGACGGTCTTCGGCTACCAGTACAGCCCGGAGATCTTCACCGACACCGAGCTGGACTTCGCCCTGGAGGTCTGCGAGGCCGTCTGCGACGTCTGGCAGCCGGAGGAGGGCCGCGAGATCATCCTCAACCTGCCCGCCACCGTGGAGCGTTCGACGCCCTCCACCCACGCGGACCGCTTCGAGTGGATGTCCCGCAACCTGACCCGCCGCGAGTTCGTCTGCCTCTCCGTCCACCCGCACAACGACCGGGGCACCGCCGTCGCCGCCGCCGAGCTGGCCATCATGGCGGGCGCCGACCGCATCGAGGGCTGCCTGTTCGGCCAGGGCGAGCGCACCGGCAACGTCGACCTGGTCACCCTGGGCATGAACCTCTTCTCCCAGGGCGTCGACCCGCAGATCGACTTCTCGCAGATCGACGAGATCCGCCGCACCAGCGAGTACTGCAACCAGATGGAGATCCACCCGCGCCACCCCTACGCGGGCGACCTGGTCTACACCGCCTTCTCCGGCTCCCACCAGGACGCCATCAAGAAGGGCTTCGACGCCATGGAGCGGGACGCCGCCGCCCAGGGGAAGACCGTCGACGACATCGAGTGGGCCGTGCCGTACCTGCCGATCGACCCGAAGGACGTCGGCCGCTCCTACGAGGCCGTCATCCGGGTCAACTCGCAGTCCGGCAAGGGCGGTATCGCCTACGTCCTGAAGAACGACCACAAGCTGGACCTGCCGCGCCGGATGCAGATCGAGTTCTCCCGGATCATTCAGGCCAAGACCGACGCCGAGGGCGGCGAGGTCACCCCGGCCCAGATCTGGACCGCCTTCCAGGACGAGTACCTGCCGAACGCCGAGAACGCCGTGGCTCGATGGGGCCGCGTCCAGCTCCGCTCCGGCCAGACCACCACCGACACCGACGGCCGGGACACCCTGACCGTCGAGGCCACCGTCGACGGCGCGGACACCGTGCTGAGCGGTACGGGCAACGGCCCGATCTCCGCGTTCTTCGAAGCGCTGCAGGCCATCGGCATCGACGCCCGGCTGCTGGACTACACCGAGCACACGATGAGCGAGGGCGCCAGCGCCCAGGCCGCCTCGTACATCGAGTGCGCGATCGACGGCAAGGTCCTGTGGGGCATCGGCATCGACGCCAACACCACCCGCGCCTCGCTCAAGGCGGTCGTCTCCGCCGTCAACCGCGCGGCCCGCTGACCCGTCCGGTCCCTCGCGTCCCCCTCTTCGCACGGACGTCCGGTTCGACCCCGTACGACGGCAATCACGGACCCCGACCGCCCGCTCCGGGTGGTCGGGGTTCGGCCATATCCGGGGGTTGTGACGTCCCAGAGGCTGACGCCGCATCGCACGTGTGGCTAACATCACGTCCAACACACGGCAATGTTGCCGGAGCGTTACGGAGGTGTACGAGGTGCGGTCAGCCAAAGGACAACGCGCTCTGAGGCCGGTCCTCTGCGGCGTTCGCACCATCTGGGACGCCGTCGGCGACGGCGCCTTCTTCTGCCCCGGCTGCGGGGGAGACCGCAACTACCGCCGGCTCACCGGCCGCCGCCGCCTCACCGTCCTCGGCGTCCCGCTGGTCGGCCGGGGCGAGACCGAGCCCGTCGTCGAGTGCGCCGCCTGCCTCACCCACTACGCCCCCGAGGCGCTGGACCACCCCACCACGACCCGGTTCTCGGCGATGCTCCGCGAGGCCGTCCACACCGTCACCCTGGCCGTCCTCGCCGCCGGGGGCACCACCTCCCGCACGGTCCTGGAGGCCGCCGTCGCCACCGTGCGCGACGCCGGGCTCGACGACTGCACCCAGGAGCAGCTGTTCACCGTCGTCGAGGTGCTGGCCGCCGACACCGGGCGCGGTTCCGGTTCCGACCCGGCCGCCGAGGCCTGCGGCCCCACCCTCGCCATCGAGCTGCACGAGGTGCTGGCCCCGCTCGCCCCGCACCTGGCCACCGCCGGCCGCGAGTCGGTCCTCCTCCAGGGCGCCAGGATCGCGCTGGCCGACGGGCCCTACTGCGCCGCCGAGCGCCAGGTCCTGACCACGGTCGGCAGCGCCCTCCAGCTCCCCGCGGACGACACCGTCCGCCTGCTGGCGGCAGCCGCCCGTACGCCCTCCTAGAGCCTTCTCCACAGCCGCCCGTACGCCTTCCCGGGCCCTTCTCCGCAGCCGACCCGCCGCGGGCGGCACCGGGTGGGCGACAATGGGCCCATGAGCTTGTTCCGGGACGACGGCATCGTGCTGCGTACGCAGAAACTGGGCGAGGCTGACCGGATCATCACGATCCTGACCCGCGGCCACGGCCGGGTGCGGGCCGTCGCCCGCGGGGTGCGCCGCACCAAATCCAAGTTCGGCGCCCGCCTGGAGCCCTTCTCCCACGTCGACGTGCAGTTCTTCGCCCGCGGCAGCGAACTGGTCGGCCGCGGGCTGCCGCTCTGCACCCAGAGCGAGACGATCGCCCCCTACGGCGGCGGGATCGTCGCCGACTACGCCCGCTACACGGCGGGCACCGCGATGCTGGAGACCGCCGAGCGGTTCACCGACCACGAGGGCGAACCGGCCGTCCAGCAGTATCTGCTGCTCGTCGGCGGCCTGCGCACCCTCGCCCGGGGCGAGCACGCCCCCCACCTGATCCTGGACGCGTTCCTGCTGCGCTCGCTCGCGGTCAACGGGTACGCGCCCAGCTTCGAGGACTGCGCCAAGTGCGGAATGCCCGGTCCGAACCGGTTCTTCTCCGTCGCGGCGGGGGGCGTCATATGCGGTGACTGCCGGGTCCCCGGCAGCGTCGTACCCTCGGCACAGGCCCTGGTCCTGCTGAGCGCGCTGCTCAGCGGCGACTGGGCGACGGCGGACGCGTGCGAGGCGCGTCATGTCAGGGAGGGGAGCGGGCTGGTGTCCGCCTATCTGCACTGGCATCTGGAGCGCGGCCTGCGCTCGCTGCGGTACGTGGAGAAGTGACGCGGTGCGTCGGGCAGACGACGCGGTGCGTGGAGAAGTGACACAGGGAGACTGAGAAGCTCATGGCAGTACGCGGGATCCTCGGCGGCCGTAACCGGCGCACGTACAAGACCCCCGAGCCGCACCCCACGGGCGCGACGCCTCCGAAGATCCCCGGCGAGCTGGTGCCCCAGCACGTCGCCGTCGTGATGGACGGCAACGGCCGCTGGGCCAAGGAGCGGGGTCTGCCGCGCACCGAGGGCCACAAGGTCGGTGAGGGCGTCGTCATGGACGTTCTCAAGGGCTGTATCGAGATGGGCGTGAAGAACCTCTCGCTCTACGCCTTCTCCACGGAGAACTGGAAGCGCTCGCCGGACGAGGTGAAGTTCCTGATGAACTTCAACCGCGACGTGATCCGCCGCCGCCGTGACGAGATGGACGAGCTCGGCATCCGCATCCGCTGGGTGGGCCGCATGCCCAAGCTGTGGAAGTCCGTCGTCCAGGAGCTCCAGGTCGCCCAGGAGCAGACCAAGGACAACGACAGGATGACGCTGTACTTCTGCGTCAACTACGGCGGCCGTGCCGAGATCGCGGATGCCGCGCAGCGCATCGCCCAGGACGTGGCGGCCGGGAAGCTCGACCCGTCCAAGGTCAACGAGAAGACGTTCGCGAAGTACACGTACTACCCGGACATGCCGGACGTGGACCTCTTCGTGCGCCCCAGCGGCGAGCAGCGCACCTCGAACTACCTGATCTGGCAGAGCGCGTACGCCGAGATGGTCTTCCAGGACGTTCTCTGGCCGGATTTCGACCGTCGGGACCTGTGGCGGGCCTGCCTGGAGTACGCCCAGCGCGACCGCCGCTTCGGCGGGGCGGAGGCGGTGGAGGCGGTGGAGGCGGCGAAGGCGGCGAAGGCGGCGAAGGCGGCCGAAGCCGCTGAGGCAGCCAGGAAGTGACGCGAAAGTGGCGCGGAAAGTGGCGCGAAAAGTGACGTGAAAGAGGCGGGCCCGGGACGTTGGACACGTCCCGGGCCCGCCTCTTCTGGTTCGTTCCGCTCGTTACGCCTTGCTCGCGGCGCACTCCGCGCACGTGCCGAAGACCTCGACGGTGTGCGCGACGTTCACATAGCCGTGCTGGGCGGCGATCATCTCGGCCCACTGCTCGACGGCCGGGCCCTCGACCTCCACCGCCTTGCCGCAGAGCCGGCAGACCAGGTGGTGGTGATGGTCACCGGTCGAGCACCGCCGGTAGACGGACTCGCCCTCGGCGGTGCGCAGGACGTCCACCTCACCCGCGTCGGCGAGGGACTGCAGGGTCCGGTAGACCGTCGTCAGGCCCACGGAGTCGCCGCGGTGCTTGAGGACGTCGTGCAGCTCCTGGGCGCTGCGGAACTCGTCGACCTCGTCGAGCGCCGCCGCCACCGCCGCCCGCTGCCGGGTGGACCGGCCGCGTACCGGCGCTGCGTTCGTGCCACTGATCGGCGCCGTGGCCACAGCTGCCTCCTCGTGTCGCCCGTACATGTGTCGGGCCATTGTGCCAGCCCGGCCGGGCGCCGCCGGCGAACACGTACGGTGCGACTCGGTCACACGCACCGCTGTCACACCCGTACGTCGTCCCGTTCCCGGCGGGCCCCCGGTACCTCAAGGGTGCACTCGGCCCCCTTCGCCTCGCTCGTCCGTGCCCGGCGTCTCGCGAGCGGAGCGGCGAGCGCGGTCAGCGCCACGAACACCGCGATGGCCAGCAGCACGATCGTCGCGCCGGGCGGAACGTCCTGGTAGTACGAGGTCACGGTGCCGGTGAGGGTCACGGCCGTGCCGATCACCACGGCCAGCACGAACGTGACCTTGAAGGACTTGGTGATCTGCTGCGCCGCCGCCACGGGCACCACCATCAGCGCGCTGACCAGCAGCAGGCCGACGACCCGCATCGCGACGGTCACGGTCACGGCGGCGGTCACCGCGATCAGCAGGTTCAGCACCCGCACCGGCAGCCCGGACACCCGGGCGAACTCCTCGTCCTGGCTGACCGCGAACAACTGCCGTCGCAGCCCCACCGTGACCAGCACCACGAAGGCGGCCAGCACGCAGATCGCGATGACGTCCGACTCGGAGACGGTGGCCAGCGAGCCGAAGAGGTACGAGGTCAGGTTGGCGTTGGAACCCGTGTCGGACAGGTTGATCAGCATGACGCCGCCCGCCATGCCGCCGTAGAACAGCATCGCCAGGGCGAGGTCGCCGCGGGTGTGTCCGTACCAGCGGATCAGCTCCATCACGACCGCACCGGCCACCGCGACGGCGGTGGCCATCCAGACCGGGCTGGTGGAGAGCAGGAAGCCGAGGCCGACGCCGGTCATCGCGATGTGCCCGATGCCGTCGCCCATCAGGGCCTGCCGCCGCTGCACCAGGTAGATGCCGATGGCGGGCGCGGTGATGCCGACCAGGACGGCCGCGAGGAGCGCCCGCTGCATGAAGGGAGGGTTCAGGAATTCGAGGAGCATCAGGTCAGCAGTCCCGTCCGGAGGGGCTCGGCGGCCGCGTGGGGGTGTACGTGGTCGTGGCCGGGCAGAGCGTGCTGGCCGAGCGCCTCGGGCGGCGGCCCGTCGTGTGTCACGCAGCCGTCGCGCAGGACGACGGCCCGGTCGATCAGGGGCTCCAGCGGGCCCAGCTCGTGCAGCACGAGCAGCACGGAGGTGCCCAGCGCCACCTGCTCGCGCAGGGTCGAGGCGAGGATCTCCTGGCTGGCCAGGTCGACCCCGGCCATCGGCTCGTCCATGATCAGCAGCTCCGGCTCGGAGGCCAGGGCGCGGGCGATCAGGACCCGCTGGTGCTGGCCCCCGGACAGCGCGCTCACGGAGTCCTTGGCGCGGTCGGCGAGGCCCACCAGCGCGATGGCCCGGTCCACGGCCGCCCGGTCCGCCTTCCCGGGCCACCGCAGCCCCGTACGGGACAGCCGGCCGGAGGCGACGACCTCGCGGATCGTGGCGGGCACGCCGCCCGCCGCCGTGGTGCGCTGCGGGACGTAGCCGATCCGGCCCCACCGGCGGAAGCGGCGCAGCTCGGTGCCGAACAGCTCGACGGTGCCGCCGGTCAGCGGGACCTGCCCGATGACGGACCGTACGGCGGTGGACTTGCCGGAACCGTTGGCGCCCAGCAGCGCGACGACCTCGCCGCGGTGCACGGTCAGGTCCACCCCGCGCAGCACGGGGCGTGCGCCGAGGGTGGCCGTGGCGCCGCGCAGGGCGATGACGGGCTGCTCGTGGCCGGTGGCCACGGGCTCGCGGGTGGTGCTCTCACGCTCCGGCATGAGCGCCTCCGATCCAGGGGTGGTGCGGGTCCACGGGGTGGTGCGGGTCACTTCGCGCCGAGTGCCTTCCGCAGCGCGGCGAGGTTGGACTCCATGACCTCGATGTAGTCAGCGCCCCGGGACTTGTCCGTGATTCCCTCCAGCGGGTCCAGGACGCCGGTCTTGAGGCCGGTGTCCTTCGCGAGGGTCTTGGCGGTCCGGTCGCTGGCGAGCGTCTCGAAGAAGACCGTGGTGGCCTTGTCCTTCTCCGCGATGGTGTGGATCTCCTGGATCCGGGCGGGGCTCGGCTCGGCCTCGGGGTCGATGCCCGCGATGCCCTGCTGGGTGAGCCCGTAGCGCTCGGCGAGGTAGCCGAAGGCGGAGTGGGTGGTGATGAACGTCTTGGTGGAGGTGTTCTTCAGCCCGGTCTCGTACGCCGTGTTCAGCTCGCCCAGCTCGGCGACGAGGGCGTCGGTGTTCTTCTTGTAGTCGGCGGCGTGGTCGGGGTCGGCCTTCTCCAGCGACTTGCCGACGCCCTTGGCGACCTCGGCGTACTTCACCGGGTCCAGCCAGATGTGCGGGTCGGCGCCGCCCTCCTCGCCGTGGTTGTGGCCGTCGCCCTCGGAGTGCTCCTCGGGGGCCTCTTCCTCGTGGCCGTGCTCTTCTTCGCCCTCGTGCCCGTGGTCGTGGCCGCTGACCTCGGAGCCGTGGTTCTCCAGCGTGGTGAGGGTCGCGGCGTCGACGGTGTTCTGCACACCGGACTGCTCGACCGCGTCGTCCACGGCGGGCTGGATGCCCTTGAGGTACAGCACGTAGTCGGACTCGCTGATGGAGCCGATCTGGCGGGGGGTGAGCTCCAGGTCGTGCGGCTCGACGCCCGGCTTGGTGAGGCCGGTGACCGCGACGTGATCGCCGCCGATCCTCTCGGTCAGGAACTGCATCGGGTAGAACGACGCCGTCACCTTCAACTTGTCGCCGCTGCCCCCGTCCGCTGCGTCGGAGGTGGAGCAGGCCGAGAGAGCGGTCAGGCCGAGGACGACTGCTCCGGCGACGGCGGTGGTGGGTATGAGGCGGCGTACGTTCATGACACTCATTTTCAACTAAAGTGGAAACGATTGTCAACAAGGCAGATGAGATGCCCGGAAGGTCACATAGGGGCACCGGGAAGATCACCGGGAAGATCCTTCACGTCCCACCGATTTGATCCCAGGGGTGCGCCCGCCGGTAATCTGAGGCATTCGCCGTTCGTCACCGTCGTAATGAAGAGAGCACCGTGGCCGCCGACAAGATCGACACCATCGTCAGCCTGAGCAAGCGCCGTGGCTTCGTCTACCCCTGCAGTGAGATCTACGGCGGCCAGAAGGCCGCCTGGGACTACGGGCCGCTGGGCGTCGAGATGAAGGAGAACCTCAAGCGTCAGTGGTGGCGCTACATGGTCACCGCGCGCGAGGACGTGGTCGGTCTCGACTCGTCGGTCATCCTGGCGCCCGACGTCTGGGTCGCCTCCGGCCACGTCGCCACCTTCTCGGACCCGCTCACCGAGTGCACCTCCTGCCACAAGCGCTACCGCGCGGACCACCTGGAGGAGGCGTACGAGGAGAAGCACGGCAAGCCGCCGGTCAACGGCCTCGCCGACCTCAACTGCCCCAACTGCGGCAACAAGGGCACCTTCACCGAGCCCAAGCAGTTCTCGGGTCTGCTCTCCACCCACCTCGGCCCGACCCAGGACTCCGGCTCGGTCGCCTACCTGCGCCCCGAGACCGCCCAGGGCATCTTCACCAACTTCGGCCAGGTGCTGCAGACCTCGCGCAAGAAGCCGCCGTTCGGCATCGCGCAGATGGGCAAGTCCTTCCGGAACGAGATCACTCCGGGCAACTTCATCTTCCGGACCCGCGAGTTCGAGCAGATGGAGATGGAGTTCTTCGTCAAGCCGGGCGAGGACGAGGAGTGGCAGCAGTACTGGATGGACCAGCGCTGGAACTGGTACACGGACCTCGGCATGCGCGAGGAGAACATGCGCTGGTTCGAGCACCCGAAGGAGAAGCTCTCCCACTACTCCAAGCGCACCGCCGACATCGAGTACCGCTTCCGTTTCGGCGGCAGCGAGTGGGGCGAGCTGGAGGGCGTGGCCAACCGCACCGACTACGACCTCAAGGCGCACTCCGAGGCGTCGGGCACCGACCTCCACTACTACGACCAGGAGGCCAACGAGCGCTGGACGCCGTACGTCATCGAGCCCGCGGCCGGTGTCGGCCGCGCGATGCTGGCGTTCCTCCTGGACGCCTACGTCGAGGACGAGGCCCCCAACGCCAAGGGCGTCATGGAGAAGCGCACCGTGATGCGCCTCGACCACCGCCTGGCCCCGGTCAAGGCCGCGGTGCTGCCGCTCTCCCGCAACCCGCAGCTCTCGCCGAAGGCCAAGGGCCTGGCGGCCGACCTGCGCAAGAACTGGAACATCGAGTTCGACGACGCCGGCGCCATCGGCCGCCGCTACCGCCGTCAGGACGAGATCGGCACCCCGTTCTGCGTCACCGTCGACTTCGACACCCTCGACGACAACGCGGTGACCGTGCGCGAGCGCGACACCATGAAGCAGGAGCGCGTCTCCCTGGACCAGATCCAGGGGTACCTCGGTTCGCGTCTGCTCGGCTGCTGACACCCGCACCAGTGCGTGAGGCCCCCGGTTCCGGGTACGGAACCGGGGGCTTCGTCGTACAGTCCACCGGAGCCCCCCGCCGCCGTCCCGGGAGGTACGCGATGCCGTCCATCACCACCAGCAAGGTCAGCAGATGGGACCAGCACGGCCGTGAACACGTCGTGCAGGTAAGGAAGTCGGGCATGACGCGCCAACTGACGTGCTCCACCTGCGCATGGCGCCGCTCGGCGCAGTTCCTGCCCTGGCTGAAGGCCGAGGAGCACCTGGCCGAGGCCCATCAGGCGACGGTCGATCCGACGGCCTGATGCCTCGCGGCCTCTCGTTCGGGTCCCGGCGGGATCAGGGAGCGGCCCTGGGCGGCCGGAAAACCGGGTGCGGGGCGCTCCGGGGGCGGGGTACCGTTCCGGCATGTCTTCGTTCTTCCAGATCTACGAGTGAGAGCGCGGCGGGTGCGCACACCCCGCCGCAGCCCGGGGCCGGCGCGACCGGCCCCGATCACGTTCACCTGGTTCACTTCACACGTCGCATGGGAGAACGCCATGGCCAAGAGCCGTAACAACCTCCTCGGTGTCGGCGGACAGCGCAAGAAGCTGTCCCGCGCCGAACAGCAGGGCGCGGGTTCCGCGCGAGGCGCCGACCGCAAGGCCGCCGAGGACAAGAAGCAGGAGCTGGTGCGCAAGATGCGCGAGCGCGCCGAGGCCCAGACTGCCACCGCCGCCGAGCCGGGCGGCGAGCAGGACGCGTCGCCCGCGCAGAGCTGACGCCTGAGCATCACCCCGTAGGGCCGTGGGCCCGGATCATCCGTGATCCGGGCCCACGGTCGTGAACCGGACCGATCGCCCGCCCGCACGCCGGTACGCCCGCCCGTCACCGGCGGAACAGATGCGGGTGCCGCCGCGCCAGTTCCCGCGTGATCGCCTCGTCGGTGGGGTCGGTGACCTCCCAGTCGTGGACCGACGGGTGCCCGGCGAACAGACCGCAGGCCGCGTCCGCGTTGCGGGGATCGCGGACCGCGCACCAGGGGAGCGGCAGCAGCCGGACCCGCCCCGCGCGCCACCGCGCCCAGACGGCGCTTCCCGGCAGCCCGCCCTCGTCCCACAGCATCGTCGCGTGCGTCCCGTCGTGGCCCTCCCCGAGTTCGCAGAGCAGGGGCCCGGCCTCCGGGCGGCGATCCGGGACCGAGAGGGCGAGCACATGCTTGGGGGGCGGCAGTAACGCGACGGCGGTGCACTGGTGCATGGGTACGGGTCACCCTTCGAGGGAGTCGCCTGATAGGAGCCGCTCCGCGGTCAGGTCGCCGAGCGGATCGTCCACGTCCCAGGAGTGGGGCGCGGGGTGGTGGTCGAAGAAGGAGCACTGCCGCACGACGTCCGTGTCGAGCCGGCGGAGGAGCGCGGGGCACCAGGGCGCGCGGCCGGTCCGGTGGACGCGCTCGGGCCCGCCGCCGGTCCAGAAGAACCACTGGGCCGGTGAGTCGGGCGTCCTGCCCGGCCGGAGGAAGGCGGCGTGTTCGGTGCCCGGGCCGTCGTGTTCGCCGAGCTCGCACAGGACGTACGGCTCCGGATCGTCCGGGTCGTCCACCCCGGGGGCGAGGAGCCGCAGCACGGCGTCGGGAGGGAGAAGGGTGACGGCGGTGCACTGGAGCACGGCGTTCAACTCCGTTTCGGGCGGCGGGACTACTACTGGTCGGTCGGGCGGCCACGCCACCCGGCGAGCGTCAGGCTGAGCCCGACGACGGGATCGAGAACGGTGAACAGTGCGGGGAACCCCGCCTCCAGGGCCCGTATCGCGTGGTCCTGGTCCGCGCCGTCCGTGGCCCAGCGGCGCAACTCCTCGGGCGCGTCCGATCCGTGGAAGCGGACCGGACGTACGTCGCCGGTCGGCAGCGTTACGGGTTCGGGAGCGAGGACGAGCCCATGACCGTCGGCCAGGCGCAACGCCTGGCGCCGGAGCCAGAGGAGGACGAGCCGCCGGTTCCGCACGACGACCCCGCCGAGCGAGGCGGACCGCTGCCCGTCGGAGAGGGTGACCTCGGCCGCGTAAACCGCTGAGCGCGTCATGAGGACCGCCCGGGTCCGCCGAGCCGGGCCCGCGACCGGGGAAGGGGGCGCGGGCTCACAGGACTTCACCCCGGCTACGGGCGTTGAGGCGCGCGGTACGGGCGCGGAGCTGCTCTATCAGGACGGCGGGCCGCACATGGCGGGGCTCGACCTCCCACTCCGCGCCGCCCCCTACCGGCCGCAGCGACCAGTAGGGGCCGGCGACCCCTCGGAACTCGCCCACGCGGTCGGCGCGGCTGGTGTCGACCAGGAGGGTTCCTAATGCGGGGGTGGAGGTGGTGGAGGGCGTGGGCGTATTCGGGCGTACGTTCTCACCGTACATCGATCGCTCCTCTCCGTAGCCGTTCGGCTACCGGGGCGATTCAGCGTGACCTAGGGTCGGGACGTCTTCAACGTGGGTATCTGGGAGGGCACGTTGGTAAACATCAAGGAACTGAACCCCGAGGCGAGCCTGCAAGCGGCCTTCGGTGCTCGTCTGCGCAGGATGCGCGAGGAGCGTGGCTGGATTCAGGACCAGGTGGCCGAACTGCTCGGCTGCTCGGGCAGGCACATCTCGGCGATCGAAACTGGCCGCAAACCGGCGACTCTGCCGTTCGCGAGGAAAGCGGACCGATTATTTGATCTCATCGGATCGAGCGAGGCGTTCGAGCGCCAGTGGCAGGAGATGAAGCACGGAAACCTGCTGGAAGGTTTCCCGGAGTACGTGGGGTACGAAGGCCGGGCGGTGGAGATCAGGCTGTTCGAGGTCGGTCTCATTCCGGGCTTGTTGCAGACACCGGAGTACGCGCGGGCTGTTGCTCTCGGAGACGTAGAGCGCGGGGCCATCACGGTCGAGCAGGCCAACGATCGAGTCTCGGTCCTGGAACAGCGTCAGGCGGCGCTGGTGCGGTCACGACCGCCCATGGTCTTCGCCATCATGGACGAAAGCTGCCTTTACCAGGCCGTCGGCGGTCCGAATGTCATGGCCGCTCAGCTTCAACAGTTGGAGGAGATGGCTGCGCTGCCCAACTGGATCATCCAGGTGGCGCCGTTCAGCCTGGGGGCGCGTAGAGCGTTCAACTTGCCGGTCTATCTGCTCACCCTTGCGGACCGGTCGATCGTCGCGTACGCAGAATCGCAGGCGCAGGGCCACGTTGAGCGCGAAACTTCCTTCGTGGTGCCGATGCTCACGGCCTACCATCAGTTCCAGAGCGAGGCGCTGTCGAAGGCGGCCTCTGTGGCCAAGATCAGCCAGTTGCGAAAGGGCACCCCGTGACGACCGAATCCCCTCGTTGGTTCAAGTCTTCGTACAGCTCGAACGGCGGTGCATGCATCGAGGTCGCCGCGAACCTCACCGCCACGCGCGGCATCGTCCCGGTCCGTGACTCCAAGGCCGTGGACGGGCCCGTGGTCGCCGTCCCCGTCACCGCCTTCGCGGCGTTCGTCGCGGGCGTGCGGGGCGGGACGTTCGACACCGTCTGAGGAACCGAGCAACCTGATGCCCCACCGTGCCCGGCACGGTGGGGCATCTTGGCGACGCGGCAGGGCGGGTCGGGTCAGAGACCCAGTGCCTCCGCAGCCAGGGCGGTGCCCCTGACCCGTGCGTCGATCTTGGCGAAAGCGATCTCGCGTGAGGTGGAGGCGTCGTCGGCGAAGGGGGCGAAGCCGCAGTCGTCGCAGGTGCCCAGCCGGTCCACCGGGATGTATTGCGCGGCCAGGAGCACCCGGTCACGTACCTGCTCGGGTGTTTCGACCGAAGGGTCGATGGGGTCGGTCACCCCGATGAACACCCGGGCGGTCGGGGGCAGGTGCTCCTGGATGACGGCCAGGACCCGCTCGGGGTCCGCCTCGCTGGCCAGTTGGAGGTAGAAGTTGCCGGCCTTGAGCTGGAAGAGCTTGGGCAGCAGCTCCGCGTAGTCGATGTCGAGGCTGTGGGTCGAGTCCTGGTCGCCGCCGGGACAGGTGTGCACCCCGATACGGCTGCGTTCCTCGGGACCGAACCGTCCCAGGACCTCGTTGTTGAGGGCGATGAAGTCGTCCAGCACGGAACCGCTGGGGTCGAGCTTCAGCGACAGCCTCCCTTCGGTGAAGTCGAGTTGGACGACATGCGCGCCGGCGTCCAGACATCCGCGGATGTCGGCCTCCGCCTCGACGGCGAGATCGCGCAGGAAGTCCTCGCGGGAGTATCCGTCGATGGGTGTCGCCGGGTACAGCAGGCTGAGGGCGGACGGGGCGATGACGGCCTGCTTCACCGGTTTGTCGGTGAGCTGCCGCGCGGCGCGCAGGTAGGTATCGGCCCGTACCTGGTAGCGGAAGGGGCCTTCGGTGATGCAGGGGAGCTGACGGGTGTGTCCGTCGGCGAACGGGATGACGGCGCCGTCCGGGGACAGCGTGCTCAGGCCGGCCAGCGGGTAGGTGGCGAAGCTGGGCTTGCCCTGTTCGCCGTCGACCAGGACGGGGCTGCCCGTCCCTTCCAACTGCGCCAGGGTGTCGGCGACGGCCTGTTCCTGCCGCTTGGCGAGGTCGCTGTCGTCTAACTGGCCGCTCGCGTGGGCGGTGAGGGCTTGGCCGAGCGCGGAGGAACGCGGAAGGCTGCCGATGGGCTCCGTGGGGATGGTCATGCTCGGTAGCGTAGGGAAGCTTTGGTTCCGATATCGGCAGAACCCTGGATGTCCGACCTCACGGGCGACTTGGGCGAAGATCGGCGTGACTGACGGAGCGTCAGGGAGCATGCGGGGGCCCCGGTGCGTCGAACCGGTCCTCGGTCCGTGCCGACCGCAGCGTGATGCGGGTGATCTGTCCGCCCGCCGTGCTGAACTCAATCGTGGCGAAGGGGTGCCCGCCCGGGGCGATCACGTGCATCGGCCTGCCGTTGACGGTGAGGCGGCAGGCCGCCCGGATGCGGTCGCGGAACCGGGCGGTCTCGGCGGCGATGTCGGCGGCACCGGTGACGGTGGTGCGGCCGCCGTGCGGCAGGAGCGCCGCCTCGGCGTCGCGGACGCTGTCCGGTGCGAGGAGCCGGATCATGCCGCGCGTGTCCCCGGTCCGGGCCGCCGCCATGAAGGCGTCCACGATCCGCTGATCCGCCCGGCCGGTCTCCTCCGCGCCCTGCCGGGCGGGGGCGAGGCGTCGGCGTGCGCGGCTGGCGTGCTGCTTGGCGCTGGGCACGGTCGCGCCCAGCACCTCCGCGACCCGGTCGAACGGGGTGGAGAACAGGTCGTGCAGGACGTACGCGACCCGTTGGGGCGGGGTCAGCCGGTCCAGCAGGACCATCAGCGCCCGGGACACGTCCTCGGCAAGGAGGACCGCCTCGTCCGCGGCCAGGTTCGCGGCCGGGACGGCGTCCGCCGGCAGCGGCGCTTCGGCGCGGCGGCGTCGGGCACGCAGCTCGTCCAGGCAGACCCGGGCGGTGACGGTCGTGAGCCAGGCGGACGGGTTCTCGACCGGCGGTGACGGGCGGGCGGTGACCGCCCGTACCCATGCGGTCTGGACGGCGTCCTGCGCGTCCTGGGCCGAGCCCAGCATGCGGTGGGCGACCGACAGGAGTCGTGGTCGTGCGGTCTCGAACTCTTCGACCGTGATCGGCATCGGGGTGTCACCTTCCGGGGCGGGCGGACGTCAGGACGGTCGGATGAACCCTTCCTGTCCGCCTTCCTGCCGCGCCTTCCCGCGCGGCTCCCGAGGAGATGAGAATGCCATGCACCGACAGACGGTGAGGACATGACCTCCGTACTGCTCATCGCCACGGTGACCTGTGCCGTCGCGAACGTTTCCGTCGCCGTCGCGGACTACGTACGGGCGCCGTTCGTACGGGCCAACTCGGCGGAGGTGCACGTTCCGCCCTGGGCTGTGCCGTATCTGGCGACGCTCAAACTCGCGGGTGCGGTGGGCCTCGTCGTCGGCCTGCTGGGTGTCCACCGGCTGGGCCTGGCGGCGGCGATCGGCCTGACCGTGTTCTTCGTCGGAGCGATGCTGGTCCACGTCCGGACGCGCGTCTTCCACAACATCGCCTTCCCGGGGGTCTACCTGCTGCTCGCCGTCGCCAGTACCGGCTTCTTCGCGGGCGGCGGGCGGTGACCGCCGCCGGTGCGGCCCTTCGCACCGACGGCGGCCGACCTTCGCCGGACCCGGGTGGAGGGGCCCGCGCGGGACGGCTCCCGTGGCTCTGTCACGTACGGGTGATCACCGCGTGACCTGACAGGAGGGTCCGCGTTCATCAGCCATGCGAAAGATCATCACGTGCGGCCTGCTGGCCGCCGCGGCCCTGTCCGCCTCCGCCTCCGCCGCCGCGCCCGCCTTCGCCGACAACGACAGCAACTTCGGGAGTGGAGTCAACGCGGCGAACAACTGGAACTTCACGGCCGCGGACGTGTGCGTCCAGGAACTCGCCGTCGTCCCCGCCCTGGCCGACTGGACCGGCAACCACCAGAACAACTGCTCCAACGGCAACGTCATCGATCACTCCGGCACCGAGGCGCGGCCCGGCCACTGAACCGGCGGCCAGGGAACACCATGAGGGCGGGGCCCGAGCGGCAGTCGCGCGGGCCTTCGCCGGTTTCGAGCCGCGCCCCGGGGGCAACCGGCCGCCATGGACACCAACGCGCACACCGAAGAAGTGGCTCCGACCCAGGGGGACGAGCACCACGTCCTCCTCAGCGCCGACACCAACGGCGACGGCAAGCCCGATGTATGGATGACGGACACCACCGGTGACGGGAGAGCGGACCTCTACCAGTTCGACACCACCGGCGACGGCGCGATCGATGTGACGGTGGTCGAGGGGGCGGACGAGCCGGGCACGGACCGGCTCGTCGTCGAGGGCGACGGCGGTCACCCCCAGCAGGCCTGAAGCCACGACGTCCCATCGCGGCGGGGAGGCGGGGGCATGACCGCTTCGGCCGGAGAAGCACACGACGGTGCGGGACGCTGGGGCCTGGCAGGGCCCGTCCTCGCCGTCCTGCTGACGGCGGCGGTGGGAGGCTTCCTGGCGGGGGTGGCCCTCGGCGAGGGCGAGAGGGGCGTTCGGCAGGGGCTGTTCGTCGCCGGCGCCTTCGTCCTGCTCGGCGCGGGCGCGTAGGGCAGAAGGGCATGGTCGGCGCGGCGGGTCGGCGAGGGGGTGTCCTGCATCAGCCGTGGCGGCGTATCGCCTCACGGATCCAGCCCGCGTAGGCGGGTGCGCTGGTGTAGAGCCCCGGCCCGTCACTGCAACGCACCCCCGGCGCGCCGGGGCCGGAGGTGACGCCGATCAGCTCCCAGCGTCCCTTACGGTCCCGCCGGAGCTGGGGGCCGCCCGAGTCGCCGTTGCACGCCATGGCCTCGGGTGTCCGGCTGACGGTGCACAGGCGGGTGCTGTCCGCGTAACCCGGTGCGCAGTCGGTCACCGCACCCCGGCGGGTGTCGAGTTCCTGGAGCCGGTCGGGGAAGACCCATGGGGCGTCGGGTGCGTCGTCGGTCCTGCCGAAGCCGAGGATCCGGGTCGGGGCGCCGGGCCGCCCCGGACGGTCGGCAATGCGGACGGGCTGCTCCGCGACCGGGCGGTTCAGACGGATCAGGGCGATGTCGTCGCGGTTGGGTCCGGTGTTCTCGCCGCTCCGGTAGCCGGGGTGGGACACCGTCTTCGTGACGGACCGGACCGTGCCTCCGGAGTCCTTCCACTCGCTGCCGACCCTGACGGTGCCGTCCAGGGTGACAAGCCTCGGGTCCACACAGTGGGCAGCCGTGAGCACCCATCGGGAGTCGATCAACGATCCCCCGCAGACCCCCTTGAACGTCGGGTCGTCCGCACCCGTCACGGGGATCGACACCATGGACGGGTAACGCTGCGTGGAATCCTCTCCGTTGACGATGGCGCCGGCGCTGCCGGTCATCGTGGCGGCGCACGCCGCTCCGGCCAGGACGACTGCGGCGGCGCGCGACACCGTACGGCGTGGGGACTTCAAGCGGAACACTGGTTCTCCGATCGGCTGAGCAGGTTCGACCTGCTCAGCCTCCGCGATCAAGAGGAACTGATCCATCCGGCCAGCGGGCCTGTCCTGGGTCGGGCCCGCTGGACCGGGCGGGGTAGGGAGACCCCCCGGAGGAGGAGGGCCATCGACGTCCGGTGTGCCGCCCGGACTGCCGGAGCGGCCGGCGCGCGAGCGTGCTGGACGAAGCCCTACGACACGTGCGGCTTCAGGTGCCGGGCGAAGAACCTGGCCCCGGTGTCCAGCTCGAACTCCGGGACGCCGGTGTGCCCGCCGAGGTTGGCGTGCAGGGTCTTCTCCGTGGAGCCGAAGGCGTCGAAGAGGTCCAGGGCCGCCTGCCGGTCGTTCCCTTCGTCGTCCCACTGGAGCAGGACGTGCAGCGGAACGGTGACGCGGCGGGCCTCCTCGAACACGGCGGCGGGCACGAGACTCCCGGCGAAGAGCCCGGCGGCCACGATGCGCGGTTCGACCGCGGCGAGACGGACGCCGATGGAGATCACTCCGCCCTCGTATCCGACCGGGGGAGTCGCGCGACACCAGCAGGACGGGCCTCTGCCCTGCTGATCCATCCCGACCTCGGGTCCGTCGCCGCCGCCGCGTGACCGGGATGGCCTCCGGCTAACCTGCGGGCATGATCCAACCGATCGAACTCGTCATATTCGACTGCGACGGCGTGCTGGTCGACAGTGAGCGCATCGCGGTGCGCGTGGACGCCGTCGTCCTGGCCGGGTTGGGATGGGAACTCACCGAAGCCGAGATCATCGACCGGTTCATGGGCCGCTCCAGCCTGTCGATGACGCGACAGGTGGAGGAGCACCTCGGGCGCAGCCTGCCGGCCGACTGGGAGGAGGAGTTCGCGCACCTCTACCACGATGCGCTCGCCGCTGAACTCACCCCCGTCGAGGGCATCGTCGACGCCCTCGACGCCCTCGCGCACCTCTCCACCTGCGTGGCATCCAGCGGGAGCCACGAGAAGATGCGCTTCACGCTGGGGATCACCGGTCTCCACCCGCGCTTCGAAGGCCGCATCTTCAGCGCCACCGAGGTCGAGCACGGCAAACCGGCCCCGGACCTGTTCCTCCACGCCGCGCGGCGGATGGGGGTCCCGCCCGAGGCGTGCGCCGTGGTCGAGGACAGCCAGTACGGTCTTCGAGCAGCCCGGGCCGCAGGCATGCGCGCCTTCGCCTACGACGGGGGAATGACTCCCGTGGAGCGACTCGAAGGGCCCGGCACCGTCGTCTTCGACGACATGCGCAGACTGCCCGGCCTCCTCGCGGATCAGTGACCGCCACCCGACGCGGAGCCGTCGGCCGCCGTGCCGGCCTTCACCGAACGCCCGGTCGGGGCTCCGGCAGTTCCACGATCACCAACGTGCCCCGGCTCCCGGGGCGGACCGCGTGTGCGGTCCCCGCCGCCACCATGAACAGCTCGCCCGCCCCCACCGACACCGGCACGCCCGCCACCTCCAGCTCCAGCCGGCCGTCGAGGACCAGCAGGGCCTCGCCGGCCCCATGGCTCTCCTCGACGACGGGCAGCCCGTCCATGCGCAGTAGCTTCACGGAGGCCGCCCCCACCGTGCCCAGCACGCGGGAGCTCCACGCCTCCGGCAGAGCGGCCGCCGTCTCCGCAAGGTCGATCGCACTCATGGCACACCCCTCCCACGGACCCGGTCGGTCATGCAGAAAAGGGCCCGTGCGTAACGATCATTGGATGCCCTGAAACTTATCCGACCAGGAAAGACACGTGGTCGACCGTTCGGCAAAGCCTGTCGCAGGGCCTGTCGCCGGGGCCGGGCCCGGCGACAGGCAGTCGTTCCCGGAGCACGGCACGGGGGGATTCCTGGCCGCCAGGGTGGGCGGGTCAGACTAGGGGCGGCCCCGCTCCCGCTCCGCCCGCCGGGCTCCTCGCCTCTCTCCGTCAGGAATCGCCGTGTCCCACCCCTCCGCCGCCCCTCGGGCGAGCAGCGCCGCTCCGCGCGCCGAAGCGCACCGCTTCAGCTCCGTCATCAGCCGCATCGCCGAGGAGATGGGCGCACTCGCCGACCACGGCACTCCGGCCGACTACATCCCGATGCTCGCCGGAGCCGACCCCCGGCGCTTCGGCATGGCCGTCGCGGAGCCGGACGGAACCGTCTACGGCGTCGGCGACTGGCGGCAGCCGTTCTCGACCCAGTCCATATCCAAGGTGTTCGCCCTGGCCCTGGCGCTCTCCCTGGACGGTGAGCAGATATGGCGGGG
This sequence comes from Streptomyces sp. McG3, assembly GCF_018619185.1. Classification (GTDB taxonomy): domain Bacteria; phylum Actinomycetota; class Actinomycetes; order Streptomycetales; family Streptomycetaceae; genus Streptomyces. Next base: position 7,615 of record NZ_JAAXYC010000039.1, on the reverse strand, counting down.
AGTCGGCCGCGAGCCTTCGGGCAACCCGTTCAACTCCCTGGTGCAGCTGGAGTACGAGAACGGCATCCCCCGCAACCCGTTCATCAACGCCGGGGCCCTCGTGGTGACCGACCGGCTCCAGGCCCTGACCGGGGACGCCGCCGGCCAGGTGCGGGAGCTGCTGCGCTCGGAGAGCGGCAATCCCGCCATCGACTTCGTACCGGAGGTCGCCGCCTCCGAAGCGGCCTTCGGCGACCGCAACGCCGCGCTGGCCCACTTCATGGCCTCCTACGGAAACATCACCCTCCGGGTCCCCGAGCTGCTCTCCGCCTACTTCCGCCAGTGCTCGATCGAGGCGTCCTGCGCGGACCTGGCCCTCTCCGCGGGTTTCCTGGCCCGGCGCGGTATCCGGGCCGACGGCTCCGCGCTGCTGACCCGCAGCCAGGCGAAGCAGATCAACGCGGTCATGCTCACCTGCGGGACGTACGACGCGGCCGGCGAGTTCGCCTACCGGGTGGGGCTGCCGGGCAAGAGCGGCGTCGGCGGGGGGATCATCGCCATCGTGCCGGGGGAGTGCACCCTGTGCGTGTGGAGCCCGGGGCTCGACCGGCGCGGCAACTCGGTGGCGGGCGTGTCGGCCCTCGCGCGCTTCACCACGCTGACCGGGCTGTCCGTCTTCTGACGCGTCCCGTGCGGAGGGCGGCCGGGACGTGGACCCGGGGCTCGTCGCGGGAACGTGACCACCGCGTCGCGGAACCTCGGCCCACCGGTTCCCCACCGCCGCCGCGATGTCACGCCTTCAGGGCGACGAGACGGTACAGCGGGTCCGGGCGGGGTGCGTCCTGGTCCGGCAGCGCGGCGAGGCGGCGGCACACGTCGGCCACCTGGTCCCGGGGCGCGTGAGTGCACCAGGAGATGCGGCCCGCCCCGATCGCCTCGCGCCAGCCGCGAGGACTGCGGCCCTGCCCCGTGCCGGGGAACCGCGTCCGGCCCGCCGTCCCCAGTCCCTGTTCCGCCGCCCAACGGAGCAGCCGGGCGGAGTGGTCGGGCACCTCGGGCGCGTACCGGCCGCGCAGGTCCGCCGTGACCTCGGCTATGTCGCTGTCCTCGGCGAAGTGCGCGTCGTTCTTGTCGACGGTGGTGATCAGCACCCCGCCGGGCCGCAGCACCCGGGCCGCCTCGCTCAGCACGGGCACCGGGTCCGGCAGCAGATGCAGCAGCCAGATGATCACGACGGCGTCCACCGCCTCCGACGCGAAGGGCAGCCGTGCGCCGTCGCCCCGCACGATGCCTCCCGGCACCCGCCGGGCGGCGAGGCCCAGCATTCCGGGCGAACGGTCGACGCCCACCACCGTCAGCCCCGGACGCCGGAGCCGTTCCGTCACGATGCCCGTGCCGCACGCGAGGTCCAGGACGGTGCGAGGCCCTCGCGGCAGGAGCCGCTCCACCGCGTCCGCCGCCGCCCGGGCCCTCGGTTCACCACCCCGGGACGCGTCGTAGTGCCGGGCCTCGTCGTCGTAATCGAGCACGTCCATCCCCTGCCCCGCGTCGGCGCCCGCCACTGTGTGTCCGGGGAACCCTACGGGCCATGACCCGCCCCGTGGTCAGACGATCACGACACGGCGGCCCCGCGTATGCCCCGCCCGGCTGTCGATGTGCGCGGCCGCCGCCTCGGCGAGCGTGTAGGACTTCTCCACCGGGATGTGCAGCCTGCCGCGTGAGATCAGCGCCGCCGCCTCGGCCGGCGCGTCCGGCACGCTCCCCGCCACGCCGGAGAACCGGACGCCGGACTCCGCTGCGCCCAGGTCCGCGATGGTGACCACCTTCCGGGGGTCACCGGTCAGTTCGACCAGCTCGCCGAGCACGCCCGAGCCCGCCAGATCGAGCGCGGCGTCGACGCGGCCGAGCAGCCGTACCCGCTCGACCCAGCCCTCGCCGTACGTCGTGGCGAGCGCGCCCAGGGCGCGCAGGTACTCCTGGTTGGCGGCCCCCGCCGTGCCGAAGACCGTGACGCCCCGGTCCCGGGCGATCTGCAGCACCGCCGAACCGACCCCGCCGGACGCGCCGTTGACCAGCAAGGTCTGGCAGGGACGGACGCCGACCTCCCGGATGACGCGCAGCGCGGTCTCCACCACGGACGGGTAGCCCGCGGCCTCCTCGAAGGTCAGGCCCTCCGGCATACGGGCCCAGGCCGACAGCACGGCGAACTCGGCGTACGTGTCGGAGCCCTCGCCGAACACATGGTCGCCGATCGCCACTCCTCCGACGCCCTGGCGGCCGAGGCGGACGTGGCCGTCACCACGCTCTTCTCCCACTTCGCCTCGAAAGAGGCGTTGGTGTTCGAGCAGGACCAGGGCTTCGAGCAGGGCCTCGTCCGGGCGGTCGCCGACCGGACGCCGGACGAGCCGCTGATTCCCGCGCTGCGCCGCGAGATCCACGCCCTGGTACGCCACTGCGGGGCGCCCGGGGCCGCCCCGGTCCGGAGCATGATCGAGTCGTCGCCGTCCCTGCGGGAGTACGAGGAGTCGATGCGGCTGCGCCACGCGGAGTCGCTGGCCGCCGCCATCGCCGCCGATCTCGGTGTACCGGAGACGTCGACGGCCTGCCGGACCATCGCGAGGTTCGCGATCGACGCCTACACGCTGGCCCGCGAGGCGCCCGATCCGCAGGCCGCGGTGGACGAGATCTTCCGGATGATCGAGGCTGCTTGGGGGGCCTCCCGCCTCGTCTGAGGAGCGCGCGGACTCAGGCGTCCGACCGGCGGATCCCTCTGCGAGGGCCTTGCCAGTCCAGACACAGGACGGTGGCGTCGTCCTTCGGCGGCCGGCCGCCATAGGCGTCGGCCACCGCGGCGACCAAGGTGCGGACGACCTCCCGCGGATGCTCGGCCGCGGTTCTCAGCAGGAGGCCGGGCAGGTCGACCGCCTCCGCTTCGCGTTCCTGCATGCCGTCGGTGAACAGCACAAGACGGTCCCCGGGGCGCAGGTCGATGTCCTGTACCTCGTAGGAGTCCTGCGCGGTGAACCCGAACGGCATGTTGACGACCAGGCCCAGTTCCTCGACCGCGCCCTCACGCAGGCGGAGCGGCCCGGGGTGGCCGGCGTTGACCAGTTGGGCTCCGCTTCCGTCGAGGGCGATGCGGAGCAACTGGCCCGTGGCGTAGGTGTGGCGCCCGTGGTCGAGAAGGGCCTGATGCATGTGGTGGGCCTGTTCGGCGAGGTCCGCTCCGGCGCGGCGGGCACCGCGGGAGGCGTTCACGACCAGGGTGGCGGTGAGGGAGGCGTCGACGTCGTGGCCCATGGCATCGGTGACGGACAGATGCAGGGTGTCGTGGTCGAGGCTGTAGTCGTAGGTGTCCCCGGCTATGTCGGAGGCCGGGACCAGGGCTCCGGCGAGGGCGAACTCGGCCGCCTCGCAGGAGGGGGCCGAGGGGAGGAGCTGCCGCTGGATCTCCGCCGCCAGGCTGACCGTGGTGGTGCGGTTTCCCCAGTGGTAGAGGTCGGTGAAGCGACGGTCGGTGACGATGATGTACGCCAGTGCGTGCGCGGCCTCCTCGACCTGCTCCAGCACGCTCTCGGTCACGACGTCGAGGTACAGCTCCAGCACGCCGATGGTGTCACCGCGGTTGGTGACCGGCGCGAGCACGCGCTGCCCCAGCCCGCCCTCCTCCGCCAGCACCGGCTTCTGGGCACGCAGAACCTTGTCGTAGATGCCGCTGCCGGCCAGGGGTACTCGCTCGGTCCGGTGCTCCTGGGAGGAGCCGGCCGTGTCGTTGACCCGCAGCAGCCGGCTGCCGACCACGTCGACGAAGAGGAACGACACGTACCGCGCACCGAACCGGGCGCGCAGATTGCGCGCCACGACATCGATCGAGTCCACCGGGGCCGCGTTCTCCGCCGCCGCCAGCACTTCAGTCAGTCCCATCCGGTCACACGTCACCACAGCCTCCAAAAGTTGAGAGTGCTTCTGCCCGCTGACGCCTCTCTCATGGCCCCGGTCGAGGAATCCTGCGGTGGCGGCGAGCGATTTCGACCGGGGCGCCCGGTGGGAAGGGCGCCCGGAACGAACCGCGTCCACCTGCGGTGTTCAGCTGCGCGAACAGGGTCCGGTGCACCACTCCGCCGGTGGTGATATGGGCTGTATTGCCCCATTGCGTTGTTAGCTTTCCCTGGTTGGCCCGATGACCGCATCGACAGGGGAACGTCATGACGCACGCCGAACCTCAGCAGGCCGAGGCGCGCCCGGCGGTGAAGCTGACGCTCCTCACGCTCACCACGATGGTCGTCGGCTCGATGGTGGGCGCCGGGGTGTTCTCGCTGCCCCGGCGCTTCGCGCAGGAGACCGGCGTCGCGGGAGCGCTGATCGCCTGATCGCCGGCGCCGTCGCCGGGATCGTCGCGCCGGCCGCGGGCTGGATCGAGCTCTGAGCGATCCCCGCCCGTCCTCGCTCCGAGCCCCCGCACGTCCCTTCTGCCGTCGCCGCGTGACCCCGTACACCCTCTGTCGTCGCCGCGCGACCCCGTACACCTCTGCCGTCACCGAGCGAAAGGCCCACCGTGAACAGCACCACCCCCGCTTCCGCCCCAGGCGTCCACTCCGAGGTGGGACGTCTGCGCAAGGTCCTGGTCTGCGCCCCCGGACTGGCCCACCGGCGGCTGACCCCGACCAACTCCGGCGACCTGCTCTTCGACGACGTGATGTGGGTGGAGAACGCCCAGCGCGACCACGCCGACTTCGTCGCCCAGCTCACCGGGCGCGGCGTGGAGGTCGTCGAACTGCATGAACTGCTCGCCGCCACGGTGGCTCTGCCCGAGGCCCGGACGTGGCTCCTGGACCGGAAGATCACCGCCAACGAGGCGGGCCTCGGCCTGATCGACGACACCCGCGCCTTCCTGGAGACCCTGACCCCGCAGCAGCTCGCGGAGTACCTGATCGGCGGGCTCGCCACCGCCGACCTCCCCGACGCGTTCCGCTCGGGGTACGTGGCGCTCGCCCGCGAGGGGGCCGGGGCGCGGGAGTACCTGATGCCGCCGCTGCCCAACACCCTGTACACCCGTGACACCACCTGCTGGCTCTACGGCGGAGTGACGCTGAACCCGCTCTACTGGTCCGCCCGGCGTGACGAGACCCTGCTGATGAAGGCGATCTACACCTTCCACCCCGACTTCCGGGGCAGCACCGTCTGGTGGGGCGACCCCGAGAAGAACTGGGGCCAGGCCACGTTCGAGGGCGGGGACATCATGCCCGTCGGCAACGGCGTCGTCCTCATGGGCATGAGCGAACGGACCTCCCGCCAGGCCATCACGCAGGTGGCGGCCGCCCTGTTCGAGCAGGGGGCTGCCGAGCACGTGATCGTCGCCGGGATGCCGAAGCTGCGCTCGGCGATGCACCTCGACACGGTGTTCACCTTCGCGGACCGGGACATCGTCACCCTGTACCCGCGCATCATGGACGGCGTCCGCGCCTTCTCGCTGCGGCCGTCCGACCTGGCGCCCGGGATGGAGATCACCGACGAGGGCAGCACCCCGTTCACCGAGGTCGTGGCCCGCGCCCTGGGCCTTCCCCGGCTGAGGGTGATCGAGACGGGCGGTGACGTCTACGCCTCGGAGCGCCAGCAGTGGGACAGCGGCAACAACGCGGTGGCGCTGGAGCCCGGCGTGGTCTTCACCTACGACCGCAACACCCAGACCAACGCGCTGCTGCGCCGCGCCGGGGTGGAGGTCATCACCATCGTCGGGGCGGAGCTGGGCCGGGGCCGGGGCGGCGGGCACTGCATGACCTGCCCGCTGATCCGTGACGCGGTGGCGTTCTGACCGGGGAACTGCCGCACGCCGTAAGCAAATAGCCGTGTACACAAGGGACTTCGGGGCACTCGAACGACAGGCCGGTCCGCTTCGGGACCGGATTCCGGCGCGACCGTCCCGAAGGAGCGACAGATGGCTACGCAGTACGGCAACCAGCCGACCGGGCAGGGGCATCACGGTGCGTCGCGGGGAGGTGCCGAAGGCAACGTCTTCAGCATCATCGCGATCGTCCTGGGCGTGATCGGGCTGATCTTCCTGCCGATCGTCTTCGCCCTGGGCGGGCTGATCATGGCGATCATCGCCAAGGTCGTCCGGCACGAGCGGCTCGCCACGGTCGCCATCGTGGTCAGCGCCGTCGGACTGGTCGGCGGAATGGTCCTCGGCGCTGTCTTCGCCAGTATGTGAGCGAGCCGAGCGATGCCGATGAGCCCGGGGCGGGCCCCGCCTCGGGCTCCTGGTGCGTGCCGCGCCCGACGGACTCACCCCGCCGAGGCGGTCACCTCTCCGGCGTACGCGACAATGGAGCCATGACCACGCTCGCCCCCGCCCTCCCGCAGCTCCGCATCGGCCCGCACACCGTGCGGCCGCCGGTCGTGCTGGCCCCGATGGCCGGCATCACCAACGCCCCGTTCCGGACGCTGTGCCGGGAGTTCTCCGGCGGCAAGGGGCTGTTCGTCAGCGAGATGATCACCACGCGGGCGCTGGTCGAGCGCAACGAGAAGACCATGCAGCTCATCCACTTCGACGCGACCGAGACCCCGCGTTCGATCCAGCTGTACGGAGTGGACCCGGTCACCGTCGGCAAGGCGGTCCGGATGATCGTCGACGAGGATCTGGCCGACCACATCGACCTGAACTTCGGCTGCCCGGTCCCCAAGGTCACCCGCAAGGGCGGCGGCTCCGCGCTCCCGTACAAGCGGCCCCTGCTGCGGGCCATCCTCAGGGAAGCCGTGTCGGGCGCCGGGGACCTCCCCGTCACCATCAAGATGCGCAAGGGCATCGACGACGACCACCTCACCTTCCTGGACGCCGGCCGCATCGCCGTCGAGGAGGGCGTCACCGCCGTCGCCCTGCACGGACGCACCACCGCCCAGCACTACGGCGGCACCGCCGACTGGGACGCCATCGCCCGGCTCAAGGAGCACGTGCCGGAGATCCCCGTACTCGGCAACGGCGACATCTGGTGCGCGGACGACGCCCTGCGGATGATGCGGGAGACCGGCTGCGACGGAGTCGTCGTGGGGCGCGGCTGCCTGGGGCGGCCCTGGCTCTTCGCCGACCTGGTGAACGCCATGGAGGGCCGCGAGGCCCGGCACGCGCCCGCCCTGCGCGAGGTCGCGGACGTCATGGTGCGCCATGCGACGCTGCTGGGGGAGTGGATCGGCGACGAGGCCCGCGGCGTGATCGACTTCCGTAAGCACGTGGCCTGGTATCTCAAGGGCTTCGCGGTCGGCTCCGAGATGCGCAAGAAGCTGGCGATCACCTCCTCGCTGGAGGAGCTGAGCAGCCAGCTGCACGAGCTGGACCTGGACCAGCCCTGGCCCGACGGCGCCGACGGGCCGCGCGGCCGCACCTCGGGCAACAACCGGGTCGTCCTGCCGGACGGCTGGCTGAAGGACCCGTACGACTGCGCGGGCATCAGCGCCGACGCGGAGCTGGACACCTCCGGCGGCTGATCGCCCCGCCGCAGCCCCGGCACCGTACGACGGACCCCGCGTGACCTCCCCGGTCGGGCGGGGTTTTCGCATGTCCGGGCCGGTGCCCGTGCGGTGACTGCGGCCGGCCCCGTTCGGAGCATCAGCGAAGGCGGCGTGTCGGCGCGCTGCCGAGACT
>NZ_JAAXYC010000396.1 GCF_018619185.1 Streptomyces sp. McG3 | reverse complement strand
GGCGGGACCTGCGGGGTCTCCAGCGCCTGCTGCCCGGCGAGTTGGAGCTGCTGTTGCTGCTGTTGCTGCTGTTGTGGGTGCGGCTGTGCCTGCTCCTGCTGCGGCGCCCGCTCCTCGTGCTCCTGCTCGTACCCGTGTTCGGGCCCGTGCGCCCGGTTCTGCTCGCGGTCCTGCTCCTGCCGCGGTTCGTACGGCAGTTCGGCCTTCGGGGCCGGCGGCAGCAGGGCCGGTTCGATGCCGGCGGCGGCGAGCCCGGCCGGGGCGGTCTCGGCGAGCGGCACGCCGTACTTCGCGAGGCGCAGCGGCATCATCGACTCGACCGGGGCCTTGCGCCGCCAGTTGCGGCCGAAGCGGGCCTGGAGCCGGGCCTGATAGATCAGCCGGTCCTGTTCGAGTTTGATGACCTGCTCGTAACTGCGCAGCTCCCACAGCTTCATCCGCCGCCACAGCTTGAACGTCGGGATCGGCGAGAGCAGCCAGCGGGTGAGCCGGACCCCCTCCATGTGCTTGTCGGCCGTGATGTCCGCGATCCGGCCCACCGCGTGCCGGGCGGCCTCGACGGAGACGACGAACAGCACCGGGATCACCGCGTGCATCGCGGTACCGAGCGGATCCGGCCAGGACGCAGCGCCGTTGAACGCGATCGTCGCGGCGGTCAGCAGCCACGCCGTCTGGCGCAGCAGCGGGAACGGGATCCGCATCCAGGTCAGCAGGAGGTCCAGGGCCAGCAGAACGCAGATGCCCGCGTCGATGCCGATGGGGAAGACCACCGCGAACTCGCCGAATCCCTTGTCCTCCGCGAGCTCGCGCACGGCGGCGTAGGAACCCGCGAAACCGATCGCGGCGATGAGCACCGCACCGGCGACGACGATCCCGATGAGTATGCGGTGCGTGCGTGTCAGCTGCATCGCGGCCACGCGCGATCCCCTCCCCGACCTCTGTACCCGAACCCGGCTGGTGCGCCCGGCCTTGATTTTCGGCCAGGCTTCTGACGCCCGGCGATGGGACAGCCTGGCACATGTGTGCGAGTTCCGTTACGCGGGGGAGGAGTTGCGGGGGTGCTCCCGGGTCCGGCGGGAGCTTCGCGCGGGCTTCGGCGGGGCGTGCATCGGCGTCCGACGCGATCGGATCGGAACGGGGAGAGGGCCGGCACGAGGCCGACAGGCACATGCCCCTTTAGCCGGCCCGAACGGCGAGACCCGGCCCTCGGGGAGGGCCGGGTCTCGGGAAGGCGTGCGGGAGGGCCGTCAGCTCGTCTTCGTCCTCGGCTTCGACTTGGGGCTGTCGCTGTCGGTGTCGCCGCCCTTGGCCGTGTCCTTCTTGACGTCCTTCTCGGCGTCGTCGGAGCCGCCCTTCGCCGGGGGCGTGACCTTGGCGTCGGCGGTGTCGGCGACGGCGGCGACCGCTTCCTTCGCCGCCTTCTGGGCGCCCTTGACGATGCTCGCGGACGAGGGCGTCTTCGCACCCGCGTAACCCGCGCCGTTGTACGTCAGGGTGACGACGACGTTGCCCGTGCGCGCCACGACGGTGGCGTAAGCGAAGTCCTCATCCGTCTTGCTGAGGCCGTAGGTGACCGTGGTGGCTTCCTCGCCGATACCCGTGGTGGGGTCGGCGGCGACCTTCTCGGCGCCCTCCGAGGCCTTCGCCTTGGCGACCTGCTTCGTGTACTCGGCGGTGGCGCGCTTGGCGCCGCTGCCCAGCGACTGGTCCGAGTCGAAGCGGGTGAAGCCGACGTCCAGCCAGCGGTACTGCGAGCCGTCGACGCCCTTGTCGTCCAGGCCGTTCCAGGAGCAACTGCTGCGGGCCGCGAGGTCGTTGGACCGGCCGGCCGTGCCGTTCTCCTTCTTGGCCTCGGGCACCAGGTCCTTGACCGTCTTCTTGGCGACCGAGGCGCACGGGTCGGGCAGGTCGTCGAACCTCGCCGCTTCGACGGTGGGCTCCGAGGGCTTGGCGCTGGGGGTGCCGGACGACGAGGAGCCCGCGTTCTTCTTGCTGTCGGAGCCGGAGTCCGACGAGCAGCCGACGGCTACGAGCATCACCGGAACGGCGGCGCAGGCGAGGATGCGGGACAGGCGCGGGGCTGATCGGTGCATGGTTCCTTCACTCGGATGGCACGGAGCTCTCGGTGCTGGAGGTCTCGGTTCGTGCGGTGTACGGGTGGGCTCGGTAGCGGGGCGGTACGTCTTCCGGACAGCCACGGTACGACGACCGGAGGGCGGTCCGTGCCGCCGCCGAGGGCCCCCGGAGACCGGAATCCGGCCGGTGGGGACCCGTCGGGCGGGGTCTATTCGCTGAGCGTCTCGGCCAGCTTCCGGGCCAGTGCCTGGGCCTTCTCCTGAAGTTCCCTGCTGTCGGGCACCTGTGTGACGAGGGCCGGCTGCTCGGCGTACCGGACGGTCACGACCACGTTCGATGTGCGGAATACCACGCTCACCGTGCGGTGCTGTGCGGTGGAACCTGCCCGAGTGGGCAGATCGTGCAGAAATGCGGCATCTCCGAGGTTGTCGAGGACGCGCGAGGGGAGGGCGTCCTCGGTGCCGGTGCCGGTGCCGGTGCCGGTGCCGGTGCCCCCGTTGTCGCCGCCGCCGTCGCCTCCGGAGGGCGAGGAGGAGGACGACGGGTCCGCCGAACCGTCCGCCGAGGGCGTGGCGTCCGCCGCCGCGCCCTCCGGCTCGTCCGCGTCGGCGCCCTTGCCCTTGTCCTTCCCCTTCTCGCCCGGGGTCCCGCTGTTCTTCTCCGCGTCGGGCCCGGGGGCCGCCGACGACGACAGGCCGGCGGCCTTCTCCTTCTTCGCGTACACGGTGTCGGCGCGGTCGTCGTCGCTGACCGCCGGGTCGTAGGAGACGACCCGCTCGAAGTCGATGGAGAGGTTCCGGGTGGCGTTCGGCGCGTCGGACTTCCAGCTGCAGCCGACCTTGCGGTCGGTGTCGTAGGTGACGGACGCCGACCCCCGGAACACCTTCTCCTGCTGGTCCCCGGGCAGCTCCGCGGCACCGGGCAGCAGGTCCTTGAGCATGCCGCGCGGCACGGCACGGCAGGGGGCGGGCAGGGTCTCGTACCTGCCTGGGGGCGCGGGGGTGACCGTCGGGCTGCCCGCCTTGCTGTCGGCGCCGTTCGCGTTGCTGTCGGAGCCGGCGCTGCAGCCGACGACGAGCGCTGCCAGAAGCGCGACGCCGGGTACGTACGCCATGTCTCGCACCGTCCCAGGCTCCCTTCGGTACGGAAAACGGGTTGCCGCTCGAAGGCGGCCGATGGACACAATGTGTATCGCACGCGCCGCTGTGAATGCCGGTCGGCCGACAGGTTTGCCGATCTTGGTACCGGTTTTGCGCTTTCAGTCTTTTCGGGGGAATCGAGGAGTTATGTCGTACGTAGAGGTGCCGGGAGCGAAGGTCCCCATCCGGATGTGGGCGGACCCCGCGTCGGTCGAGGACGTGGCGATGCAGCAGCTGCGCAACGTCTCCACGCTGCCGTGGATCAAGGGTCTCGCCGTCATGCCGGACGTCCACTTCGGCAAGGGGGCGACGGTCGGTTCGGTGATCGCGATGCAGGGCGCGGTGTGCCCGGCCGCGGTCGGGGTGGACATCGGCTGCGGGATGTCCGCCGTCAGGACCTCCCTCACCGCGAACGATCTTCCCGGCGACCTGTCACGGCTGCGCTCCAAGATCGAGCAGGCCATCCCGGTCGGCCGGGGGATGCACGGCGACGCGGTGGACCCGGGGAAGCTGCACGGGTTCCCGACGGCGGGATGGGACGACTTCTGGGGGCGGTTCGGGGGGATCGCGGACGCGGTCAAATTCCGTCAGGAACGTGCCACGAAGCAGATGGGGACGCTCGGCTCGGGAAATCACATGATCGAGTTCTGTGTCGACAGTGAGGGTGCGGTGTGGCTGATGCTGCACTCGGGCTCCCGCAACATCGGCAAGGAACTTGCCGAGCACCACATCGGCATCGCGCAGAAGCTTCCGCACAATCAGAGTCTCGTCGACCGGGACCTGGCCGTCTTCATCTCGGAGACCCCGCAGATGGCCGCCTACCGGAACGATCTGTACTGGGCGCAGGAGTACGCCAAGTACAACCGCGCGATCATGATGGCGCTCTTCAAGGACGTGGTCCGCAAGGAGTTCAAGAAGGCGAAGCCGGTCTTCGAGCAGGAGATCTCCTGCCACCACAACTACGTGGCGGAGGAACGCTACGACGGAGCGGACCTGCTGGTCACCCGCAAGGGAGCGATCCGCGCCGGCTCCGGTGAGTACGGGATCATTCCCGGCTCGATGGGCACCAGTTCGTACATCGTGAAGGGTCTCGGCAACGAGAAGGCGTTCAACTCGGCCTCTCACGGGGCCGGTCGCCGGATGAGCCGGAACGCGGCCAAGCGTCGCTTCACGGTGCGTGACCTGGAGGAGCAGACGCGGGGCGTCGAGTGTCGCAAGGACTCCGGTGTCCTGGACGAGATCCCGGCCGCGTACAAGCCGATCGAGCAGGTCATGGAGCAGCAGCGGGACCTGGTCGAGGTCGTCGCGAAGCTCAAGCAGGTCATCTGTATCAAGGGCTGAGTTGAGGGGCGCCGCCGCTGATGGCGGCGCCCCTCACCCGCCCTCCGGGGTGCTTGCTCACGCGCCGGGCGGAGTGGTTTCCGGGCGCCGCACCGCACCGGTCTTCAGCCGCCACAGGCGTACGGAGCAGGAGGCTTCGCTGCGGCCCAGTTCGACGGCCGCCGCACCGGCGTCGTCGTGGGCCAGCAGAACGCGGTCCTCCCAGGCACGAGTGATCGAAGGCAGGGGCGTGGAGTCCAGGTACCGGCGGAGGCGGCTACGCCCCGCCCCCGTACGTCGCGAAGTCCGGCGGTCCCGTCGCTGTGAACACGTGCACGGAGACCCCGGCCGGGGTCGTCCGGTGGCTGAGGAGTCGCAGGCCGGCCGGGGCGCCGCCGTCCGGGAACAGGCGGCGGCCCACGCCCAGCACGACCGGGGCGATGGCCAGGCGCAGTTCGTCGACCAGGCCCGCGGCCAGCAGCGACTGGGCCAGGCGGGCGCTGCCGTGGATCTGGAGGTCCCGGCCGGGGCGCCGTTTCAACTCGGCCACCCGGGCGGGTACGTCGCCGGAGAGGATCGTGGTCGGGTCCCACGCGGCCTCGGTCAGGGTGTTCGACGCCACGTACTTCGGCAGGCCGTTCAGGATGCCGGAGAAGGGGTGGTCGGTCATCCTCGGCCAGTCCCGGGCGAAGTTCTCGTAGGTGCGGCGGCCGAACAGGAAGGCGTCCGCCTCGCCGAGCCACTCGCCCGCCTGGCGCTCGAACTCCTCGTCCAGGTGCGGCACGAACCAGCCGCCCCGGGTGAACCCGTCGCTGGTGTCCTCGTCCGGGGCTCCCGGGCCCTGGGAGACGCCGTCGAGCGTCAGGAACTCCTGCACCACCAGCTTCATCGCGCGCCACTCCCTCGTGAGCTCTCCGGCCGGTACGGCGGCCGGGGGCGCTTCCTTCCTAACACGACGCGGCCGGGGCCGCCCGGCTCTCTCAGGCCGCCTCCGCCAGGTCCGCCTCCGTCAGGGAGGCGACCAGCACCGTGCGCGGGCCCGGCTCGATGCCGGGCACCGAGGGGACGGCGAGCAGGCGGCATCCGGCGGCCAGGGCGGCGGCCGCGCCCGTGGGGGTGTCCTCGACGGCCAGGCAGTCCTGCGGGGCCACCCCGAGCGCGGCGGCCGCCGCCAGGTACGGGTCGGGGTGCGGCTTGCCGCGCGCCGTCTCGCCCGAGGCGACCGACGTGTCGAACCGGTGCCGGCCCAGGGTGTCGAGGACCAGGTCGGCCACATGCCGCTCGGACGCGGTCACCAGGGCCGTCGGCACCCCCAGCGCGCGCGCCCGGTCCAGGAGCCGCAGAGCGCCGGGCTGCACGGTCACCCCGGCCGCCACCCGCGCGGTGAACTCCCGGTCGAGCCGGGCGGCCGTCTCCGCCTCCGACAGGGCGGTGAGGCCGCCGCGTGCGAGACGGCCGGCCGCGTCGGCCACCGCGGCGCCCGCGAACGGGGCGAGGGTGGCCGCGTCCGCCGGGGAGCCCTGCGCCCGCAGGAACCCGGCGACGGTGTCCAGCCAGGCGTGCTCGGTGTCGACGAGGGTGCCGTCCATGTCGCACAGGAGGGCGGCGGGGCGGGGGAGCGG
>NZ_JAAXYC010000395.1 GCF_018619185.1 Streptomyces sp. McG3 | reverse complement strand
GCTCGGAGAGGTGTATAAGAGACAGCAGCGGCACCGCGCGGGCGGCGGCCCGGGTCGCCGCCTTCGCGGTCTGCCAGGCGGCCCTCGTGGCAGGGGCGGGTCTGCTGATCACCGGGCCGGCCCATGAGCTGTGGCCGATGACCGCGGAGGACAACCTCGTCGAGGCGCTCGAAGGCGCACGCACCGCCACGCTCACCACGGCCTCCACGATCGTCTCCGCCCTGGGGGACACCGGCACGGTGGTGGGCCTCACCCTGCTGGCCTGCCTCGCCCTGGTCGTGGTGCCCCGGCTGCCGCTGTGGCGCGAGACCGTCTTCCTCGCCGCCGCGGTGTCCCTCCAGTCGGCGGTCTTCCTGCTGATCACCGCCTCCGTGGACCGGACGCGCCCGGACGTGGAGCGCCTGGACGACTCACCGCCGACCTCCAGCTACACCTCGGGGCACACCGGGGCCGCCACCGCCCTCTACGCCGGCCTCGCCGTCCTGGTCCTGTCCCGGGTCCGCTCCCCGTGGCGGGCGCCCCTGGCCGCACTCCTGCTGCTCGTTCCGCTCCTCGTGGGGCTGGCACGGCTCTACCGCGGCATGCACCACCCGACCGACGTGGCCGGAGGGCTGATGAACGGCTCGCTGTCCCTGCTCGTCGTGGGCCGGGCCGCGCTCGCCGGGCACTCCTGGGCGGCGCGGCCCCCGGCCGACGCGATGGACATCGCCGTGGCCGCCGCCGAACGCCGGCCCGCCCCCGTACGGAAGCACGCCGCCGTCATCGTCAATCCGACGGTGACCGACGCCGCGACCCGTGACCGGCTGCGGCTGGTGCTGGCCCAGCACGGTTACCACGACACCCCGTTCATCGACACCACCGCGCAGGACCCCGGCGGCGGCCAGACGGCCGGGGCCCTGCGCGCGGGGGCCGAGCTGATCGTCGTCTGCGGTGGCGACGGCACGGTCCGCACGGTCGCGGACGCGCTGGCCGGCACCGGTGTCCCGCTGGTCCTCGTACCGTGCGGCACCGGCAATCTGCTGGCCCGCAACCTCGGACTGCCGCTCGGCCCCGCCGACGCCCTGGCGGCCGGCCTGACCGGCGAGCCCCGCACCCTGGATCTCGGCCGGATCGAGGGGGACGGGTTCCCCGCCGTCCACTTCACGGCGATGGCCGGGGCCGGGCTGGACGCGGCCATGCTGGAGGAGACCTCCGACCGCGCCAAGTCGGCCCTGGGCTGGCCCGCGTACGTACTGGCCGGGGCCAAGGGGCTGCGCGCTCCCCGGATGCGGCTGACCGTCAGCCTGGACGGCGGCCCGGAGCTGCACCGCACCGCACGGATGGTCCTCATCGCCAACATCGGAACGGTCCAGGCGGGCGCGGCGCCGGTGCCCGCCGCAAGGCCCGACGACGGGCTGCTGGACCTCGCGGTCTTCGACCCCCGGGGCGCGGGCGGCTGGCTGCGCGCGGCCGGGGTGCTGCTCCGCGGCGGCGGAAGAGGCGGGGACGCGACGAAGGAGCCCGGCGCGAACCGTCCGGTCCCGGGCGGCCGGGAGACGGCAGGGACCTCCCGGGCCGCGGACTCCGCCCGGGGCCCCGTCGAGTTCCACACCTTCCGCCGTGCCGAACTGTCCTTCACCCGGCCGCAACCGCGCGAGGTCGACGGGGATCCGGTGGGACCCGGCCTGCGCCTCGCCGCCGAGGTCAGGCCCGGGGCCCTGACCGTCCTGCTCCCCGCCCGGGAGCGGTGATGGGGACGGCGACCCGGGTCCCGGTGACCCGCGACATGAGCGGGGACGAGCTGTCCGGCGACGAGGCCCTCGCGGCCCTGCGCCGGTACGGCCGCTGGCCGCTGGTGCGCGACGCCTTCGTACGCTTCCGGTACGCCGACGGCTTCAGCCACGCCCGCGCGCTGGCCCTGCAGACGATCCTGGCGATCATCCCGCTGGTGATCGCCTTCGTCGGCCTGTCGGCGGAGCTGCACACCGAGAGCGTGGGCCGGCTCGCCGAGCTCACGATCCACGGCATCAGCGAGGGCCCGAGCGCCGGGGTGGTGGACGATGCCCTCAGCCGCAACCAGCGGAGCGACGGCGACGGGCCCGAGGTCGCCCTCTGGCTGGGGCTCGCCTTCTCCCTCGCCAACGTCACCACCGCCATGTGTCAGATCGAGCGGGGGGCCAACCGGATCTACGGGGTGGAGCGGGACCGCGTCTTCCACCACAAGTACCTGCGCGGGCTGGTGATGGCCCTGAGCGCCGGCATCCCGCTCGGTATCGGGTCCGTGATGATGGTGGCCGGCGGAGACCTCGTCGCCGCCGCGGCCTCCGTGTACGGTCTGGGCGACACCGCCCGGGAGACGCTGACCCTGCTGCGCTGGCCGCTGGGATTCCTGCTCGCGCTGATCTCGGCGAGCGCGATCTTCCGCCGCTCCCCGCGCCGTCGCCAGCCCGGCTACACCTGGCTGGCGTTCGGGGCTGCCGTCTACCTCGCCCTCTGGACGGTGCTGACCTGGCTCCTGAGCCTCTACCTCGGCGTCAGCGGCTCCTTCGACACCGTCTACGGGCCCCTCAGCGCGTTCATGTCGCTGCTCCTGTGGGCCTATCTCACCTCCGTAGCCCTCTTCGTCGGGCTGTCCTTCGCCGCCCAACTGGAGGCCGTCCGGGCCCGCAGGCCCGGACCCGTCACCGCCGACCCGGGAGCATGACGTGCCACGATCCCTCTCCGAACAGCCCACCCCGGAACCGCACGGTGCGGGGCCCCGGGCCGAGCAGGACCGGACCCGCCGCGCCGACCGCCGCCTCGGCGTACGACTGCTGGCGGCGGTCGGGGCGGGCGCGGTCGCGGCGGTGCCGTTCGCGCTGCTCGTGGTCCTCGTCGAGGGAACGTGGCCGCCGCTCCAACGCCTGGACGCCGGTGCGGCCCGCCGGCTGCACGAAGTGGCCCTGGAGCACCCGGGGTGGACGGCCACGCTGCGCGTCCTGTCGGACTGGGTCTGGGACCCCGCCACGCTGCGCACGGCCGTCGCCCTGCTCACGGTGTGGCTGCTGTACCGGCGGGCGTGGCGGCTGGCCGCGTGGGCCGCGACCACCGCGATCGGCGGCGCGCTGACCGGGGTACTCGCCAAGGTCGTGGTGGAGCGGGCCAGGCCCTCGCTCCAGGACCCGGTGGCCCGCGCGCCCGGCTACTCGTTCCCCTCGGGCCACGCGATGACGGCCGCCACGTCGTGCGCCGTGCTCCTGCTGGTGCTGCTGCCGCTGGTGCCGCGCAGGTGGCGGGGGCTGTGCTGGGGAGTGGCGGGGATCTCCGTCCTGGGCGTCGGCTTCACCCGGATCGCGCTCGGCGTGCACTGGTTCAGCGACGTCATCGGCGGATGGCTGCTGGGGGGCGCGGTCGTCGTCCTCACCGGCTGGGCCTTCGAGGCCTGGCGGAAGGACGCCGGCCGCCGCCGCACGGACGCGTCCGAAGGCCTCGAACCCGAGCTGGTGGACGAGCACCCGGAGCCCGAGGCGTACGGCACCCGGCGCGGCCCGCGGGATCAGTAACCCTGGCCGACCAGGAAGGAGTCGAATTCCAGCGTCAGTGACCGGGCCTCGGAGAGGTGCGCCTCGCTGTCCCCGTCGACCAGCACGAACACGCAGACGCCCTGTTCCGTCCGGACGACCCACATGGCGCGGTCGCCCTCGCGCAGCAGCGCGAGCTCCAGGTCACGCCCGGTGACGGCATCGGAGACCAGCTCCCGGCTCTCGCGCTGCCAGGGCCTGCCCGCGATCCACAGGCCACGGGGGTGGACGGCCTCCTCGCACACCGTGCACAGGGCCTCGACGTCGTCCGGCCCCCCGCTCCCGGGACCCGTGCCGCCGGCCCCCGCGGCATGCGCCATCGACCGGAAGTACGGCCACCCGTCCTCGTCGCCGCGCCCGACGACGGCGAAGAACCCCGCCTCGGCGGAGAACGCCGCGGCGGCCAGGACCGGAGATCTCTCCTCGCCGAGAGCCAGATGCGTGCGGAGAACGTCGTCCCACTGTTCGGTCACCGGAGACATCGGTGCGTCCTTTCGTCGGCTTCCGCCGGACCGTCGTTACGGCCTCGGCACTGGTCGGCCCCCGGGCAGAGGCTCGGCTCCCTCCCGGCGACCCAGCTTCTCCTGCCCGGGTATCCCCTTGTCAGACCGTTTCCGCCCTCCCGCGGAAGGACACGGCCGGCACCGCCCGAAGGCGCCCCGCGACGGGGCGTTGGGTTCGAAAGCCGTCTGCGGGGCACACGGCGCAGACACCACCCGCGAACAACAGCACCGTGAAGAGGAGTTGCCATGATCGTCGTAGGAATTATCGCAGTCTGTGTCGTTCTCGCCGTACTCGCCTTCTTCGTTCCGCGGCTCTCCCGCCGTCCGGAGCGCGGTACGCAGCGCACGCTCGGCCTGGGCTCCCGCGCGGGCAGCAAGGCGCCCGGCGTCCTGGGCCGCCTCTTCAGCAAGCCGTTCCGCAGCAGCTCGAAGGCGGTCGGCAAGAGCGGCTCGGCCGGCCGACGCACCCGCGGCCACATGCCGTTCTGAGTGACACCGACGAACGAGTCCGGCCCGCGACGGAAGAACAGGGGGCCTCCCGTCACCGTGACGGGAGGCCCCCTGTCATGTCGCTCACACCCCTACCAGGCGAAGGCCTCCGGAGAAGGACCCGGGCCCGGGAAGATCTCGTCCAGGCCCGTGAGCACGGCCTCCGGGAGGTCCAGTTCCAGGGCGCGCAGGGCGCTGTCCAGCTGGTCGGCGGTGCGCGGGCCGACGATCGGGCCCGTGATGCCGGGGCGGGTCAGCAGCCAGGCCAGGGCCGCTTCGCCGGGTTCCAGGCCGTGCTTGTCGAGCAGGTCCTCGTAGGCCTGGAGCTGGGACCGGGTGGCGGGGTCGGCCAAGGCGTCGGCGGCGCGGCCCGAGGCGCGGCGGCCGCCCTCGGTCGTCTTCCTGATGACGCCGCCCAGCAGGCCGCCGTGCAGCGGCGACCACGGGATGACACCGAGGCCGTAGTCCTGCGCGGCCGGGATGACCTCCATCTCGGCGCGGCGCTCGGCGAGGTTGTAGATGCACTGCTCGCTGACCAGGCCGAGCGAACCCCGTCGGGCGGCCTGCTCGTTGGCCTGGGCGATCTTGTAGCCGGGGAAGTTCGAGGAACCGGCGTACAGGATCTTGCCCTGCTGGACCAGGACGTCGATCGCCTGCCAGATCTCGTCGAAGGGCGTGCTCCGGTCGACGTGGTGGAACTGGTACAGGTCGATGTGGTCGGTCTGGAGACGCTTGAGCGAGGCGTCGACCGCGCGCCGGATGTTCACGGCGGAGAGCTTGTCGTGGTTCGGCCAGGCATCGCCTTCGGCGGCCATGTTCCCGTACATCTTGGTGGCCAGGACCACCTTGTCCCGCCGGCCGCCGCCCTGCGCGAACCAGGTGCCGATGATCTCCTCGGTGCGGCCCTTGTTCTCGCCCCAGCCGTAGACGTTGGCCGTGTCGAAGAAGTTCAGGCCCGCGCCGAGCGCGGAGTCCATGATGGCGTGGCTGTCCGACTCGTTGGTCTGCGGGCCGAAGTTCATCGTCCCGAGGACGAGCCGGCTGACCTTGAGTCCCGTGCGTCCGAGCTGTGTGTACTTCATGACGCCCCAGCCAACTCCTTCGAGTCCACTCCAGGCAAGTACCTGTCCCGGACGCGCCGGACGGGCACGGCTTCCCGGCGGTCCGCCGGTATCAGCCGCCCAGGGCTGCCCCCACGGCGACGACGACGAACATCAGCACGAGCACGGCCGCCATGATGCGGTTTCTGGTCTTCGGGTCCACCCTTCGAGCGTAACGGCACCGCTCACCGGCCGAGCGCCCAGGCCCGCACCGTCTCGTAGCGCGGCCGCTCCCCCGGCACCCCGGACACCGGCGGGACGCTCCGTACGAGACTCAGCTCACCGGCCTCCCAGCGTTCCCCCTCGAACCCCGCCAGCGCCGCGGTGAAGGGTCTCAGGTCCGCCTCGCCCCGGCTCCGGGCCAGTGTGAGGTGCGGGGTGTAACGGCGGTGCTCCTCCATCGGCAGCCCGGCCCGCCGGGCGGCGGCGTCGGCGCGCTCGGCGAGCAGCCGCAGCGTGTCGAGCCCGCCCGCCGCCCCGGCCCACAG
>NZ_JAAXYC010000394.1 GCF_018619185.1 Streptomyces sp. McG3 | reverse complement strand
GTGCTCCCCGGTGGGCCGCTTCGTCCGCAATGGCCGGACGGGCCTGAAGGGTGGACCCTCGTCCGTGACCTCTCGGCTGGGGCAGGCATGAATGTGCGGTCTAGAGCAGCGATCTCAGTTTCAGCAGGTCGCGAAAGCCCGCCTCCAGGCGTACCCGGCCCGAGCCCCACGCCTTCGCGAAGTTCAGGTCGCCGTCCACCAGCGCCACCAGGTCGTCGCCCGTCATCGCGAGCCTGATCTCGGCCTTCTCCCGGGGCGACCCCTCCACCGTGTCCCGCACCTGGATCCGGCCGTCGGCCAGCCTGCCGGTGAACGTGACGTCGAGGTCCTTGATGTGACAGCTCAGCGAGCGGTCGAGGGCGGCCGCGCCGCGCACGTCGCCCTCGGAGGCTGCGAGGTTGTCGGAAAGTCTTGTCAGTGCGCTGCGGCACTCAGCCATGGTCGCCATCGTCCTCGACGGTACACCGGCCCGTCGATGTAGCGTTTCGGCATGAGCGATGTGATGCCGGAGGCGGGACCGCCCTCCATGAGCACGCCCGAGGAACCCGCGCCCCTGGGCGTCGAGCGCACCCCCACCGGCCGGGCGGACGTGGACGCTCTGCTGGGGCGTCTGGCGGACGCGGACCACCTCCCGGCGGACGGGCACATCGAGGTGTACGAGGATGTACACCGTGGGCTGCGGTCGGAGCTGACCTCGCTGGACGCCCGTCCGGCCGCCGAACCCGGTCCCGTACCCGCGCCTTCGCACCGACCGCACGACACGCATCACCACACGCATCACGACAACAGGAGCTGAACCGAACGTGGCAGGAGTGGCACGTCGCCGCCTCGACGCCGAGCTGGTACGCCGCAAGCTCGCCCGCTCGCGCGAGCACGCGAGCCAGCTGATCGCCGCGGGGCGCGTCACCGTCGGCCGCACCACCGCGACCAAACCCGCCACCCAGGTCGAGACGGCCGCCGCGATCGTCGTCACCAAGGACGACGGCGACCCGGACTACGTCTCGCGCGGCGGCCACAAGCTGGCCGGGGCGCTCGCCGCCTTCGTGCCGCTCGGGCTGACCGTCCAGGGGCGTCGGGCGCTGGACGCCGGGGCGTCGACCGGCGGGTTCACCGACGTGCTGCTGCGGGCCGGGGCCCGGCAGGTCGTCGCCGTCGACGTCGGCTACGGGCAGCTCGCCTGGTCGCTGCAGTCCGATGAGCGGGTCGTCGTCAAGGACCGTACCAACGTGCGGGAGTTGACCTTGGAAGCCATCGACGGGGAGCCGGTCGACCTGGTGGTGGGGGACCTGTCCTTCATCCCGCTGGGCCTCGTGCTGCCCGCCCTCGCCCGGTGCGCCGGGCCCGACGCGGACCTGGTCCTCATGGTCAAGCCGCAGTTCGAGGTGGGCAAGGAGCGGCTGGGCAGCGGCGGAGTGGTGCGGAGCCCGGAGCTCCGCGCCGAAGCCGTGCGTGAAGTGGCGCGCCGGGCCTGGGGGCTCGGCCTCGGTGTACGGGGGGTGACGGCCAGTCCGCTGCCCGGCCCGTCGGGGAACGTCGAGTACTTTCTGTGGCTGCGGGCCGGCGCACCTGAGCTGGATCCCGCGGATGTCGACCGTGCAGTGGCGGAGGGGCCTCGTTGACGACGAATGTGACCACGAATACGGCACGAACAGTCTTCCTTCTGGCGCACACCGGCCGGCCGGCCGCGATCCGCAGCGCGGAGCTCGTCGTGCAGGGGCTGCTGCGCAACGGGCTCGGCGTACGGGTCTCGGCGACCGAGGCGGCCGATCTGCCGCTGCCGGACACCGTGGAGACGGTCACCGACACCAGTCCCTCCGCCGTGGACGGCTGCGAGCTGCTGATCGTCCTCGGCGGTGACGGCACCTTGTTGCGCGGCGCGGAGTTCTCCCGGGCCTCCGGGGTGCCGATGCTCGGCGTCAACCTCGGACGCGTCGGCTTCCTCGCCGAGGCCGAGCGCGACGACCTCGACAAGGTGGTCTCCCGGGTCGTCACCCGCGACTACGAGGTCGAGGAGCGGATGACGATCGATGTCCTCGTGCACAGCAACGGCGCTGTGGTGCACTCCGACTGGGCGCTCAACGAGGCGGCCGTGCAGAAGGTCTCGCCCGAGCGGATGCTCGAAGTGGTCCTGGAGATCGACGGCCGTCCGGTCACCGGGTTCGGCTGCGACGGGATCGTCTGCGCGACCCCGACCGGTTCGACCGCGTACGCCTTCTCGGCGGGCGGGCCCGTCGTCTGGCCCGAGGTCGAGGCGCTGCTGATGGTCCCGATCAGCGCCCACGCGCTGTTCGCCAAGCCGCTGGTGACCTCGCCCACGTCCGTCCTCGCGGTCGAGGTCCAGCCGCACACCCCGCACGGGGTGCTGTGGTGCGACGGGCGGCGGACCGTGGAGCTGCCCGCCGGGGCGCGGGTCGAGGTGCGGCGCGGTGCGGTGCCCGTACGGCTGGCGCGGCTGCACCAGGCCTCGTTCACCGACCGGCTGGTGGCGAAGTTCGCGCTGCCCGTCTCGGGCTGGCGGGGCGCGCCGCACTGACGGTTCCGAGGACGCCCCACGGCCCCCGCGACCCTCGGGAGAGTGAATCCGGGAGCGGGGGCCGTCGCGCGCCCGGCCCGGGACCTCGTAAGGTCATGTCCGTGTTGGAGGAGATGCGGATACGGTCGCTCGGAGTCATCGACGACGCGGTGGTGGAGCTGTCACCCGGTTTCACCGCGGTCACGGGTGAGACCGGCGCGGGCAAGACCATGGTCGTCACGAGCCTCGGGCTGCTGCTCGGCGGGCGCGCGGACCCCGCTCTCGTACGGGTCGGGGCCAAGGCCGCGGTCGTCGAGGGCAGGATCACGGTGTCCGAGGGCGACGCGGCGGCGCTGCGGGCCGAGGAGGCCGGGGCGGAACTCGACGACGGCGCGCTGCTCATCAGCCGTACGGTCTCGGCGGAAGGACGCTCACGGGCCCATCTCGGCGGCAGATCCGTGCCGGTGGGGGTCCTGACCGAGCTGGCTGACGAACTCGTCGCCGTGCACGGCCAGACCGACCAGCAGGGCCTGCTCAAGCCGGCCCGGCAGCGGGGGGCGCTCGACCGGTACGCCGGGGACGGCGTGGCGGTCCCGCACGCCGCCTACACGGAGGCCTATCGGCGGCTGCGGACCGTCGCCGCGACCTTGGAGGAGCTGACCACCCGGGCCCGGGAGCGGGCTCAGGAGGCGGATCTGCTGCGTTTCGGTCTGAACGAGGTCGCCGCCGTCGAACCGTTGCCGGGTGAGGACGTCGAGCTGGCCGCCGAGGCGGAGCGGCTCGGGCACGCCGAGGCGCTCGCCTCCGCCGCCTCCCTCGCGCACACCGCGCTCGCGGGGAACCCGGAGGATCCCGAGGGCGTCGACGCCACCACCGTGGTCGCCTCCGCCGGGCAGGCCCTGGACGGGGTCCGGGCCCACGACCCGGCGCTGGCCGCGCTGGCCGACCGGATCGGGGAGATCTCCATCCTGATCGCCGACGTCTCCGGCGAGCTGGCCGGGTACGCCGACCAGCTGGAGGCCGACCCGCTGCGGCTCGCCGCCGTGGAGGAGCGCCGGGCCGCGCTGACCACGCTGACCCGGAAGTACGGCACGGACATCACAGCCGTGCTCGCCTGGGCCCAGGAGGGCGCGGGCCGGCTCACCGAGCTGGAGGGCGACGACGAGCGCATCGGTGAACTGACCGCCGAACGCGACGGTCTGCGGGCCGAACTCTCCGTGCTCGGACAGGCGTTGACCGATGCGCGCACGGAGGCGGCCGCCCGGTTCGCCGAGGCGGTGACGGGCGAGCTGGCCTCGCTCGCCATGCCGCACGCACGGGTCTCCTTCGCCATCCGGCAGACCGAGGCCGCCGACGAGGCGTCCGGCATCGACATCGGCGGGCGCTGCGTCGCCTACGGTCCCTCCGGCGCGGACGAGGTCGAGCTGCTGCTCGCCCCGCACCCGGGTGCCCAGCCCCGGCCGATCGCCAAGGGCGCTTCGGGCGGTGAGCTGTCCCGGGTGATGCTCGCGGTCGAGGTCGTCTTCGCGGGCTCCGACCCCGTACCGACGTATCTCTTCGACGAGGTCGACGCGGGCGTCGGCGGCAAGGCGGCCGTCGAGGTCGGCCGGCGGCTCGCCAAGCTCGCCCGGTCCGCGCAGGTGGTGGTCGTGACCCACCTGCCGCAGGTGGCGGCCTTCGCCGACCGGCAGCTGCTGGTCGAGAAGACCGTGGACGGCTCGGTGACCCGCAGCGGCGTCACGGTCCTGGAGGGCGAGGACCGGGTACGGGAGCTGTCCCGGATGCTGGCGGGCCAGGAGGACTCCGAGACGGCCCGCGCCCACGCCGAGGAGCTGCTGGCCACGGCCCGCGCCGACTAGCCGCTCGTGGAGGCGGCATGGGTACGGGCGGGGGGATTCCTCCCGCCCGTACGTGCTTCCGGCGGGCGGATGTCGACAACTTCGCGCCTCAATATTCACCCGTGAGGGTGGTGCGGTGCGGTCGGTTGTCGCCATGAGTGCGGCAGCAACGTTACGCCGGTCCCGGAACGTGCGTACGGGCTGGCATCCTTGGCGCTGTACTTTCCGCCGACTCCGGAGCCCCGGGGAGCCAATCAACGTGTCACAACTGCGTACGGTCCAAGTCCTGGGCGGCGGCAGTGCGGGCAGCAGCGCGCACGTCGGTTCGCTGGCCGCCGGGCTGGTGGCGCGCGGGGTGCGGGTGACCGTCTGCGCCCCGTCCGCGGTGGACCGCGCCCACGACTTCACGGCGACCGGGGCCCGGTTCCTCCCGGTGCCCCGGCGCAGCGACCCGGCCGCCGTCGCCGCGCTGCGGGCCGCCTGCGCGGGTGCCGACGTCGTCCACGCCCACGGACTCCACGCGGCCGCCCGCACCGCCCTCGCGCTGAGCGGTCGCGCCGTGCCCCTGGTGATGACCTGGCACACGCGGCGGTACGCGGAAGGCGCCCGCCGTCAGATCCTGCACCTGCTGGAACGGCGTGCCGCGCGGGCGGCGGCCGTGGTCCTCGCCCCCTCGTCCGACCTGGTGGACCGGGCCCGCGAGCGGGGCGCCCGCGATGCCCGGTTCGCCCCTGTCGTCGTCCCGTCGCCCCGCCCCGCCGCCTTCGACGAGGGCAAGGCGCGGGCCGAACTGGGTGCGGTGGAAAGGCCATTGCTGATGGCCGTCGGCAGTCTCGTGCCGCATCACGGCTTCGACGTCCTGCTGGACGCGGCCCGCGTCTGGCGGTGTCTGGACCCCGTCCCGCTGCTCGTCATCGCGGGGGAGGGGCGCGACCGGGGCGCTCTGCAACGGCGGATCAGGGACGAGGAGCTGCCCGTCACCCTCATCGGAAGCCGGGACGGCGTGGGGGAGTTGCTCGGCGCCGCCGACCTGGCACTGCTGCCGAGCCGGTGGGAGGCCCGCTCCCCGCTGGCGCAGGAGGCGCTGCGGGCCGGGGTGCCGCTCGTCGCCACCGCGGTCGGCGGCGTGCCCGAACTGGTCGGCCGGGCAGCCGAACTGGTGCCCTACGGCGACGCCGAGGCCCTCGCCCGTACGGTCGTCAGGCTGCTCGGGGACCCGGCGGAGCGCGCCCGGCTGGCCGAGGCCGGGCGGGTGCAGGCGGCGGGCTGGCCCACCGAGGACGACACGATCGCCCATGTGCTCAGCGTCTACGACGAGTTGGCGCAGCCACTGGCGACCGGTCGGGTGCGCTGACGAGACGGGCTCCCGGCCCCGCTCTCAGGTCGTGTGGCGGCGGGCCCGCAGCGCCAGACTCAGCGCCAGCACCGTCTGCGGGTCGTCCAGGTCCGTGCCCAGCAGCTCCCCGATCCGGGCCAGCCGGTTGTAGAGCGTCTGGCGGTTGAGGTGCAGCTCGCGGGCGGTCTCCGCCTTGCGGCCCGCGTGCGCCAGATACGCCTGGAGCGTCGGGAGCAGAGGCGGGCGCGAGGTGCGGTCGTGCTCGCGCAGCGGGCCGATCGCCCGGTTCACGAACGCCGCCAGGTCCGGATGGTCCCGCAGCCGCCACAGCAGCAGGTCGATGTCGAGGCGCCGGGCGTCGTACCAGGGCCGGTCGTCCAGGCCCTGCGCGGCCGTCGCCGTCTCCGACGCGTGCCGCAGCCCCGCCCCCGCCGCGGCCCAGCCGCCCGCGACGCCGACCACGACCACCGGCGGCTGCGATCCGGCGCGGTCGAGGCC
>NZ_JAAXYC010000393.1 GCF_018619185.1 Streptomyces sp. McG3 | reverse complement strand
CCCCGAGACCGTCCCCCATGCTGAGGGAGTGAGCAACGACGAGTTCCGTGCCGCCCTCGCGCGGCTGGCCGCCGGGGTGGTGCTGGTCACCGCCCAGGAGCCGCCCCTCGACGAGGACGGCCGGGGCGAGGACGTGGGCATGACGGCGACCGCCTTCATGTCGGTGTCCCTGGATCCGCCCCTGGTGATGGTGAGCCTGCGCAACGGCTCCCGGATGGACGACCTGCTGGACGAGCAGCCGCTGTGGGCGGTCTCCGTGCTGGCCGCGAGCCAGCGGCACATCGCGGGACGGTTCGCCATGAAGGGCCGGATCAGCGACCGGCTGCTGTTCGAGGACGTCCCGTACGTACGGGGCGGGGTCACGCACGCGCCGCTGGTCGGCGGGGCGCTGGCGACGCTGGAGTGCCGCACCGAGCAGCGCGTGGTGGCCGGGGACCACACCCTGGTGATCGGGCGGGTGCTCACGGCGGAGCTGCCGAGCCCGGACGGCGACCCACTGGCGTACTTCAAGGGCCGCTACCGGCATTTGGGCTGACGGCGCGGGCCCCGGAATCACCAGTCGCGGCCCGAGCGGCCGCGCTTGGTGTCGCCGCGCTGCTTCTTCTCCCGCAGCCTGCGCTCGTTGATCCCGCGCGGGATCTTCCGCTTGATCCGGGGCTTGGGCGGCGGCGACGTGGCCTCGGCGAGGAGGGCGGCGAGCCGGGCGGCGGCCGTCTCGCGGTTGCGCCACTGGGAGCGGTGCTCGGAGGCCCGTACGGAGATCACCCCGCCCACCAGCCTGCTTGCGAGCCGCTCCAGCGCCCGCGCCTTCCACACCTCGGGGAGCGCGTCCGTCGCCGCCAGGTCGAAGCGCAGCTCCACCTGGGAGTCGCTGGTGTTGACGTGCTGGCCGCCGGGTCCGGAGGACCGCGAGAAACGCCACATGAGCTCGGCCTCCGGGAGGGAGACCGAGCCGCGGATGACATAGGGCCCGGACATGACACCCATGGTCCCTTCCCCGCACCCCGTTCGTCACCTTCTTTTGCCCACGGGATCGCGCACCGGGTCCGCCCGGGATCGCGCACCGGGCCGCGCACCGGGCCGCGCACCGGGCCGCACGGTGTCCCCTGACCGGCTCCACTTCGGGACGAAGTTCGGCAAAGAAAGTAAAGCGACCAGGAACCTCGTGGTCTGCTGCTTGCGTTATGACGGGTGACGGTAGCTTTCGTGATGGCACGAAGCCCGCACACGACGAGGAAAGGGACTTCCCATGGCAGTAAGCCTGTCCAAGGGCGGCAACGTCTCGCTCACCAAGGAGGCACCGGGCCTTACCGCCGTCACGGTCGGCCTCGGCTGGGACGTCCGCACCACCACCGGCACCGACTTCGACCTCGACGCCTCGGCGATCGCGGTCAACCCCGGCGGGAAGGTCGTCTCGGACGGCCACTTCGTCTTCTTCAACAACAAGTCGACGCCGGACCAGACCATCGTGCACACCGGTGACAACGTCACGGGCGAGGGCGAGGGCGACGACGAGCAGATCAACGTCAACCTGGCGGGTCTGCCGGCCGACGTGGACAAGATCGTCTTCCCGGTCTCCATCTACGACGCCGAGAACCGCAGCCAGAACTTCGGCCAGGTCCGGAACGCGTTCATCCGCATCCTCAACCAGGCCGGCGGCGCCGAGATCGCCCGCTACGACCTGAGCGAGGACGCCGCCACCGAGACCGCCATGGTCTTCGGCGAGCTCTACCGCAACGGCGCCGAGTGGAAGTTCCGCGCGGTCGGCCAGGGGTACGCCTCCGGCCTGCGCGGCATCGCCCAGGACTTCGGCGTCAACCTCTGACCCGAGCGCACGACTGCTTCACCCGCTTCACCGGAGCCCCCGGCCGCCTTCGCGGCCGGGGGCTCCCGCGTGGGTGAGGGGCCGTCACGTCGCCCGCCCCGTACGGCGGAAATGCACCCCTTCGCCGAATACCGGACAGCGCGGCCCCCCATTCGTACAAGAACTGGTCAAAATCTTGTGAGGCAATTGTCGGCACACCGTCAACTTCGCTCATGAGGTGGCACGCTCTCCGCTCGTAGTCCCCCCACAGGACGACCAACGGAGAACACTCACATGAACCTCCACACCACCCCCCACACCTCCCGCGCCCACCGCGGCACCCGTCGGCTCGCAGCGCTCGCGGCGGTCGCCGCGATGGTCGTCGCCGGTGTCCAGGCCGGATCCGCCGTCGCCACGCCCGGCGACGACGACGCCCGTACCGCCGCGGCGACGCCCTCCACGGCCGCCGCACTCGGTGTGAACCCCTCGGCGCAGCGCGCCACGGCCATCAAGTCGGCCCAGGCGGACGCCTCCTCGGCGGCGAAGGCCCTGAAGCTCGACGGCCGGGAGAAGCTGATCGCCCGCGACGTCGTCAAGGACGCCGAGGGCACCGTCCACACCCGCTACGAGCGCACCTACGACGGCCTGCCCGTCCTCGGTGGCGACCTCGTCACCCACGCCACCGCCGCCGGAAAGGTCAAGAGCGTCGACAGGGCGACCGACGCGAAGATAGCCGTGGCGTCGACGACGCCGAAGCTGAAGGCCGCGGCGAGCGCCCGCAAGGTGATCTACGCGGGCGGCGAGAACCCCGTCCTCGCCTGGGAGACCGTCAAGAAGGGCGTCCAGAAGGACGGCACGCCCAGCCGCGTCCACACCATCACCGACGCCACCACCGGAAAGAAGCTGCACAGCTACGAGGCGGTCGAGACCGGCACCGGCACCAGCCAGTACAGCGGCGAGGTCGAGCTCACCACCACGAAGACCGACGCGGGCTTCGAGCTGACCGACGGCGAGCGCGGCGGCCACAAGACGTACGACCTGAACCAGGGTTCCTCCGGCACCGGCGAACTCGTCACGGACGACGACGACGCCTGGGGCGACGGCACCGGCGCGGACCGGCAGACCGCCGCCGTCGACGCCCACTACGGCGCCGCGAAGACCTGGGACTTCTACAAGACCGCGCTCGGCCGCGACGGCATCGCGGGCGACGGCAAGGCCGCCTACTCCCGGGTCCACTACGGCGAGAACTACGTCAACGCCTTCTGGGACGACAGCTGCTTCTGCATGACGTACGGCGACGGCGAGGGCAACAAGAGCGCCCTCACCTCCATCGACGTCGCGGCCCACGAGATGACCCACGGCCTCACCTCCGCCACCGCCAACCTGGACTACGCGGGCGAGTCCGGCGGCCTCAACGAGGCGACCAGCGACATCCTCGGCGCGTCGGTGGAGTTCTTCGCCGACAACGCCTCGGACGCCGGGGACTACCTCATCGGCGAGAAGATCGACATCAACGGCGACGGCACCCCGCTGCGCTACATGGACAAGCCCTCCAAGGACGGCAACTCCGCCGACTTCTGGGACGAGAACCTCGGCAACCTGGACGTCCACTACTCCTCCGGCGTCGCCAACCACTTCTTCTACCTGCTCGCCGAGGGCAGCGGAAAGAAGACGATCAACGGAGTCGACTACGACTCCGCGACCTCCGACGGCTCGACGCTGACGGGCATCGGCCGGGAGAAGGCGTACCAGATCTGGTACAAGGCCCTCTCCGTCTACATGACCTCCACCACCGACTACGCGGGCGCGCGCGTCGCGACCGAGAAGGCGGCGACCGACCTGTTCGGCGCGGACAGCGAGGAGCTGAAGGCGGTCTCGGCCACCTGGACCGGGGTCAACGTCAAGTAACGCGTCACGTCAGCCGGTACGGGAGCCGGTCAGCCCTCCACGGGCGGCCGGCTCCTGCCGTACAGCCAGGCGTCCCACAGCTCGGTGAGGTCCCGGCCCGTCTCCTCCTCCACGTACGCGGTGAAGTCGTCGGTCGAGGCGTTGGCGTGCCGGTGGGCCTTCGTCCACCCCTGGACCAGGGCGAAGAACGCCCGGTCGTCGTCGATGGCGAGCCGGACGCGGTGCACGGCCATCGCCCCCCGCCCGTAGACCGGCGGCTCGGACAGCTCGGCGGCGGTCGGCGGATCGGCCGGCGGGAACGCCCAGTTCGCGTCGGACTCGTACGCCTCCTGAAAGCTCTCCTCGACCGGTACGTCCTCGTGGTCGGCGGCCCAGAGCCACTCCGCGTACGTCGCGAAGCCCTCGTTCAGCCACATGTCCCGCCAGGTCGCGGGGGTGACGGAGTTCCCGAACCACTGGTGGGCCAGTTCGTGGACGAGGAGCCCGGTGTCCGGCGGGCCGGGGAAGACGGGCCGGTTCTGGGTCTCCAGGGCGTAGGCCGAGTCGCCCGTCCGCTCGACGATCGCCCCGGCGGAGGAGAAGGGATACGGGCCGAACTTCCCCGCCGACCACTTCAGCACGGCCGGAATCCGCGCCAGCACGTCCGCGCTCGCCGCCGCCGACTCCGGGTCCACGGCGGTGAACAGCCGGATGCCGTCGGGGGTCACCGACTCCTCGGTGGCGAACCGCCCCACGGCGACCGTCGCCAGATAGCTCGCCATCGGTTCGGCGGTCCGCCAGCGGTAGACGGTGCGCCCGTCCGCCGTACGCCGGGACACCGGTTCCCCGTTGGAGATCCCCGCGAGCCCCTCGGGCACGGTGATCGCGATGTCGTACGCGGCCTTGTCGCTCGGGTGGTGGTTGCCGGGGAACCAGGCCATGGACCCGGCCGGTTCGCCGAGGGCGACCGCGCCGTCCGCCGTCCGCAGCCAGCCCTCCTTCGACCCGTCCGGGTCGGTGATCGTCTCCGGGGAGCCCGAGTAGCGCACGACGGCGGTGAACGTACGCCCCTTGCGCAGCCGGTCCTCGACGGCGGCCGCCGGACGCAGCGTCAGCTCCTTGCCCGCCCGGTTCACGGCGGCCGGGCGGCCCTCGACCGCGGCGCCGTCCACGTCGAGCCCGGCGAGGTCGAGGTGGAAGGCGCTCAGGTCCCGGGTGGCGCGGGCGGTGATCGTGGCGGTGCCGCGCAGCCGGTCTCCGGCCGGGTCGACGTCGAGCTCCAGGCCGTAGTGGGTGACGTCGTAGCCGCCGTTGCCGAGACCCGGGAAGTACGGGTCGCGCAGTCCGGCCTCGCCCGGGGTCCCCTCGACCCCGCCCGTGCACCCGCTGCCGAGCAGCGCGAGGGCCAGGGCCAGAGCCGGCAGGAGCGGGGCGGGGGCCGGGACGCGGTGGTTCACCGGTCGATCCTAGGCCGCCCGGCGGCCCTGACCGGGAGGAGCCGCCCGCCTCGGGGGAAGAACGGGCGGCTCCAGTTCAGAGGATGGCGATTCCGAGCGGCCGGTTGCCTGCCTCCAGACGGACCGGCTCGCTCCTCTCGTCGTCCAGGTCGACGACCGTGATCCCGTTCCAGTACCCGTCGCGGGTGAAGCCGCCGGTGACGTACGCCGTGCGGCCGTCCTTCGACACCGCCACGTCCTCGTGCGGTCCGTCCAGCGGAACGACCCGCTCCGTGCCGTCGGGGGCGCGGACGGTGAGCGAGGGCTCCTCGTCGTCCGAGCCGATCGGGCCGGTGCCCACCACGAGGAGGGTGCCGTCGGGGGCGAGCGCCGCGCCGTGCTGGTGGGTGTTGGCGGTCATCGGCTCGATGGTCACCTTTCCGGTGCGCGGGTCGAGGACCGCGAGCCGCTCCCCCTCGAACGGCAGCAGCAGCTTGCCGTCCTCGGGGCGCACGACGGCGTAGTGCGGCTTCAGCCAGGAGCCGAGCCCGCCCTCCGTGCCGTACGGGGCGACTTCCATGCGCCGGGTCTCCAGCGAGCCGGCGTCCACCGCCGTCACGTCGAAGGAGTCGTGATCGGTGGCGTACACCTCGCGGCCGTCCGGCGACACGTCCACGTCGAAGGGGCGCATGCCGACGGGCGCGGTGCCGGTGACCTCGCGGGTCGCGGTGTCGATGACCTCGACCACGCCGTCGCCGCCGGGCACGTTGACCCCGACGTAGACGTGCTTCCCGTCCGGGGCCAGGGCGATGCCCATGCCGCCGCCCCGGTACTCGCCGGTGGTGACCGGGCCGGACTCCGTCTCGTACGGGACGAGCGCGAGCCGGGTCCGCTCCCGGGTGTCGACGACCGCGACGCCCTCGGCGGTGGCGACCCAGGCCCGCCCGTCCTCGCCGACGACGAGGCCGTAGGGCGCGGTGCCGGCCTTCACCGAGGTGATGGGGGCCCCGCCCTTCCCGGACCCGTCCTTCCCGGGGTCGACGAAGGTCACGGTGTCGCCGCCGAAGTCGGCGACGAGGAGGGTGCCGTCGGGGG
>NZ_JAAXYC010000392.1 GCF_018619185.1 Streptomyces sp. McG3 | reverse complement strand
GTGCGGGACCGTGGGGGTGCCTGCGGTGCGCACCACTCTCGCGAGGCCCGGAACGAGCGTCAAGACTTGTGACTGAGAGCGCTCTCAAAAATGCCGAGTCTTCACAACTCGACGCCCCGAAGCGGTACTTGCCGGAACCGAGCGGGTGCGAACCGTGACCTCCCGGGGACGCCGGCGGCCAAGAGGTGAACGAGGCCCCGGCCGGACCCGCACCGCCCTGACTTGGACTAACGCACCGGGGTTGTTGGACGGAGTCGGCCCCCGGAGCCGAAGTTCGTTGACGATGTCCGGACACGGCGACTACTCAGGGGCCATGTCGCCAAGATTCCCTCGCCCCGGCCTGGTCGCCGCGGCCTCAGCAGCCGTCCTGGCGCTCGTGGGGACCGTCCTCCCCGCCGCAGCCGCCGATCCGTCCCCCGCCCCGGCCGGGGCGGCGGAGTCCGCCGGATCCGCCGTCATCGGATCCGACCGGCTCGCCGTCGCCGTCGCCGACGACTTCCCGCGCGTCCTGTCGTACACCGACCGGGCGAGCGGCGAGCACCTGCTCGGCTCCACCCGGCCGGTCACCGACGTCACCCTCAACGGGACCGCCCGTCCGGTGAAGCTCAAGGGCAAGCCGAAGATCACCCGCGCCACCGCCCGCTACACGCTCGCCTTCGAGTCCCTGCCGGGCGTCGAGATCGACGCCTCGCTCACCGTCTCCGGGCGGGCCACCACGTTCAGGGTGACCGCCGTCCGCGACACCGAGGCCTTCCGGGTGGGCACGATCGACATCCCGGGCCACGACCTGATCTCCGTCGGCTCCGCCGAGGCCGGGGCCGCAACGGCGTTCACGAAGCTCGACCCGGACTCCACCCGCACCGCCGACGTCTTCGGCAAGGTCACCGGGGAGACGAAGCCCGACTCCGCTCCCGTCGGGGCCAGTTACGCGATCCTCAACACCGGCTCGCTCGCCGCGGCGATCGAGTCCAACTCCTCGTACGACAAGCCCGCCGGGGCCACCGGCGGCGACGACGCCCGCTTCTGGCACCAGGCACGCGCCGAGGAGGGCGGCGGCGTCCGGGTCGGCGTCTGGTCCGGCCAGTGGACCTACCGGGGCGAGGGCGCGCCGAAGCCCGAGAGCGGCGAGAACCTGCCGTGGGCCAAGGTCGTCGTCACCCCCGACGCCAACGGCGACAAGGCCGTCGACTGGCAGGACGGGGCCGTCGCCTTCCGCACCATCGGCGTCACCGCGCCGGGCAGCGAGGACACCGCGAAGCGGGTCGTCACCCACATCCCGTTCAACTTCGCCAGCCAGGCCACCCACCCGTTCCTGCGCACCCTCGACGACGTCAAGCGGATCTCGAAAACCACCGACGGCCTCGGCCAGCTCGCCGTCCTCAAGGGATACGGCTCCGAGGGCCACGACTCCGCCCACCCGGACTACGGCGGCAACTACAACAAGCGGGCCGGCGGGCTGAAGGACCTCAACACCCTGCTCAAGGACGGCGAGAAGTGGGGCGCCGACTTCGGCGTCCACGTGAACGCCACCGAGTCCTACCCGGAGGCCAACGCCTTCTCCGAGCAGCTCGTCGACAAGACGAAGCCCGGCTGGAACTGGCTCAACCAGAGCTACTACATCGACCAGCGCCGCGACATCAACAGCGGCGACCTGGAAAAGCGCTTCCGGCAACTGCGCGACGAGACCGACGAGAACCTCGACTTCCTCTACATCGACGTCTACTACAGCCACGGCTGGATCGCCGACAAGACGATCCAGGCCGTCCAGAAGCAGGGCTGGACCGTCGGCACCGAGTGGGCCGACAAGTTCGAGCGCGCCTCGCTCTGGTCGCACTGGGCGAATGACCTCAACTACGGCGGGGCCACAAACAAGGGCCTGAACTCGCAGATCATCCGGTTCATCCGCAACGGCGAGAAGGACATCTGGAACAACCACCCGGTCCTCGGCCAGAGTGCCCTGGAGGACTTCGAGGGCTGGACCGGCGAGACCGACTGGAACGCCTTCACCGCCAACATCTGGCAGAAGAACCTGCCCGCGAAGTACCTCCAGCAGCAGCGGATCACCCGCTGGGACGGCAACGACATCACCTTCACCGGCGGGGTGCGCGGCACGGTCGAGGACGGCAAGCGGACCTTCTACGACCAGGGCCGCAAGGTGCTCAGCGGCACCGACTACCTGCTGCCGTGGGACGGCGGCAAGAAGCTCTACCACTACAGCGAGACCGGTGCCACCAGCAGTTGGGAGGTGCCCGGCAAGGGTCCGTACACCGTCTACGAGCTGTCCGACAACGGCCGGAAGAAGGTCGCCACCGTTCGCCCGGAGAGCGGGAGAATCACCCTCACCGCCGCCGCCGGACAGGCCTACGTCCTCTACCCCGACCGTGCGCCGAAGGAGCCGGAGGCCGCCTGGGGAAAGGGGACCGGACTGAAGGACCCCGGCTTCAACGACCGTGATCTGAAGGGCTGGACGAAGACCGGCACCGCCGTCCGCGACACCGACGAGCAGGGCCGCAACAGCGCCGAACTCTCCGGCTCGGGCCCGGCTGCGCTCTCCCAGAGCGTCACCGGACTGAAGCCCGGCAAGCGTTACACCGCCTCCGCCCTGATCGAGGTCGAGCCCGGCGCGAGCCGGCGCACGACCCTCGGCGCCGGCGGGAAGTCGGTCGCCGTCGAGCGCTCCACGGCGAAGGACCACGTCGCCGCCTCCGACTGGCACGGCACCTACTTCCAGCGCGCCAAGGTCAACTTCACCGCCCCCGCGAACGGTCGCACCACCCTGCGCGTCGAGGCGGCGGCGGGCTCCACGGCGAAGGTCCGCGCCGATGACGTACGGATCGTCGAGAACGCCCCCGCGACCCGCACCGGTACGGTGGCGTACGAGGACTTCGAGGCCGTCGACCAGGGCTGGGGCCCCTTCCTCAAGGGCGACGCGGGCGGCTCCACCGACCCCCGCACCAGCATTTCGCAGCTGCACGCCCCGTACACCCAGTCCGGCTGGAACGGGAAGCTGATCGACGACGTGCTCGGCGGGAAGGAGTCCCTCAAGGCACACGAGGAGAACACCGGGCTCGTCTACCGCACCGCCCCCTGGACCGTCCCGATGAAGGACGGACGCCGGTACGAGGTCGCGTTCGACTACCAGTCCAGCCACGCCGGGGCGTACAGCTGGGTGGAGGGCTACGACCGGGTCGCCGACGGCACGGCCGCCTCGACCGAGACCCGGGCCACCCCGATCGGCCGGCAACGCACCACCGGGACGTTCAGCCGGACGCTCACCGCGGGCTGCGGCGACACCTGGACCGGGCTGCGCAAGCTGCCCGGGGCACCCGAGGGCGCGGACTTCGTGCTCGACGGCTTCACCGTCACCGACCTCGGACCGGCCCCCGCCGGGCAGGAGGCCGTCTGCGGCACCCTCGACGTGGCCGCCGACGCCGAGACCCTGGAGCCGGGAGCCCCGAACACGGTGAAGGCGGTCTTCGGCAACGACGAGGCGAGCGCCGCCACCGGCGTGGAGCTCGCGCTGTCCGTGCCCGAGGGCTGGAAGGCCGAACCCGTGGGCACGGTCGCCTTCGACTCGGTCGCCCCGGGCGCGAAGGCCACCGGCAGCTGGCGGGTCACCCCGCCGGTCGACGCCCCCTACGACACGTACACGCTGGACGCGAAGGCCACGTACACCGTCGGGGGAGCGGCCAGGGCGCTCGGCGCGGGAACCTCCGTCCGGACGCTCCCGCCGCCGCCCACCACGGACAGCTGGGCCGGCGACCTCGACTGGACCGCCTCGCAGAACGGCTGGGGCCCGGTCGAGCGCGACCGCTCCAACGGCGAGTCCGGGGCCGGTGACGGCAGCCCCCTGAAGATCGGCGGCGTCGCCTACGCCAAGGGTCTGGGCACGCACGCCCCGGCGAAGATCCGCTACTACCTGGGCGGGAAGTGCACCTCCTTCACCGCCGATGTGGGTGTGGACGACGTCCAGGCCACCCGGGGCAGTGTGCGGTTCTCGGTCACCGCCGACGGCACGGAGAAGGTGACGTCACCGGTGCTGGGTGCGGCCGACCCCGCCTGGAAGCTCACCGCGGACGTCACCGGCGCGAAGTACGTCGAGCTGGTCGTCCAGGACGGCGGCGACGGCAACGGCAACGACCACGCCGACTGGGGCGATGCCCGCTTCCACTGCGGAGGCTGACCGCCCTCCGCCCGGCTTCCCGGGCGCGGTGGACGGCAGGGGTGATGTGCCGCGCCATACTGAGGGGGCCCGTGCGGGCCCCCTCAGAGGCATGTGGCCCACGGCACACCCCCTCTTGTGGGGTCCTCACAACCGAAAGCGGCGTTTCGCTGGTGGATCGCGTGCGCGGCGACGTGGTTCTGTTCACTCCCACCACGAAACCGGGCAGGAGACTGTACAGAGTCGACGGCACGATTTCTGGGTCGGTGTTCGTAGGGTCAGTACATGACCGTTGTGGACGAAACCCAGGGCCGGCCGAACGACGCCCGAGGCCGGGTGGCCGAACTGCTGGCCCTGCGCGAGCAGGCACGGCGCGGACCGAGCGAGCGGGCGACCGAGGCGCAGCACGCCAAGGGGAAGCTGACCGCGCGGGAGCGGATCGAGCTGCTGCTGGACCCGGGTTCGTTCAAGGAGGTCGAGCAGCTGCGCCGGCACCGGGCGACCGGTTTCGGCCTGGAGGCGAAGAAGCCGTACACCGACGGTGTCATCACCGGCTGGGGCACGGTCGAGGGCCGCACGGTCTTCGTCTACGCGCACGACTTCCGGATCTTCGGCGGCGCGCTGGGCGAGGCGCACGCCACGAAGATCCACAAGATCATGGACATGGCCATCTCGGCCGGTGCTCCGCTGGTGTCGCTGAACGACGGCGCCGGGGCCCGCATCCAGGAAGGTGTCTCGGCGCTCGCGGGCTACGGCGGCATCTTCCAACGCAACACCCGGGCGTCCGGTGTGATCCCGCAGATCAGCGTGATGCTCGGCCCGTGCGCGGGCGGCGCCGCCTACAGCCCCGCGCTGACCGACTTCGTGTTCATGGTCCGTGAGACCTCGCAGATGTTCATCACCGGACCGGACGTCGTGAAGGCGGTCACCGGCGAGGAGATCACCCAGAACGGACTCGGCGGCGCGGACGTGCACGCCGAGACCTCGGGCGTCGCGCACTTCGCGTACGACGACGAGGAGACCTGCATCGCCGAGGTCCGCTACCTCATCGGGATGCTGCCCTCCAACAACCGCGAGAACCCGCCGACGGTGGAGAGCGACGACCCCGCCGACCGGCGCGGCGACGTCCTGCTGGACCTCGTCCCGGCCGACGGCAACCGCCCGTACGACATGCACAAGGTGATCGAGGAGCTCGTCGACGACGGCGACTACCTGGAGATCCACGAGCGCTGGGCCCGCAACATCATCTGCGCGATGGCCCGCCTGGACGGCCAGGTCGTCGGCATCGTCGCCAACCAGCCGCAGGCGCTGGCGGGCGTGCTGGACATCGAGGCCTCCGAGAAGGCCGCACGGTTCGTCCAGATGTGCGACGCCTTCAACATCCCGATCATCACTCTTCTGGACGTCCCCGGCTTCCTGCCGGGCGTGGACCAGGAGCACGGTGGGATCATCCGCCACGGAGCGAAGCTGCTCTACGCCTACTGCAACGCCACCGTGCCGCGGATCTCGCTGATCCTGCGGAAGGCCTACGGAGGCGCGTACATCGTCATGGACTCCCAGTCCATCGGGGCCGACCTCACCTACGCCTGGCCCACCAACGAGATCGCGGTGATGGGCGCCGAGGGCGCGGCCAACGTCATCTTCCGCCGGCAGATCGCCGACGCCGAGGACCCCGAGGCCATGCGCACCCGCATGGTCAAGGAGTACAAGGCCGAGCTGATGCACCCCTACTACGCGGCCGAGCGCGGTCTCGTCGACGACGTCATCGACCCCGCCGAGACCCGCGAGGTGCTCATCGCCTCGCTCGCCATGCTCCGCAACAAGCACGCCGACCTGCCGTCCCGCAAGCACGGCAACCCCCCGCAGTAGTCACCTCCGCAGCGGCGCGATCCGCCGCACGGTCCACGACATCCTGCCGAGAAGACGGAGACACCCCACCATGAGCCTGACGTCCGCCGAGTCCGTCCTGCGCGTCGAGAAGGGTCACGCCGACCCCGAGGAGCTGGCGGCCATCACCGCCGTCCTGATGGCCCGCGCCGCCGCCCAGCCCGCCGCCCCCGCCC
>NZ_JAAXYC010000391.1 GCF_018619185.1 Streptomyces sp. McG3 | reverse complement strand
GGGGCTCCAGCGAGGGCGGCGTCACCATCGGCACCGCCAACTTCACCGAGAACCAGGTCCTCGGGTACCTCTACGCCGCGACGCTCGAAGCGTCCGGGGTGAAGACGAAGGTCCGCCCCAACCTGGGCACCCGCGAGATCCTCATCCCCGCGCTGAAGGGCGGCGACATCGATCTGCTGCCCGAGTACCAGGGCGCGCTGCTGCACTACCTCGACGCCGGGGCCACGGCCACCGAGGAGGGCACGATGCAGAACGGCCTCGCGATGCTCCTGCCGCGCGGCCTCCAGATACTCCCGTACGGCGAGGCGGAGAACGCCGACGCCTTCGCGGTGACCGAGGAGACCGCCGAGGAGTACGGCCTGAAGTCCCTGGCCGACCTCGCGAAGCACAACGGCAAGCTCGTCATCGGCGCGGCCCCCGAGGTCAAGAAGCGCACGGTGGGCTCGGTGGGCCTCAAGGACGTGTACGGCGTGGAGTTCAAGGAGTTCAAGTCCCTCGACTCCTCGGGCCCGTTGGTCAAGGGAGCACTCAAGAAGGGCGATGTGGACGTGGCGAACCTCTTCACCACCGACACCGACATCGCCGCCGAGGGCTGGGTCGTCCTCACCGACCCCAAGAACCTCATCCCCGGCCAGCACGTCGTACCGCTGATCGCCGACCGCAAGGCCGACTCCACGGTCCGCAAGGCGCTCGCCCGCCTCGGGGCCGTGCTGACGACCGAGGACCTCACCGAGCTCAACCGCCTGGTGGACAAGGACCGGAAGGACCCCGAGGACGTCGCGAACGACTGGGCGGCCGAGCACGGCATCACGAAGTAGCCGCGGCGGTCGCGGGAGGTCACCGCCTCCCGCGACCGGCCGTCACCTCCGGGGTCCGGCCGCCGCGTAGACGGTGACGCCGGCCGCCAGCAGGGCGCCGGCGGTCCAGGCGGCGGCCCCGGCATCGGGCGGGGCCAGCAGCCAGCCGCCGACCCCGCCCGGGTCCGGCGGTGCGAAGAGAGTGACGGCCGGCCAGCCGACGACCGGCGTCCAGGCGTACTCCGCACCGAACACGACGGCCCCGAGAGCGGCGAGACCGGTCAGCCCGGCGGCGTCCCGGACCAGGAACGCCGCCGTCACCGGGTCCCGCCCCGCCGTCTGCGCCGCCAGCAGAACGAGGGTGACGGCGGCGGCGATCAGCAGGACGTGCGCCGCCCGGAGCGGGGCCCAGCGGATCGCCGCCGTGCGGTCCAGGGCCGCGTCCTGGCCGCCCAGCCCGGGGGCCGCCGCGGCGACGGCGACCGCCACGGCCAGGACCGTCAGCCGCGGATCGGCGGCGCCGTCGGCCGCCGCGCCCGCCCCGAGCAGCACCGCCGAGGCGAGGAGCGCACCTGCCGTGGCCGGGGCCCGGCGCGACCGCGCGTACAGCACGGGGCCGCTCGTCACCGCGCTCCCCCGGCCAGCTCGTCGGCCCAGGTGAACTCGCAGCCGAGGGCGGCCTCGCGCACCTCGGCGACCCGGCTCCGCCGCTGGTCGGGGGAGAGTGCCGTGAACTGCTTCCACGCCTTCCCCATCGAGGCCCGGTAGGCCTCGCGGTCGTACACATCGGCCTCGATGGGCCGGAACGTACCGAGCGCCCAGCTCGCCAGCACGCTCTGCACGACGAGCACCTCGTCGCCGCCGAACTCCCGGGAGGTGATGGCCCGGCAGCTCGGCGCGAGACCCTCGCCGACGAGGCGGCGCACCAGCTGATCGCCCTTCGCCGTGTCGATCTGCGGGTCCTCGAAGTTGACGAGCACCGCTGCCGGCGCGAGCCGGCGCTCCTCGCCCACGGCCCGGAGCGCGGTCTCCTCCCGCACCTGCCGGGGCGCCGCGTCGCCGAGCACGGTGTCCAGGACGCCCAGGGCCCGGGTGGCGGAAGGCGCGAGGGCATCGAGCCGGTGGAGGTGCGCCTCCGTGACGCAGACCTGGCCCTCGCATACCTGGGCGGCCGCCGCCGGGTCGATACGGTAGCCGCCACGGGCGTCACCGGGCAGCACCAGCAGTGCCAGGGCCGCTCCGGCGAGTACGGGCACCACGGCGATCAGGCGGCCACGCCGACGGGTGGCGCTCAGCAGCGCGAACCCGGTGGCCAGGAGACCGGACAGCCACAGGGTCTGGCCCAGGTGCACGGCGCCGGTGAGGGTCAGCAGCACCTGGCGCGGCTCGGCGACCGCCGGGGAGAGCTGCGAGAGCAGTTGGGATCCGACGCGGACGGTGGGCAGTTCGCTGTCGGTCTGCTGCATCAGGAGCACGGTCGCAGCGAGGAACAGGACCGCCACGGCCGGCGGGGTCAGCGGTGACGGCAGGGCCCGTGCCACGCCCATGCCGAACACCGCGGCCGCCACGAGGGCCAGCAGGGCGACGGCCGAGATGGGCAGCCAGCCCAGATGGGCGTACGAGGTCGGGCCGAGCGCCACCTGGACGCCGCCCCACACCAGCAGCGCCCCGAACCCGGCGACCAGCGCCAGGGCGACCGCGACCGCCGGGGTCGCCGCGCGCTGCCATCCGGGCCGGGGGGTGGCGGCCAGCAGTTCCGGCATCCGGGAGCGATGGTCCCGCAGCCCGTACAGGGCCCCGATCCCGGCGACCAGCGGCCACAGGTAGGCGAGCAGCCCCCGGGTCCACAGGGCCAGCGAGGTCCACTGCCCGGTCCAGTCGACCGAGGTGCCCCACCAGCTCCCGTCGATGCCGTAGAGGAAGGCGAACCCGCCGGCCAGGACGGTGAGGCCGGCCAAGGGGGCGGCGGAGCGCAGGAGTTCGGTGCGCAGGACGCGGAGGTTCACCAGCTGCCCCTTCCGTGGTCGGAGCCGGACAGGAGGGCCGAGTAGCCGCGCTCCAGGGGGCTGTCGCCCGGCTGCTCGGCGGTTCCGGCGGCGGCCAGCGCCTCCGGCGTCCCCTGGAAGACGAGCCTGCCCCGGTCGAAGAGCACCACATCGGTGCAGGCCGCGGCGACGTCCTCGACCAGGTGGGTGGAGACCAGCACACAGCTCTCCCGGCCGAGTTCCTGGAGCAGGGCGCGGAACTGGAGGCGCTGGGCCGGGTCGAGGCCGACGGTCGGTTCGTCGAGCAGCAGCACCGAGGGGTCGTTGACGATGGCCTGGGCGATGCCGACGCGGCGCACCATTCCGCCGGAGAGCGTCTTCATCCGGCTGTCGGCCCGGTCCGCGAGTCCGACCCGTTCCACGGCGCGCTGCACGGCGCCGGGGATGTCCCGCGAGGGCATCTCCTTCAGCCAGGCCAGGTAGCTGACGAACTCGCGGACGGTGAATCGCTTGTAGTAGCCGAACTCCTGCGGCAGATAGCCGATGCGGCGGCGCAGCTCGCGGTGGCGGGCGCTGTCGCGGACGGAGTGGCCGAACAGTTCGAGGTCTCCCCCGGTGGGGCGCAGGACGGTGGCGAGCGTCCGGATCAGGGTGGTCTTGCCGGCGCCGTTGGGGCCGAGCAGACCATGGGTTCCGGTGCCCAGGGCGAGGTCGAGACCGTCGACGGCGAGCCGGTCGCGGCCGACCCTGACGGTGAGGCCGGTGGCATGGATCTCATGGGCGTAGACGCGTGGCGCGGTGTCGAGCGCGCCGGTCGGGACGGTCGGTTGGGTCAACGGGTTCTCCTTGTGGGGGGGTCATCGCAGGCTTCTGGGGGCGGTGTAGGCGCGGCGGCGGGCCAGGACGACGACGGCCGCGGCGGCGAGCGTCAGGGCCCAGAGCGGGAGGTGTTCGGGTCGGAGGAGGAGGATCCGGCCCAGGGCCGCGGCCGGCGCGAGGACCGCCGCGGTCCACAGCGCGCCGAGGGCGGCGGTCGCGCGGCCGACGCCGATGACGCTGCCGAGCGCCAGCGCCGTCGCGGTGAGGGCGAGGGAGGGCAGGAGCCACTGCGCGAGGGCGACGCCCGTCAGGAGTCCGGCGACCAGGTGCACCGGAAGGACGACGGCGAGCACGGTCAGGGTGCGCCGCAGCAGCAGGGACAGCCCGGCGCGCGGGGTGACGGCGGTCAGTTCGAACGCCGGGTCCAGTCCGCGCGACCAGGCCGCGGCGACTCCGGCGAGCGGAAGGGCCGGCGCCATCAGGAGCACGGTTGGTGCGCCCCGCGTCCAGCCCGCGGTGCGGTCCAGCAGCACCGCGACGACGCTCACGCCGATGACCATGGCCAGCCAGGGGCCCATGACCGGGGTGGCCCAGGTCGTGGGGCGGCGGCGACGGCGCGGGGCGGGCGTCGAACGGTCCAGGGCCGGCTCCAGGCCGTCGCGGACTGCGGTCAGCAGGGCGGCGACGGCGGGGACGCCGGCCGCCGCGCCGGCCAGTCGGCCGCGGCAGTCGGCGCACTGTTCCATATGGGCCTCCACGGCCCACAGTTCGTCGGCGGGCAGGTCGGTGTCTCCCCGCGCGTAGTCGGCGACCAGGCGGTCGGAGGGATGCTCGACGCTCATGCCAGTGCCCTTCTCATGGCGATACGGGCCCTGCGGGCCCGCGTCTTGACGGTGCCTTCGGGGAGGTCGAGCAGGACCGAGGTCTCCCGGACCGAGAGCCCGTCGAGCACCAGGGCCTGGAGCACCTGGCGCAGTTCGGGGGCGAGGGTCCGCAGGGCGTCCCCGACCTCTCCGCCGACGGCGGCGGCCAGGGCCTCGTCCTCGGCGGCCGGGGCGGTGGCGCGTCCGGCGGCGGCGACGGGCGGTTCGGCGTGGTGGGCGCGGCGGCGGAAGGCGTCGACCAGGCGGCGGGCCGCGATCGTCCAGAGCCACCCGGCGGCGCTCCCGCCGACGGCGCTGCCGACGAAGGCGCCGGCGGCACGCCACACGGCGAGGTAGGTCTCCTGCATGACCTCGGCGACGATCTGCTCGTCGGCGCACCGGCGTCGCAGCCGTACCGCCAGCCAGGGCGAGGTGCGCCGGTACAGCTCGTCGAACGCGGCGCGGTCTCCGTCGGCGACCCTGCGGAGGAGATGTTCCTCGGCCGGTTCCGGGGGCCGCTTCTTTCGTAGTCTCACACCGGCCAGACGCGGGGCGGGGCCTGCGGGTTCTCACCTGGGAGTGGCGTGCGTCACGCCGGGACCGGAGTGGGGGCCAGGGTCTCTCGTCTGGATCGGGCCGGATCAGGGAGCGGGGTCCGGTGCGTGCGGCTGCAAGGCGGAGGAGGGAGTCACTGCGGAGCATGGGCGACCGACGACAACGCGGCAGATGCGCGTGCCGGACCCCGCGAGCCCGGCATGATCCGAACGAGAGGCCCTAGCTCCCGAGCAGCGCGGCGACGGTGATCAGCACCGGCACCGAGAGCAGGGTGGACAGCAGGATCGACTCCCTCGCGAACCGCTCGGCGACCCCGTAGTGCGAGGCGTACGTGAAGAGGTTCTGGGCGGCCGGGAGAGCCGCGATCACGACGACGGCCAGCAGCGCCTCGTCCCGCAGTCCGAACAGCCCCGCGCCGACGGCCCAGGCGACGACCGGCTGGGCGACGGTCTTCAGCAGGGCGGACAGGTACAGCGCGACCCGGTCCTCGCCGCGGCCCGGACGCTCGCCGCCGTACAGGGATATCCCGAAGGCGAGAAGGACCGCGGGGACCGACATGTTGCCGATGAGGACGAGTGGCTCCAGCAGGGGTCCGGGCAGGGTCCGGCCGGAGGCGGCCACGGCGACACCGGCCAGCGATCCGATCGCCATCGGGTTGCGCAGCGGGGTGGTCAGCCGCCGGAGGACCGAGACCGGCTCCCCGGGGCGGCTGAGGTCGAGGACGGTCAGGGCCAGCGGGGTCACCACGATCTGCTGGAGGAGCAGCACCGGGGCGACGAGCGAGGCGTCTCCGAGGACGTAGACGGCGATGGGGATGCCCAGATTCCCGGCGTTGACGTAACTGGAGCACAGGGCGCCGATGGTGACCCGTCCGGCGTCCCAGCGCAGGAGCAGCCCGGCCACCACGACGAAGACCCCGGCCGCGGCGGCCGTGGCTGTCGCGGTGACCAGCAGGCGTGTCGACAGGACGACGGACAGGTCGGCGCCGGCGAGCATGGTGAAGAGCAGGGCCGGGGTCGCCACGTTGAAGGCCAGCCGGGTCAGCACGGTGCGGCCGTCCTGCCCCAGATATCCGCGGCGGCCTATGACGTACCCGACGGCGATGACGGTGGCGATCACCGTGAAGCCGGTGAGGACTCCCTGCATGTCTTCCTTGCGGGTGGATCAGGTGCGGTGGCGGCTGGGTGGGACACCCGGTCAGGTCCGGTGGGC
>NZ_JAAXYC010000390.1 GCF_018619185.1 Streptomyces sp. McG3 | reverse complement strand
ACCTTGGCGAGCATCGGGTCGTAGACGCTGGTGACCTCGGTGCCCTCGCTGAGGCCGGAGTCGGTGCGGATGCCCGGGCCGGTGGGCTCGGCGAGGGCGAGGACGGTGCCGCCGGAGGGGAGGAAGCCG
The DNA here is from genome assembly GCF_018619185.1 of Streptomyces sp. McG3. Lineage (GTDB taxonomy): Bacteria > Actinomycetota > Actinomycetes > Streptomycetales > Streptomycetaceae > Streptomyces. Next base: position 6,104 of record NZ_JAAXYC010000390.1, on the reverse strand, counting down.
CGGGCGGGGTCCTCGGCGCAGAGGCGGGCCTCGACGGCGTGGCCCAGGGAGCGCGTCCAGGGCAGCGCGAGGACGGGGAGCACGCCGCAGGCGATGACCGCGGGCAGGGCGAACGTGTCGGTCAGCCAGGGGGCCGCCGGGGTCAGGACGACCTGGGGCAGGGCGACGGCGAGACCGTAGAGGCCGATGACCGCCCCCTGGCGTCCACGCGGGGCCAGTACGGCGGCGGCGGTGGCGCCGCAGACGGTGACGATGCCGAAGCCCGCGCCCCGCAGAGCGGTCGTCAGCAGGACGGGCAGCAGTTGGTCGCTGAGGGCCTGCAGCAGGGAGGGCAGGCCGAGCAGCAGTGCGCCGAGGACGAGGGTGCGGGTCCATCCGAGCCTGCGCAGCGTGGCCCTGACGAACAGCTGGGTCAGGACCGTGGCGGCCATCAGGACGGCGGTGACGAGTCCGGCGCCGAACGCGTCGGCGCCTCCCTCGACGGCCCACGCCGGTGAGACCGGGAGCAGGAGGGCGAATCCCGAGAAGCAGAACAGCACCATCACCAACAGGTGAGGGATGCCCGGGGCCCGGATCACTGATTCCTTCGCGGGTACGGACATGGGCGTCGGCTTGTCCTCTTCTTGCGCGGGGGTGGGGAGCGGAAACAGGGCGGCGAGCTTTCGCCGTGGACTGATCAGTCCACGGCGAAAGCTCGCAGGAACCGCTCCACCTGCTTCTTCGTGTCGACGTCCTCGGGACCCCGCCCGGACAGGATGTGGAAGAACACGGGGCCGATCAGCAGGGCGGTCGCCTGCTCCAGCGACAGATCGTCGCCGCAGGCTTCCAGCAGTGGGGCCACCACCGCGGCAGCGCTCTCGCCGAGGACATCGCCGGACGCGAGGAGGGCGGCCACGTCCGCGTCGTGCTGGGCCTCCCCCAGAAGGGCTCGGTAGGCCGCTCCCGCGTGCGAGTGCGCGAGAAAGCCGGTGAGGGCGTCGAGATAGGCCGTGAGGTCGTCGCGGGGTACTCCGGTGAGGGTGACCGCGAGCTCATGCCGGGCGTCGATGACGCTGGCCTCGTAGAGGACCTCTGCCTTGTTCGACCACCAGCGGTATACGGTCTGCCGGCCCACTCCGGCGCGTTCCGCGATGCCTTTCATGGTCAGTGCCGCGTACCCGACTTCGACCAGGAGGTCGTCGACGGCGTGCAGCACGGCCGCCCGTGCGCTCTCACTGCGGGGCCTGCCCCGGCCGCTTTCCTGAACCATGCCCCCACTATAAACGAGACACCGTGCATCGAATGATGCTACTTTTACGGTGCACGGTGCCTCGAAATAACGATCGGCCCGCGCTTCCCCTCTCCGGCCCCGGAAGGAAGCGAGTCACGCCTTTCCATCGCCAGGGCGATCCGCCGGTGTCGCCCATCCACGCCTCCCCACCGTCACCGCCCTCAGCACCCGGACCCCCAGGAGCCCGCACCATGACCGCAGACACCCACACCCTCGCGGAGCCGCGCCTCCGCTCCGCCCTGAACCGCATGTTCGAAGCCGCCGCCCGTGACGACGAGGCCGCGGCACGCGTGCGGAGCCTCCGGCCCGACGACCGAGAAGCGCTGACGGCGCAGGAACTCGCCGACGCGAACCGGGAGATCTACATGCCGATCTCGGCCGACGGCGGCAAACTCCTCTACAACCTCGTCCGCGCCACCAGGCCGGACAACGTCGTCGAGTTCGGCACCTCCTACGGCATCTCCACCCTCCACCTGGCGGCCGCCGTTCGCGACAACGGCTCGGGGCGCGTCATCACCACCGAGATGAACACGGCGAAGGCCGCCGCCGCCCGCGACACCTTCACGGCCACCGGCCTCGACGACGTGATCACCGTCCTGGAGGGAGACGCCCTGCGGACGCTCGCCGCACTGCGGCAACCCGTCGACTTCCTGTTCCTGGACGGCTGGAAGGATCTCTGCCTGCCCGTCCTGCGGCTCCTGGAGCCCCACCTCGCCCCGGGCACCCTCGTCGTGGCCGACGACGTGGACCTCCCCGCCCTGGCCCCGTACCTCGACCACGTCCGTGACACCGGCAACGGCTTCCACAGCGTCACCTTCCCCGTGGAGGACGGCCTCGAAATCAGCTGCCGCCTCTGACCCGCCCCGAGCTCCCCCGCCGGTCAGCCGGTCAGCAGATCGGGGTTTCCGGCCAGGGCGGCAAGACGGCCGCGCGGGTCCGGGACGAGCCGGCGTTCGGTCAGATCGAGAACGCCGGCCACTCCGGTGATCTCGGCGGCCACCGTGCCGTCCTCCTTGATGATGCGCTGCTCCAGCGTGAACGTCTTGCCCGTGCCGTAGTCGAACCGGCAGGTGACGCGCACCCGGTCGCCGCCGCGCAGCTCGCGCCGGTACTTGACCGTCACTTCGAGCTGCACCGGCCCGATCCCGTCGGCCAGCAGCTTCTCCTGGGGCAGCCCGGCGGCCCGCAGCAGCTCCCAGCGCGCGTGCTCCGCGTACTGGAGATAGACGGCCTGGTTCAGGTGGCCCTGGGTGTCGAGCTCGTAGCCGCGCACGGTCACATCAACGGAGAAGGTCATGACCGTGCGAACGCCCGCACCAGCCCTTCCATTCCGGTGAGACGGTGCTGCCGGATCCCTTTACGCACCTGTCATGCACCGGTAACTTCCTCCCCGCAAGGAATTGCAGCAACATTCCGGCAGAACTTGCTGCCGGATCGTGTTCACTCGCCCGAACCCCGAGGCGCGTCAGGGTTCTCCGGCGGGACCGCCATCGGCAAGTCGTGGGACACCCACCCGCGACCCCTCCCCCTGGAGACACGTATGAGACGCACCCCTTACCGGTTGCTGCGGCGGCCGTTCGCGGCGGCCGTGGCAGCAGCCGGGCTGCTGGGACTCCTCACCGCCGCGCCACAGGCCGTTCCCGGCCCGGCCACCGCACCGGTCGCGGCCTCGGCCTCCGCCACGACCACGGCGACCGTCTTCTACTCCACGAAGACCCGGAACTGGTCCTCGTACTACCTGCATTACTCCCCCGACGGCGGTTCCTGGACCACCGCGCCCGGCACCCGGATGGAGGCCGCCTGCGCCGACTGGGTCAAGCTGACGGTCCACCTCGGGGACGCCGGCGGGCTGAAGGCGACCTTCACCGACGGCTCGGGCACCTGGGACAACAACGCGGGCGGGAACTACGACCTGGGCACCGGGAACATCACCGTCCAGGACGGGGCCGTGGCGCACAGCGACCCGTGCGCGGACACGGGGCCCGGGGAGCCGGAGGAGCCCGAGGGGCCGAACTCGGCGTCGGTCTACTACGCGACCTCCACCGTCGGATGGCCCACCGTCAATCTCCACTACAGGCCGCACGGCGGAACCTGGACGACCGTCCCCGGCATCGGCATGGAAGCCGCCTGCACCGGCTGGGTGAAGCGCACGGTGGACCTGGGCAGCGCCACCGGCCTCCAGGCGACGTTCAACAACGGCAACGGGGTCTGGGACAACAACAACGGCAACGACTACACCCTGGCGACCGGGCTCACCACGGTGAAGGACCGCGAGGTGACCGCCTCGGCGAAGGACCCGTGCGCCGCCGAGGAACCGGACACCGAGGCGCCCACCGCGCCCACCGCGGTGAAGGCCACCGCCGACGGGGTCGCGGTCGTGGTCACCTGGGAACCCGCCACGGACGACCGGGGGGTGACGAAGTATCAGGTCGTGCGGACCGGCGGCACGAAGGGCACGGTGGTCACCGACACCACCTCGACCGTGTTCTCCGACACCGGACTCGAGGCGAGGACCGCCTACCGCTACACCGTCCGGGCCGTCGACGCCGCCGGGAACGTCTCGCCCGAATCCGCCGCCGCCTCCGCCACCACCGGCGACAAGCCCACCGCACCGCCGGCGGGCACGCCACTGGGCACCGACCCCCGCAAGGACCCGATCTACTTCGTGCTCACCGCCCGCTTCAACGACGGCGACAGCACGAACAACCGGGGCGGCAGCCAGCACGAGAAGTCCGGCAACGCCGCCAACGGCGACCCCATGTTCCGGGGCGACTTCAAGGGGCTCGTGCAGAAGCTCGACTACGTCAAGGGGCTCGGCTTCTCCGCGATCTGGATCACCCCGGTCGTGCTCAACCGCTCGGACTACGACTACCACGGCTACCACGGCTACGACTTCTACAAGGTCGACCCGAGGCTGGAGTCCGCCGGGGCCTCGTACCAGGACCTCATCAACGCGGCGCACGCCAAGGGCATGAAGATCTACCAGGACGTGGTCCACAACCACTCCTCGCGCTGGGGCGCCAAGGGACTGTTCACCCCGAAGACCTACGGGGTGCGCGATGCCCAGTGGAGCTGGTACTACGACGAGAGGGACGACGCCTTCACGTACGACGGACTCACCGTCGAGCCGAAGTCGGGGAAGTCGTACTACAACGGCGACCTGTGGTCCACGGCCGAACCGTCCGGCAACACCTGTCTCAACTGGGGCACCCCCACCGGACACACCTCGCCGGAGGGCTACCGGATCTACAACTGCCAGTGGCCGAACCCCACTTCGGGCATGTTCCCGAAAGCGCTCTACCACAACTGCTGGATCGGCAACTGGGAGGGGGAGGACTCCCGCTCCTGCTGGCTGCACGACGACCTCGCCGACTTCAACACCGAGAACGCCCAGGTCCAGAACTATCTGATCGGCGCGTACGACAAGTACATCGACATGGGCGTCGACGGCTTCCGGCTCGACACGGCGGTGCACATCCCCCGCACCACCTGGAACCGCCGCTTCCTGCCCGCCATCCAGGAGCGCGTCACCCAGCGGTTCGGGGCCGGGGCGGCGAAGAACTTCTTCGTCTTCGGTGAGGTCGCCGCCTTCGTCAACGACAAGTGGAACCGCGGTTCGGTCAACCACTCGGCGCAGTTCTTCACCTGGAAGGAGCGCAAGGAGTACAGCGCGGACGACGAGAAGGCCGCCCTGGAGATGTACGACCACGAGCAGCAGCAGGGCACGGCGGCGCAGCCCGTCTCCGACAACGCCTTCCTCAAGGGCAACGCCTACCACGCCCCCGACCGCAGCCGGTCCTCCGGGATGAACATCATCGACATGCGGATGCACATGAACTTCGGGGACGCGAACAACGCCTACCACAACGGCAAGGACTCCGACGACGCGACCAACGACGCCACGTACAACGTCGTCTACGTCGACAGCCACGACTACGGGCCCAACAAGAGCAGCGAGCGGTACACGGGCGGCACGGACGCCTGGGCCGAGAACATGTCGCTGATGTGGACCTTCCGGGGCATCCCAACGCTCTACTACGGCTCCGAGATCGAGTTCCAGAAGGGGAAGAAGATCGACTGCGGGCCGACGTGCCCCCTGGCGACGACCGGGCGGGCCTACTTCGGGGACCACCTGGCCGGTGAGGTGACCGCCTCGGACTTCGGCAAGGTGTCGTCGGCCACCGGGAAGGTCGCGGACACGCTGGCAGCACCGCTGGCACGGCACCTCCAGCGGCTCAACGAGATCCGGCGGGCGGTGCCCGCGCTCCAGATGGGCCAGTACTCCACGGAGGGCATCAGCGGCTCCATGGCGTACAAGCGGCGCTACACCGACGCGGCGAGCGGCACCGACAGCTTCGCCCTGGTGACGGTCTCCGGGAGCGCCACGTACACCGGCGTTCCCAACGGCACGTACAAGGACGCCGTGACAGGTGACACGAAGGTCGTCACCGGAGGCACCCTCGCGGTCCCGGCCCCCGGGAAGGGCAATCTGCGCGTGTACGTCCTGGACCTCGGCGGGAAGAACGCCGCGCCGGGGAGGATCGGCGCGGCGGGCCCGTACCTGAAGTAGCGGGACCGACCGGCCCGGCCTCCCCGGTTGCGCGGCTACTTCGCCGACAGGTGCGGGAAGCGCCATTCGGTGCGGCTGTGCAGCACCTCGCCGGGGCGCAGCACGGTGGTGGGGTGGCCGGGGCGGTTGGGTGAGTCCGGCAGGTGCTGGGTCTCCAGGCAGAGCGATCCGTGGCGCCGGTGGCGGCGGCCGGTGCCGTCGGTGAACGCGCCGTCGAGCTGGTTGGCGGTGTAGACCTGGAGGCCGGGTTCGGTGGTCCAGAGC
>NZ_JAAXYC010000389.1 GCF_018619185.1 Streptomyces sp. McG3 | reverse complement strand
CCTGCCGGAGGCGGCGCGGCGGCTGCGCCCGCACGGGGCGGCACGCGTCTCCGGCTCAGGGCCGCCACCGGACCCGGCGTTCCGAGAGGTGGGCCAGCACCGCGTGGTTCGCCTCCCAGCCGTCGGGGAACTTCACCGTGACGCCCAGCTGGACCGGCTCCGTCGACGGGTGCTCGTCCAACAGGTCCGCCACCCCCTCCCGGCACACCACGATGCAGGCGTGCCGGTGCCGGGACGCCAGCACGCACAGGCGGCCCGTCTCCAGGTGGAACGCGGTCGCGTCGGGCCGCCCCGACAGCGGGTGCAGCACCACCGTGACGTCGAACTCGCGGCCCTGGAGGCGATTGGCCGTGTCCACCGCGACCCCCGTGACACCCAGCTCCGTGAGGGCCGCCCGCACCGCCGCCGCCTGGTCCCGGTGGGCCGTGCCGACCGCCACCCGGTCCGCCGTCACCGGCACCGGCTCCTCGGCCCGCTCGCTCGTCGCGACCCCGCCCCGGTCCAGCAGCCGCCGGACCACCAGCGCCACCGCCCGTACCGCCTCGGGATCGGTGCGCGGGGTGTGCCGGGCGGGCAGCTCCAGCAGCCCCCACCCGGACTCCGCCGCCTCGTCCAGCACCCGGTCGGGCCCCGAACCGTCCGACGCCACCCCGAAGGAGAGCGTGCGGTCCCCGTGGTCCGTACCGCTGCGGAAGGGCGTGTACGGGTAGAACGCGTCCGACACCAGCGGCGCCGCCGACGCCGGGAGCCGCCACGACACCGGCAACCGGTGCTGCGGCAGCTCCGGATTGTGCGCGAGCAGCGTGGACACCGCGCTCGCGGACGGGTCGTAGCTCAGCCCCGCCCACTGGTCCGCGCCGACGATCGAGAACGGGTCCAGCTGGCCCGGGTCCCCGACGAACAGCGCCCGCTCGAACAGCCCGGCCACGGCCAGCAGCGCGTCGGAGCGCATCTGGTACGCCTCGTCCACGATCGCGTGCCCCCACGGCTCCACGTTCTTCACGTGCGCCCACTTGGCGGCCGTCGAGATCACCACGTCGAGCCCGGCGAGATCCGCCGCCTTCGCCGATTTCGTCACGTTGGCGAGCCCGTCCAGGACCTTGTCGTACGGGTCGGAGTCGCTGCTGTGGAGCCGGCCCACCGGCAGCTCCGGGTCCTTCTCCGCGAGCCGCACCACCAGGTCGTCCACCTGGGCGTTGGTCTGCGCGATCACCATCAGCGGATGCCCGGCGGCGGCCAGCTCCAGGGCCGCCCGGACCACCAGCGTCGACTTCCCGGCGCCGGGGGGCGAGTCCACGACGATGCCCCGGGCGCTGCCGCGCAGGGTGTCGTCGAGGATCGCGCCGGTCGCGCGCGCCGCCTCCGCGCCCGGGTCGAAGACGGTCCTCACAGCAGGTCCTCCGGGGTCACGGGGTCGGGTCGCTCCGCGCGCCCGGCGGCGTCCGCGCCCGGCGGGCCGCCGTGGGTCCACGGCGTCTCCTCCGGGTCCGGAAGCTTCGGGCCGCCGCGCTGGTCGTGCTCGAACAGGGTCCAGGCGATCCGCTCGCCGGGCTCCGGCACCGAACCGGGCGCGGGCTCCTTGCCCCGGCCCATCCGGTCCAGGATCCGCAGCACCAGCGGGATCTCGCCGTCGTCGGCCGGGGGCCCGTCCGCGTACCGCACGAACTCCGCCGTCTGCGGCTTGCCCTCCAGCGAGCGGTAGACCTTCGTCCGCTCGGCCAGATGCGGACGCTCGTCCGTGCGGACGGTGACCAGCGGGCGCGGGGAGGGCCGCTTGGACTCGGTGTACGCCATCTCCACCTCGGACACCGTGGCGAGGAACGCCTCGCCCGCCAGCCGCCGCCCCGCCAGCACCAGCGGATCGTCCAGCGCCTCCTGCGCCTCCAGCTGGGCCTGGGCGGTCTCCCGGGAGGCCAGCTTCTGGGCCGCCGTCACCGCGTCGTCGCGGCGCGGCTGCGGCGGCTCGCCCGAGCGCACCCGGTCCCGGTGCGCGGTGAACGACCACCGGTCCCGGGTCCAGCGGTCCTCGGCCCGGGCCCCCTCGGGCAGCTCCCGCAGCAGGTCGAGCCCCCGCCAGACCGCGTCCCAGGTCGGCAGCATGACCCGCGCCAGCAGCGAGCGGATCTCCCGCTCGGCGGCGCTCAGCTCACCGAGGCGGGCATCGGCGGCGAGCCCGTCCTCGGCGGACGCGAGCGCCGTGCGCGCCCGGTCGTACCGCTCGATCGCCGGGGCGAGGAGGCGGTTGTCGAAGTCCGGGTCGGTGGCCGGCCCCGCCGGCGGGCACAGCAACTGGCCCTCCCCGTCCCGGGCCAGCTCGGCCCGGAGCGCGGCCTCGGCCCCCGACGAGCCGGCCGGCGGGTCGATCCAGGCCAGCAGCGCGCCCAGGTGCTGGTCCTCCAGGCTGCTCTGCCCGGTCGCCCAGTGCCGGTTCAGCAGATCCGTGACGGCGGGCAGCAGCGAGGAGCCGGGCACCCGGGCCCGCTCCCCGTAGTGCGTCAGCCAGCGGCCGAGCAGCGGTACCCGCGCCGGGGCCGGATAGGGAGTGTCCGGATCGTCCTCGGCGGTGCGCCGGAACCGCATGGACCGGCCCAGCAGCCGGACGAACTCGACGCCCGCCCGGCTCGGCACGATCAGTTGCGCGGCGTCCGTGCACAGCTCGACCTCGACCTTGGTCTTCTTGCCGGTCGCCGGGTCGCTCTCGTTGCGCTCGGCAGGCTCGACGACGTCCGCGTACGCCTCGATGTGCGGGAGGACCGCCTCCGCCAGCTCGGCCAGGAACGCGAACCGCAGGTCCCGGTCGCGGGGCTGGGCGACGGCCAGCAGCCGGGGCGCCTCCCGGTCCGTGCCGACCAGCGCCCCGAGCGGGGCCCCGGCCTCACCGGCGGTGGTCAGCGGCACCAGCACCAGCGGCCGGTCGGTGAGATGACGGTGCCGGACGGTCGCCAGTGGCTGGGCGCGGCCGGTGTCGACGGCCTCCAGCCGGGCCAGGGTGGTGATCAGCGACATACGGCCGCACCCTCCGGCGCGACGACCCCGGCACGTGCGGCGGAGGCGCTCTCCAGCGCCTCGGCGCGCAGAGCGGCGGCCCGGCGCAGCGCGGCGACCGTCGGATCGGCGGGATCGCCCTCCTTGCCCGCGGCGGCGGCCAGCACCCCGGCCACCGTGGTCAGCCCGCCCAGCTCACCGCGCACGCTCCGGCCCAGCGCCTCCACCGCCCCCTCGGCCCGGGACTTCGCCCGGCAGTGGAAGGCCAGCTCGCAGGCGGCCAGGCACTCCGGGGCGTAGGCCGGGGGCACCGCCGCCACGGCGGCGTCCAGCTCCGCGGGCGGGCACGCCGGATCGAAGGTCGTCCCCTCCGGCAGCCCCGCCGCGATGTCCTCGACGCGCGTCAGCCGGGTCAGCTGCCGCCGGGTCACGGCGCGCTGCTTGCGTACGTCCACGACGGAGGCGGTCGGCAGGTTCGAGAAGTCCTTGGGGCAGACCAGCAGCACCCGGTGCCCGACCTCGGCACCCTCCGTGACCGCCGCGACCCGCTCCAGCGCCAGCACGTACACCGCGGCCTGCCGGGCGGCGGCGCCGACCTTCGACGGGTCGGCCCCCGCGTCGATCATGGGAAACGACTTGATCTCGACCACCGTCCACCGGCCGTCGGGGTGCACCACGACCGCGTCGGGCTCCAGATAGGCGGGGGAGCCCGCCACCTCCAGGGCCAGCATCGGGTGGTCCAGCAGCGCCCAGCCCCCCGCCGCCGTGGCCTCGCGCAGCGCCAGCGCGGTGCGCGCGGCGCGGCCCTCGGGACCGGCGGCGCTCAGATCGGGCGTGGCGGCGTCCCCGGCCGGTGGCCGCTCGCCGCCGCCGAGCCGCTCGTACAGCAGGCGCAGCAGCTCGGCCCCGCCGTCGGCCTTGACCTTCGCCTCGAACGCGTTGCCCCGCATGAAGGCGAACTGGGACTGCCCGAAGGGGGCGGGGGAGCCGAGCGCGGTGGCCAGCACGCCCTTGTCCACCCCGGCGCCGTCGAGCAGGGCCCGCCGCTTGCAGCCGGGATTGGCGGCGAGGGCGGCCAGGGCTCTCGCGTCGAGCGGGTGCGGTTGGACGGACGGACCGCGCAGCTCAGCGAGCCGCTGCCGGAGCGTCGTCGCTCGCGGCCGCGTCGGCGTCGTCGCCGGCTGCTGTGCCGCTGACTGCCGGGCCGGGGGGATCTGCGGAGGTGGTCCGCTGGCCGGGGATTCGCTCACCCGGGGAAGTCTTGCATCCGGTACTGACATTCGGGGGCACGGCCGCGGATACGGACCCGGCGACGCTGCTCCGGCCGCCCTCGCCGCGGCCCGCGAACAGGATGCCGGCCGGCCCGGTGAACCGCGCGGCGCCCCACGCCTTGAACCGGTCGGCGATCCGTATGACGGGCCTGACCAGCAGGGCTCCGACGCCCATCACCGCGGCGCCCGCGACGGTGTCCAGGAAGTAGTGGTTGGCGGTGCCCATCACGATGATCGTGGTGATCAGCGGATAGGCGATGCCCGCCGCCCGTATCAGGGGATGGCGGCCGTGCCGCCACAGCAGGATCCCGCACCAGAGCGACCACCCGACGTGCAGGCTGGGCATCGCCGCGTACTGGTTGGTCATCCCGCTCAGACCGCGCGGGGCGCTCGCCCCCTCGCCCCACCAGCCGTACGCGCTGTACTGCGCCATCGTGTCGACGAAGCCGTGGCCCGCGTCCAGCAGCCGGGGCGGACAGGTCGGCATCAGCGTGAAGCCGACCAGCCCCAGCAGCGTGGAGTTCATCAGCCAGACCCGGGCCGCCCGGTAAGCGGCCGACCTGCGCCGGAACATCCATATGAGGACGGCCGGGGTGACCAGGTAGTGCAGGGACGCGTACGCGAAGTCGGCGGGTATCCCGAGCGACGGGGTGCTGGTGAAGAGACGGTTCAGCGGGTGCTCGGCGTTGAGGTACAGCGCCTGTTCCAGCCGCAGGATCGCCAGGCCGTTGTCGACCGCCGTCGACACATCGCCGCGCACCAGGAGCCGGCCCACCGAATACAGCGCGTACACCACCGCGATCAGTGGCAGCTCCGTCCACCAGCGGGGCCGATGACCGGTCGCGGGCGGCGCGGTGGCGTGCGGCATCCGGTAGCTCTCCCCATGTTCATGCGGCCGACGACGAACGTTCAACCGTACGGCGGCACCGTGCCGCCGTCTCCCCCGGGGGTCCCCTGCCGGACATCCCGTACGCGGCGGTCCCCGCCCTGGTCCGAACTCTCGGCCGGGGGCGCTGCTCAGGGTGGGACGCCCGCACGGCCCGGGAGGTTGCCTGCCGGGCCGGTACGGGATGATGGAAGGGCCCAACAGCACCAACGTTCCAGGGAGAGCCTTCATGGCATCGCGCATCCTGCTCGCCCGGCACGGCCAGACCCAGTGGTCGGTCCGGGGCAACCACACCGGCAGGACGGACATCCCGCTCCTGGACGACGGGCGCGAGGGCGCGAAGCTCCTCGGCGAGCGGCTGCACCGGGCGCCGTGGGCGGGGCTGCCCGGCGTCGAGGTCCGCACCAGTCCGCTCGTCCGGGCCGCCGAGACCTGCCGAATCGCCGGGTTCGGGGAGCGGGCCGAGCCGTGGGACGCGCTGATGGAATGGGACTACGGGGCGTACGAGGGCCTGACGCCGGCCCAGATCAAGGCGGACCGCCCCGACTGGCTGATCTGGCGCGACGGGGTCCCGGACGGGGAGTCCGTCGCCGACGTCACCGCCCGCGCGGACGAGATCGTCGCCTGGGCCCGCTCGGCGGACCGGGACGTCCTGGTCTTCGCCCACGGCCACATCCTGCGGGCGCTGGGTGCGCGATGGCTGGGCGAGGACCTGTCCTTCGGCGCGCGCATCCGCCTGGACCCGACGTCGCTGTCGGTCCTGGGCTGGGCGTACGGCCTGCCGGCCGTGGAACGCTGGAACGACACGGGCCACCTGGACCGCTGACGCCCACCCGGACACCCGGGCCCGCCGGCGCCTGCTGCCGAAGCCCGCGCCCGCCCAAGCCCGTCCGGCGATTGAGGACGGAACCCTTCGTCCGGTGGGCGGGCTCTTCGCGGGGCCCGTGGCGCGGGAGGCCCTGATCAGCACCCCGGAACGTGCTGATCGGTTCCGTCCTCAAGCGCCGGACGGGCTGGGTTTTCGCCCCCTGGAACGTGCTCGCCGGTTCGGTCCTCAAGCGCCGGACGGGCTGGGGCGGCCCCCGACGGGCTGGGGT
>NZ_JAAXYC010000388.1 GCF_018619185.1 Streptomyces sp. McG3 | reverse complement strand
CGACGGCACCGTCCCCGGCCCCCGCCGCCCCGAGGCGGCACGGATCACCGACAAGGGGCTGCCGAAGCGCACGCCCAAGGTGGTCCGGCCCGACGCGACCCCCGCCCCCGGGCGCACCGGCAGCCTCGACCGGGACGCCCTGCGCCGCCGGCTCGGCAGCTTCCACCAGGCGGCGAAGGAGGGCCGGCGCGACGTAGAGGCGGAGATCGCCGAGACCGGCGGCATCACCGTGGCCGACCCCGGGGGCGTACCCACCGGGCGTACGGGGCACGAGACCACCACCGCCCACACCACAGGCGCCGCACAGGACGCACGTGACGCAAGGACCGCACGGACCGCTGAGACCGGCGGCCGGGCGGACGGCCGTAACGAAGAGACGGGGGACACAGTCGAGGAGGCACGCAGTTGACTGCGCCCAGCACATTCGGGCTGAGCACCGAAGCCCGGAATCTTCACTGGTTGCTGAGCAATCTCGTGGAGGAGGTGCCAGGGGTCCACTCGGTCACCGTCGTCTCGTCCGACGGCCTGATGCTGCTCTCCTCCGACCCCGGCCATCTGACCGCGAAGGCGGCCGGACCGGCCGCCGGGACGTCGGACGGGCCCAGGGGCTCCAGCGCCGACCTGGCCACGATCGTCTCCGGCATCGGTTCGCTGACCGTCGGAGCCGCGAAGCTGATGGACGGCGGCGGCGTCAAACAGACGATGGTCGCCATGGACGAGGGCAGCGTCTTCGTCATGTCGATCAGCGACGGCTCCCTCCTCGGCGTCCACGCCGCCCCGGACTGCGACATGAGCGTCGTCGCCTACCACATGGCCCTCTTCGTCGGCCGGGCCGGACACGTACTCACCCCCGAACTCCGCAGTGAGCTGCGCACATCGATGGAGAGCGCCCTGTGACCACCGCCGCCGCAGAACCCGCCCCCCGGCTCCCCGTCCGCGGGGCGGAGAAACGCCCCGCCCGGGTCCGCCCGTACTCCCTCACCGGCGGTCGCACCCGGTTCGGGCACGTCCTGCTGGTCGAGACCTTCGTCGCGGCCCTCGAAGCACCCGACGAGCGCCGCGAGCTCACCAACGGTAACCTCGCCTCGCGCGTGATGCCGGAGCTCCGGGCCATCGTCGAACTCTGCCGCCGGATGCGTACGGTCGCGGAGATCTCGGCCCTGTTGAAGATGCCGCTCGGAGTCGTCCGGGTGCTGCTCAGCGACCTGGCCGACCAGGGAAAGATCCGCGTGTACGGAACCGGCCACGGCGCCGGCCAGCCCGACCGCGCACTGCTCGAAAGGGTGCTCAATGGACTCCGCCGTCTCTGAGGCGCCGCTCTTCGCCCCGCGCCAGCCGGGGCCCCGGGAACAGGCCGAGGAGTCCCTCCAGGCCTGGCAGCTCGACCACACCCGCGCGCCCACCGCCACCAAGATCGTGGTGGCGGGGGGATTCGGCGTCGGCAAGACGACGTTCGTCGGCTCGGTCTCCGAGATCACGCCGCTCCAGACCGAAGCGCTGATGACCCAGGCCAGCGAGGAGACCGACGACCTCTCCGCGACGCCCGAGAAGACCACCACCACCGTGGCCATGGACTTCGGCCGGCTCACGCTGGAGGACGACCTCGTCCTGTACGTATTCGGCACCCCCGGCCAGCAGCGCTTCTGGTTCATGTGGGACGACCTGGTGCGCGGGGCGATCGGCGCGGTCGTCCTCGCCGACACCCGCCGGCTGGAGGACTGCTTCCCCGCGCTCGACTACTTCGAGAGCTGCGGACTGCCGTACATCGTGGCCGTCAACCACTTCGAGGGGACGCCCGGTTACGAGGCGGAGGACGTCAGGGAGGCCCTGACCGTACCCCCGCAGGTCCCGATAGTGATCATGGACGCTCGTAACAGGATCACGGTCGTCGAGTCGCTCCTGGCCCTGGTGGGTCACGCTCTCGACGCCACTCCTGCATAGACCTCCTCGAACCAGAGACAACGGAGAGCCGCGATGCGGAAGATACTCATAGTCGGAGCCGGCCAGTCCGGGCTCCAGCTGGCCCTGGGGCTGCAGTCCAGAGGCTACGAAGTCACCCTGATGTCCAACCGCACGGCCGACGAGATCCGCACCGGCCGGGTCATGTCGACGCAGTGCATGTTCCACACCGCGCTCCAGCACGAGCGGGACTACCAGCTGAACTTCTGGGAGTCCCAGGCTCCGAGGATCGAGGGCCTGGGCGTCTCGGTCGCCGCTCCCGACTCCTCCCGCGCCATCGACTGGGTCGGCAAGCTGGACGGGTACGCCCAGTCCGTCGACCAGCGCGTGAAGATGGCCGGCTGGATGGAGACCTTCGCCCAGCGCGGCGGCCAGCTCGTCATCCACGGGGCGGCCGTCTCCGACCTGGACTACTTCTCCCGCACCTACGACCTGGTGATGGTCTCCGCCGGCAAGGGCGAGCTGGTCTCCATGTTCGGCCGGGACGCGGCCCGTTCGCCGTTCGACGCCCCGCAGCGCGCGCTGGCCGTCGCCTACGTGCACGGCATGGGCCCGCGCCCCGAGCACCCGGAGTTCGACGCGGTCCGCTGCAACCTGGTCCCGGGCGTCGGCGAGCTGTTCGTCATGCCGACGCTCACCACCTCCGGCCGCGCCGACATCCTCTTCTGGGAGGGCGTCCCGGGCGGACCGCTCGACGCCTTCCAGGGCATAAAGGACCCCTCCGAGCACCTGGCGAAGACGCTGGAGCTCATGGAGAAGTTCACGCCCTGGGAGTACGCCCGCGCCACCAAGGTCGAGCTGACCGACGCCAACGGCACCCTCGCCGGCCGCTACGCCCCCACGGTCCGCAAGCCGATCGGGCGGCTGCCCGGCGGTGGCCTGGTCCTCGGCGTCGCGGACGTCGTCGTGGCCAACGACCCGATCACCGGCCAGGGCTCCAACTCGGCCTCCAAGTGCGCGAACGCGTACCTGGACTCGATCGTCGAGCACGGCGGGAAGGAGTTCGACGCGGCGTGGATGCAGTCCACGTTCGACCGTTACTGGGAGACCGCGCAGCACGTCACGAAGTGGACCAACGCGATGCTCGGCGTCCCGCCGGAGCACGTGCTGAACCTGATCGGCGCCGCCGGCCAGCTCCAGCCCGCCGCGGACCGCTTCGCCAACGGGTTCAACAACCCGGCGGACTTCGAGAACTTCTTCTACGAGCCGGAGAAGACGAACGCCTACCTGGCCTCGCTCACCGGAGCCTGACCCGCGAACGCCCTCGGCGGCCGGACCCGCACCGCCGGTCCGGCCGCCGAGGTCTGTCCGTACGGCCTACGAGGCGTCCGGTGCCGCGTCCGCGCCGTACCCGGTGTCCGCGCCGTCGCGTGCGCCCTCGGGCAGCTCCGGGGGCGTGTACGCGGACAGCGGGGCGCCGCCGGGGTCGGGCCGGACGGCGCCCAGCAGCGGGTTCGACGCGAGCGGCGAGACCTTGACCCTGGTGCCGGGGCGGGGTGCCTGCACCACCAGACCGTTGCCGATGTACAGCGCCACGTGGGTCGCCTTCGGGAAGTAGATCACCAGGTCGCCCGGGCGGAGCGCGGAGACCGGCACCTTCGGGAGCCGCTTCCACTGTTCCTGCGAGGTGCGCGGGATCGTCCGCCCCGTCGCCGACCAGGCCTGGGACGTGAGTCCGGAGCAGTCGAAGGAGTCGGGGCCCTCGGCCCCCCACACGTACGGCTTGCCGATCTGCCGGACCGCGTACGCGACGGCGTCGCCGCCCTGCCGGGTGGGCGGCCGGGTGGAGCTGAGCGCCCCGGAGGCCACCAGCTCGCGCTGCGCCTCGTCCACCCCCCGCTGTTCGAGACCGGCGAGCTGGGTCATCTGCTCCTCGGAGAGCGTGGCCAGCAGCCCCTCGACCTCCTTCAGCTTCCCGCGCACGGTGTCGCGCTGCTTCTTCTGCCGGTCTGCCAGCTTCTTCTGCTGGTCCAGCGCCTTGCGGGAGGCGGCGGCCAGCGCGTCGGCCCGCCGGGCGTCGCCGGTCAGCCGGTCCACCGTCGCCGCGCGGTTCGCGGCCAGCCTCCCCACGACATGGGTCTGGTCCAGGGCCCGCAGGGGATCACGGGACAGCAGCAGCCGGAGGTACGCGGAGAACTCGGTACGCCCCTGGTACTGCTCCCGGGCCAGCCGCCCGGCGTCCCCGCGGCTGAGCTCCAGCGCGGCCCGCGCCTTCGCCAGGTCCGCGCTCACCTTCTTCACCTGCGCGGTCCGCTGCTTCAGCTTCTCGGCGGTGGCGTTGTAGGTCTCGCTCGCCTCCTCCGCCGCCTGGTAGCGGTCCCGCAGCTCGCGCAGCAGGGCGGCGACGCTCCTGGGCGCCTCGGGCGCCCCGAGAGCGGTCTCGGCGTCGGCCTCCGCCGTGTCGGTCTCGGCGTCGGGGTCCGCCGTGTCGGTTCCGGCGTCGACCGCCGCCCCGCCGGACTCGTCGGATTCCTCCGCCGGGCCGGACTCGGCGGAGGAATCCGACACGTCCGGATCGGCCGTTCCGGAGGCCTCCTCGGACGGTACGGGGCCCGGCTCGGCAGATGCGGCGGTGGCGGGGGAGACCGTGAGCGCCGCGGCCAGCGCGGTCGTGCAGACCACGCGCAGGAGTCTGCCTGACACGACATCACCTCCGTGACGGAGACGCAGCCCGGCTACGGGCTCGTCCATAAATGGGCGAATCCGATCATCCGGTCATGTGGTGTCAGCCGATGCAAGCACCGGGCGGCGCGCCGTCCGGGGGACCCCCCGGACGGCGGTGGTGAGGGTGGAAGAGGGGCGAGTCGGGCAGGCTGGGTCTCAGGCCACCGGGAAGGCGTAGAAGGCCCTGTCCCGCTGGACGACGACGGTCTCCCCGGCGGCGAGCGCCCGGTACGACGCCCTCACCGTCGCCCCCTTCGGATCGGCCGACCCGATGTCCTGGAACTTCCACAGCCGCTCGCCGTCGGCCGCCGAGAACGCCGTGACCTGGACGGCGTCGGTGGCGATCAGGGTCTTCTCGCTGCCGCTGAGCGTGAGCGACGGGGCGTTCCCGATGCCCGGCACCTCCGTGGAGCGCCGCCACACGAGCCGGCCGCTCTCCCGTTCCACCGCGCCGACCAGCCGGCTGCGCTCGGTGGTGTGGATCAGGGGCCCGGCCACCAGCGGGGTGCCGAACACCGAGCCGTCGCTGCCCTCGACGCGCCACAGCGGCTTCGTCGTGTCCGTCTCGAAGGCCTGGAGGCCCCTGCCGACCGCCGCGTACAGCGACCCGTCCTCGTCGCCCGCGGTGGCCGCCTCGGGGGAGGCCGCACCGTACTGCTTGGTCCACAGCAGCTTGCCGGTCTTCTGGTCGAACGAGCGGACGGAGCCCTTCCTCTTGGCCGCCTTGACCTCGGCCGCCGTCAGGCTGACCGCGTCCTGACGTACGAGGACGTCGGCGGAGCGTTCCACGACGACCCGGTAGGCGGGGGTGCCCGGGGCACGGCCCGCGGGCACGGGAGTCCGCCACAGCTCCTTGCGCTGCACGATGTCGTACGCGAAGAAGTAGGCCTGGACGACCTCCTTGTCCTTGCCCTCCTTCTTGCCCTTCTTCGGCTTCGGGGCCTTCACGGTGACCGTGTGCGAACCGGTGAACCAGATGACCGGCCCGGAATTCCCGGCCAGCCGCCCGACGGCGAGGCCCGGCAGGTCGCCGAAGGCGTCCGTGTAGCGCTCACGGTGGGCGACCTTGCCGTTCTTCGGCGACAGCCACAGGAACTCCGTCGGGCTCGCCACGAAGACCAGATCGGCGCCCGCGGCCAGCGCGGCCTGTCCCTTCGCCGCGTCCGCGCGCTGCCACAGCCGCTTGCCGGTCCGCAGGTCCACGGCGCTCGCCTGGCTCTCGCTGGTCATCACGAGGAGCTTGTCCCGCCATACGGCGGTGGTGAGCGGGGGCGCCTCGGAGGCCGGGTGCGCATAGATCCAGCGCGGCTCGGGGGGCTGTCCGGGGAGCGTACGGCGGGGCTTCGGCGCGGGCTTGTCGTCCGTCGCCACCGCGGTGTCCCCGGACCCGAGAGCGGCGACCGAACCGCCGCCCACGATCAGCCCGCCGACGGCCGCCGCCGCGATGGTCAGCAGGGTCCGGCGGCTCGCGGCGGGGTCGGGCGCCGGGGCCGGTGCGGGAGGCAGCGGCAACGACACCATCGGACTCCCGCCCGCGCCACCGGGACCGGCGGGCCCGGCCGGGAGCGCCGCCGCGGGATACGGGGCGGGTCCGCCGTGCGCATGGCCCGGCCGCTGCGGGGCGGCGGTCAGGGCGGGTCCGGCGGGCAGAGC
>NZ_JAAXYC010000038.1 GCF_018619185.1 Streptomyces sp. McG3 | reverse complement strand
GGCCGGTGGGGGCCTGGGCGGGGTGGACGCGTTCGTGCTGTACGAGCGGGGACGCGTCGAGCAGCACGTGGTGCACGAGTTGGACCGTGTGGAGGCCCGAAGGACGGAGCGGGAGATGCAGCTGATGGCCCAGCGCTACGCCGTCTATGCGCAGAACACCGCTGCGCCGGTGCCGTTTGAGCAGTTCGTCGAGTACATGCGGAGGCTGACTGGTGGCCAGTGACCCGACATGCTGGTGGCAGCCGACCGTGGAATGTAGTCCCGAGCAGGCACTTGCCCTGGAGCGGGCGGCCGGGCAGCAGCAACGGTTCGCCGACATCGACGCCCTGGCGGCCAGACTGCTGGCCACAGGGCTCGCCGGACGGCCGGTGGCCATCGTCGTCCCCGGCCGAGGACGCCACACGCCGGACACCGCCAAGGTGACGGCCCTCACCCGGGAAGAGGAAGTCTTCTGCGCCAACGCTTTCGGGGTCCAGGAGCAGCAGCGGCTCGGGGCGTGGTACCTGCCCCAGAAACTCTCGGTCAAGGCAGGGGCAGTCAATCTGCCGTATCTGCTGCGTGAACGCCCTGGCCACGCTCTGACGCTGGCCGCCGATGACACCGCCCGCCTCACCGCTGTGGAGGACTGGGACACGGTGCTGCTGTGGGCGCTGCTGGTGCCGCTGTTCGAGACACTGCTTCAGCCCATCCGGCTGCGGGCGGCAGGAGAGATCTTCCCTCGCACAGAACAGCAGCGGTTCTGGACACTCATCGAGGAGCGTTACCGGCTGCTGGGCATCGACGAGAGCGCGCTGGAAGCCTTCCGCTTCGGCGGCGGCTGGCACCAGCTGGACCGTGCGGGACAGCAGCAGGCCCGCCTTCGTTTGCTGGACACCCTTGCCGCCGCCGACCTCGTGCAGCTCGCCGCACGCCACCGGATCCAGCGGTTGCAAGGGCTGATGGCTGGTTTCGCCAAGAAGGCCAGGACGGGAACAGCCCTGGCGCGCCGGGTGCTCACCAAAGAGCTGCAGCCGGTCGTCTCCGCGTACTTCGGGGGCGACTGGCTGGCTGTGCTGGATTACCTTCAGGCTCCCCCTCACCCGGATGAGGAGATCATCACCGCTCTGCCCGAGCCGCGTCTGTACGTCGGCATGGCCACGCAGACGGCCGGCATGGCTGCCGAGGCGGGCATCGCGGAAGACGAGGTCCATGCGATGCTCGCGGCCTTCCTCGGCGGCGGCAGTTCTCTGTCTCCGGTGGAGGAGCGGGCTGCGGCCCTGCGCGGCTGGTGGGCAGGCTTCGACCAGGCGCATGCCGGCCAGCCACGGGGAATGCCGTCGTTGTGGGGGCTGGTCGATCAGGATCTGATGAGTCTGAACCCAACCGAGCAGGGGCTGACCCCCCAGTTGTACCGGCAGCGTCTGCCCGCCGATGTCCTCGAACGGGTGGGGCGGCTGTGGGAGACGGTGACGCTTGCGCGGTATCCCGGCAGCATCGTCAGCAACCCGCGCCCGCACCAGACCATGGCCGAAGCTCTCGGTCCCGCGGCCGAGTTCTGGCACGGCGTGGGCCTGACCGCCTGGTTCGTGTGCGAAGGCCCCTACTCCCGCACCACCTTGGACCGCGTCGACCGCTACTACAGCAGGCCGCTGGCCGCCCTGCGCGCGGCCGGATGCCCGGTCGACACCGCCTTCTTCCGCGAACTGCAAGCCGCCGAACAACTCCTGGGGCCGGAGGAGGAGATCACGGACAGCGAGGACAGTACGGTCGAGACCCCGTACGGGCAGATGACGTTCACCTCCAGCATGAGTCACGGCGCCCGTCGGGACGGCTTCGAGCGGGTACGGGACCTCATCACACGGCACCGGCGGGCCTGGGCGGAGCAGTATCTCGGTGCCTTCGTGGAGGGCCGCTGGCGCTCCGAGTTGGAGGAGGTCGCCCACCAGCATCACCGCTTCGTCGCCGCCAAGGGGCGTCCCCCCACGCTGCCCCAGTTCGCCCGGTTCGCGACCACGGCAGCCAACCACTGGACGGGCGGCGACCTGGGGGCGCTGTACACGGCCATCGGAGAGCCGGCGTCTTCCCCGCAGGAGCGGCCCGCCCGCCTGCTGGCCGGCGACGGCTACGACTTCGCCCGCCGGGTGTACCAGGAGCTGGGCGGCAAGCCCGTCGACCACGACGCCTGGGTTAACAGCCCGGAGGAAACCCAACGGCAGTGGCAGCTCAGCCGCCTGGCCACCGAAAGCCTGCGCCACCTTCAACTACAGGAAGCACTCGGGCGGCCGCCGACCGCCAAGGAGTTCGGCGCTCAGCGACTGACCTGGCCCTGGCCTGGCGAGGAAACCGAAGGCTGGCCCATCCTCCAGCATGTCATCGCGGCTCTTACTGGTACCAGCCTGCCGCCGATCGCACCCCCCTCCCCCGCCGTCCCGGCCCGCAACGGGGAAAACGCTGCTGGGCAGTTGCTGGCCAAGGGTGCCAACACGGCCGTGGCCACGGAGCCGACGACGGTCCGCATCACCTGCACCGGCGCACCCGTCGATGTCTCCGCTGTACTCCTCGGCCGCAACGGCAAGGTACGCAACGACCACGACCTCGTCTTCTACAACCACCCCCACCACGACGGAGTCCGCGTCGGAGGAGACACCGTCACCGCCGATCTGAGCCTCATCCCCGACGACATCACCACCATCACCGTCATCGTCAGCATCGACCTCGACGCCCAGCCCACCACCGTCTTCGACCAGCACACCCAGTGGCAGGCAGACATCATCCAGGCCTCCGGCACCCAACTGGCCTTCGCGCCGGGGCCGTTCTCCTCAGGCGAGACCGTCACCATCGCAGTGGAGCTCTACCGCCATACGAACGGCTGGAAGGCCCGTGGCGTCGGACAGGGCTACAACACCGGCCTCGCGGGCCTGGCCACCGATTACGGCATCAACGTCGAAGCCTGACGCCCCCGATCTGGTACGCGAAGCCGTCGACGACCAGGTCGGTGCGGCCGCCGCCGTCGATCTCGCGTGCGAGAGCCGCTGCTGGTGCCCAACCTTCCAGGTGTTCCCGGGCCAGCTGGATCTTGCACACACGATCTCCCCTTGGGTTTCCGTTCCGTCCCGGTACGTCAGGGAGGTTAGGGTGACCGCGACGCGCACCATGGGGGGTGCCAAGTGAGCAAGGCACGCTGGAGGTGAGCATGGGGCTGCGCCCGACACACCTTGGCTACGCCTACCAGGACCTGCTCACCGCGCTGCGGCTGGTGGACCTGGCGGTGGGACGTGCGAATTCCCTGCTGGTCGACACGAAGATGTTCACCGGGGACCGATTCGATGACATCACGTGCGAGTGGGGCACCGGCAGCCGCGAGCGGCTGCAGATCAAGCACACGGATCACGACCGCGCGTTGTCGCTGGAGAGTTTCACGAAGGACAAGCGAGGCCTACGCCTGGATCTGCTCTTCTCCTCCATGGACCACGACTTCACCTCGGATCCGGATGCCTCGCACCGCCTCGTGGTGCGCGACACGGAGCCGGAGGATCCCGAGCTGACCCGGGTGCTGCGCCCGATCCACGCGAGCACCGATCCCGGGCCTGCACTGCACGGCTTGAGCAGCAAACGGTTCCGTTTCGACGCCGCTGCGCTGCGTGCACACGCTCCGTGGAAGGAGATACTCGCCCAGGTCAGTGATGACCTGCTCAACCGCGCTTGCGCGTCCCTGGTCGTCGACACGGATCTTCCGGCGTGTTCGCTCAACATTCGCGAGCCCGGGCCAGCCGAGGCGGCCTTGCTGCACCGCATCACCGAAGAACTCGGTGCCGGACGGCCGCCGAACCGGCACCGCACGCCCGAGGAAGTGGCGCTGGCCCTGATCGAGGCGGCCAAAGCGGCGCGCAGCCGGGCGGGGACCGTGATGGTCGAGGACCTGCTTCCTCGTCTGAGTCTGGAAGTCGACTTCGGAGCGGTCCGTGAGGGGCACCCCGTGGACCGTGCCACCGAGGTGAGACGTCCTACGGTGCTCACGGGCGTGGTCGCGGCTGTGAAGGACGCTGCTCAGCAGGGGGGTGTCGTGGTGGTCACCGGTGCTCCCGGTATCGGCAAGTCGTGGTTGTGTGAGCAGCTCGGGGATGCGCTGCGGGAGACCTGGCTGGCGGTGCGGCATCACTGCTGGCTCGGCGCTGCGGACATCGACCGTGAGCAGCGTGTGCTGACCGAGGTCGTGATCGGCAGCCTGCTGAAGCAGCTGGGGACGGCCGTTCCGGAGGCGCTGGCGCAGGTCAGGCCACGCTACGCGGCCACGCCGGAGACGCTCACGGCCGCGGTCACTGCCGCGCGCGGCCTGGCACCGGACCGGCCGATCGCGCTGATCGTGGACGGTATCGACCATGTCAGCCGGGTTCTTGGATCCACCACCGGCAGCGCCTTTCGTCCGCGGGTGGACCCGGCGGCCTCTCTGGTCGCGGACCTCTCTGCCCTGGAACTGCCGCACGGTGTCGTGATCGTCCTGGCCAGTCAGCCCGGCCCTCACCTCGAGGCCGTCGACGCCGGTGCCTCCCGTCTCACTGTTGCCCCGCTCAACTGCGCCGAACTGCATGCTCTGGCGGACCGTCTGGGCGTGTTGACGGCCCTGGCGTCTTCCCCTGTCGGTGAGGGGCTTGATCCCGCTGCGCGGGCGGAGGCCGCGGTCGCACTGATCGAGGAGCGCTCTCGAGGCAACGCCCTGTACGCCACGTATTTGTGCCGGCAGGCCGTTGGTCCTGCCCCGGGCCTGGGAGCGGCGCCGGCGCCGGATGGTGCCGGCAATCCTCTGGAGAGGTTGCGGACGGTGCCGTCGTCGGCGCACGACCTCGACGACTACTACGCCTATCTGCTGGCCGGTCTGACCCCCGGGCAGCGTTCTGCTGTCAGCATGCTTGCGGTCTGCGACTTCGCTGTGACCGCATCGGAGCTCGAGGAGATCTTCCCGCTGCCCGGAATGCAGCTCGGTGCCGCGCTGACCAGCGTGGCGCCGATCGTCGCGCAGCAGCCGGGCATCGGCGGACTGAAGATCCATCATGAGAGTTTCAGCCGCTTCATCCGGCGGATCGACGGTGACCACGGGTGGGTCGACCAGGTACGGGTCCGGGCTGCCGAGTGGCTCTCCGAGCGCGGGTTTTTCACGGACCCTCGCGCCTTCCGGCACCTGCCCGAACTTCTGTCCGCTCTGGGCCGCGACGACGAACTCGCTCTGCTGATCGGGCCCGATTTCCTCTCCCGCGCAATTGCCGGGCTGCAGCCCCCGCAGGCCGTCGTCCACACCCTGACCGTGGCCGCACGGCGGGCGGCGGCACGCAACGACTGGCCCACGCTGGTGCGTTGTATCGAACTGACCCGGGCGCGGGCGACCTACGAGGACGAGGGCCTGCCGGGCTCCCTGGTGCCGTATGCGGATGTGCTGGTGGCGCTGTCGGGAGCCGACCGCGTGGCGGCAAGCCTGATGTACGAGGGTGTGACCACGATGGCGGCGCGGTGGGGCCTGCAGCTGTGTGCGGCGGTCGACCGGGCGGGTTACGCCGCCCCATGGGAGGCGTACCTGACGGCCTGGGACGAGGCACGCAAGGATGAGAGTACCCACTACGGTTCCGACAGCGACGAGTCCGTCTTCCTTGCGGAGTTGCGCGGACGGATCCGGCTGCCGGACCGCGATACCGACCGTTCTGCCCCTGAACGCCCGCTCGCGCGGCGGGTGGCTGAATTCCTTGACCAGGAGAACCCGCCGCCGTTGGAGCCTGCGCTCGATGTGCTGCTGGACTGTCTCGGTTTCGTTCCGCTGGTGGAGAGCGTCGAGCTCATCGACCGTTCCGACCGGCGCACCGCACTTCTGCTGTATCTGGCCGATGCCCGCGACAGCGCCGGCGGCGAACTGCCGTCGGCGCGCACGCTGGCCACGGCGGCCTGGGCGAGCGGCCCGTGCGACCCGCGGCGTCTGCTCCGTCATGGTCTGACAACGGCGGACCTGGCCGAGGAGGTCTTTTCCGGAGATATCAGCGCTGTTCTCACTGAGGCAACTCGCGAGGTGCTGACCGACCGTGCCAGCGGCCTGTCGGAGCCGGTGAGCAGGTGGCTGGCACTGCTCACGGTGGCGCACGCAGCCGATCCGCAGGCGCCCGTCCGGCTGCTCCCCCTTCTGGACGGCGAAGGTTTCTACCGTGCCTGGCTGCGCTTCACTCTCGCCACTGTCGGCCTGCACCGTGATATCGAGGCGGGCGCCCTTTCGGCCGAAACCGCGTCCGCCACCGTGCGTGTAGCACTCGAGCAACTGGCCCAGCACGCGCACGCGTTCACGGGCCAGCCGCGGGCCTGCGATCTTGCGGACATCCATCGGCAGGTGCGGCAAGTGCTGCACGACGGTGTCGCGCTGCTGCGGGGCAACGACGTCGCGCTGGGCATCACCTCCTTGCAGACCGTCAGCCGCGGCACCACCACCTCCCTCATGGGCATGGCCGGAACTGGCCCTCTGGTCACCACGGAGCTGCTGTCCCTGCTCACGGCGAGCGTCGGCCAGGCCGGGGCCGATGTCGTGCGCGAGCTCATGGGCACGCTGCGCACAGCACAAGCCGAGAGCCGTGCGTTGTACGCGGAGGACGCCGACTTCGAGCTTGAGATGGCCCGCGTGAGTCTCGCCTGCGACGACCCACACGAGGCGCAACGCTGCTGGGAACGCGCCGCCCGCGACCTGGCCGCCTACGGCAGCCACAAGGACATCACGATCGAGGAGCTGCTCGATCCGCTGCCCCAGCTGGTGCAAGCCGATCCCGTCCAGGCGCGTGTGCGGCTGGCGCGTACGCAGCCTCTTGTCTATCTCGTCGCGGACCGCACCGACGGGCGGGGGACGGCGGGAACGCCTGCCGAGTGGTGGCGCTTGCTGACGCGCCTGGATCCGCAGGCTGCCGCGCAGTTGGGCGCCCAGGTACTGTTGACCGAGCCCGGACTGCCCGATAGCCGGGTGGACGCGGCCCACCACCAGCTGCTGACCACCCAGGCGGACAGGGCCGATCCCGTCGTCCTGGCCGCGCTCCGCATCGCGGCAGGGCCCGGAGGCCGCAGCATCGACCAGGACATCGCCCTGCTCACACGGCTCGCCGACCTGCCCGCCGACGACGCGGCACACACACTGCGTCTCCTGCCGGTGCTGGCCAACGCGATCACTTCCACCTACGACGACCAGACCCTGTTCGCCGTGTCGCACAATGCCGGAGCCGAGCCCACCGCTGCGCTGCGCACGGCGGCACAGCGCTGTGGCGGCGAAGGCGGCCCGCCCTGGACGCCCCGTCCCGTGCCCACCAACAATTCCCGCAACTGGTCGGGCCCCGAGAAGCGCCCCACCACAGGCGCCTACCTGCACGCCCAGCAGCGCCCGACGCTGCCGGAAGGTGCCGCCGGCGTACTTGCCGCAGTCCGCGACCGCAACAGCAAGGCATACGACGCCCCCTCGGGCCCGCGGTGGTCGAGGGACGCCCTGGCCAACGCGGTCGGCTGGCGGCTACTGGAGATCCTTGACGGCCAGGGAGCCGAAGCCGCCATCCAGCTCCTGCACCGCATCGCCGACGAGATGACCCCCTCCAGCCCCCTTGAGCTCTTGGCGGACCTCGCCTCGGGATTCCAGATGCGCCAGGACACCGACCCCAATGTCCTGGGCCCGCTCGCGGCCACGGCGGGCATGCTCGCCTACACCAAGACGCGCGGCGGCGGTGGCTGGCGCTCCTTCGCCGGCAACGACCGGCTGGATCTGTGGCGGCAGGCGCATGCCGCAGACGCCGACACCGCAGCCCACAATCTCGCAGACCAGGTGACCCACGCCGTTACCGAGGGGTCCTACCACCGCACAATCGGCGTCAGCCTGGCCCTGGTCTCGGCCTTCGCCGTTCAGCCCCCGCACGCTTCGCCCACGGCTGCCAGCGCCCTCGCCTGCTGGGACGCGGCATACGAGGTCATCGCCCACCGCCTGCCCGGCCGCGCCCGCCTCGACCACGGCGCCTACCTCCCTGTGCCCGAGCAGACCACCCAGCACGACATCGACACGGCGCTGTGCCGGCTTGCGTTGGCCACGCTCGCCCTGCCCGAACGCGGCGACAAACGCCGCGCCCTAATCGCAGCGACGGTTCTCCTGGCCGGCCGCCCCGGCCCGGCCCGGGCTGCACTCGCACACGTCCTCTCCTTCAGCCTCGGCGCTGGCCCCCTGACCTGGCTCCTGACCGTCCTGCACAGCCACCTGCCTGACGGGCCCCTGGATGCCGCCCTCCTCGACCAGCTCGTGACGCTGTGCGGCAGTGACATGCTGTCCGTCCGCGCCGAGGCCGCCGCCGTCCTGGCCCGCGCCGGCCACCAGCCGCCCTCACCGCCAGCGACTGCGGCCCATCCGATACTCGTACGCGCCGTTGCCGCCCTCTCCGACCCCAAGGAGAGCGCATGAACGACCCGCGGCAATACGCGGCCGACCTCGTCGACAACTATCTGGGTGATCGCCTCGATGCCGCCGGCAACCCACCCGGGCTTCGTGAGACCGTCATCGACCTCGTAGCCGATGCCTTCCCGGACGTCGAAACGCTGATGGGAACTCAGCTGAACCTGCTGACCAATGGACACCGCAGCCAACTTCCCGATGCCTACCTCGCCGACCACGCCTCCGCCGAAGACGCCCTGCAGCACGCCGCCGCCGGCCTGCGCGCCGCACTCGCCCAAGCCGGACAGCTCGGCAACGCCCAAAACTTCGAACATCACGCGGCCGCACGACTGCGTGACGACCCCCGGGCAGCCCTGCGGGCCGAACTCGCCCGCGTTCCCCGCCCCCTGACCCGTCCCGAGGCGCTGGTGTGCTCGCTCGATCCAGCACCCTGGTTCAGCGACAGCCATCAAGCGGACAAACCGTGGCCGACGCCCGGCTTCGCTTCGCTCACAGGCCTGCGCATCCTGCCGGGCGGCGCCGCAGCCCTTGCTCGCGTGGACGACGGCCCCCATGCAGGCTGGGTACAGATCGGCCTCTTCGAGCGGCAGCGCACCCCTGCACGCCGCCATCCAGATCGGCCCGCCCGCCAACTACAGATCATCGTCGGCCTGGAGGCCCTCAACGGCGATCCACCGCCTGACACGCTGCCCGTCTCCCAGGCCCCCCGGCAGCTGTGGACCCGTCCGTGGCGTCGGCTGGGACTCGGCTTCCCGCGGGCCGAGTCGGCAGCCGCGCACATCAGCGCCGCGGACCAGGCGCTCATGGCGCTCACCACCGCCGGCAGCACCAGCATGGTCGACGCGCCCCGCCGCCGAAGCGGCCTCGGCCTACCTCCTTACATACTTGCCCCCGCCGCCAGCGTCGTGGCCGCACTCGACCTTGAACCCACGAACGGCATCTGCGGGTTCAGCCTCAGCGACACCGCCGGTGAAGCACTGATCTGTCGTCAGTGGCACGGTCACCTCGTCCACGACGGAAGCTACGAGCCTCTCCTGCCCGTGGTCGCAGGAGCGGACCTGCTCATCCGTCCTGACCTATTTACCCGCTTGCAGGACACGATCGGTGCTTCCCGCTGCCGAACAGGCGTCAGCATCCACCACATGTCAGCAGCCGAAGGCGACGCCACCCACGACGACGAGGACTGAGCACCGCGTGGGCGGGGCCTACAGGAACACGCCGTGGGTGGACGAGGCAATGACTGACGACCCCGCCACCCCTGGCCCCCACCCGCTACAGATCCCCGTGCGGATCCACGCGGTGGGGCCGGGCTGGCGGGGCTGCTGGAGCGTCTGCAAGAACAGATCAACGAGGCCTTCCCCAGCTACCGCCTCCCCGGCCTCAAAACAGGGCGTCTGGATGCACCAACCACCTGGCTGGCACGCCGCAGGTGTCTGCGGCCCGGCCAGTGCGCACATCGTGTGCGTGGTGCCGGATGCTGCTCATCCGCGTCGGCGGCCGGGCTGCGCCTGGGAACCGATGGTGTGGTCGGCCAGGTGGTCCAGGACTGCGTGATTGGCCTCCCAGCCGTCAGCGACTTTGGAAGCGGCTCCGGGGTGTGCGGGGGCGTTGAAGGGGTGGGCGTCCAGGAGTTCGGCGATGCCGGCGCGGGCCACGACGATGCAGGCGTGGCGATGGCGTGAGGTGAGGACGCACAGGCGGCCGGCTTCCAGGTGGAAGGCGGAGGCGTCGCCACGGCCGGAGAGGGGGTGCAGGGCGATGGTGACGCGGAATTCGCAGCCTTGGAGCCGGTTGGCGGTGTCGACGGTGATGCCGTGGAGCCGGGGGTAGTGGCGGGCCAGGAGCGCGCGGATGTCGTGGGTCTGGCTGCGGTGGGCGGTGCCGATGGCGATGTCGCCGGGCTGCAGGGTGTGGCCTTCGGGGTTTTCCTCGCAGATGGTGATGGCGCGCCGGGTCAGCATCCGCTCGGCGATGCCGAGGGTGGCGTGGAAGGCTTCGGCGTCGTGCCGGCCGGCGATGCGGGCCGGTAGTTCGAACAGTGCCCATCCGGTT
Source organism: Streptomyces sp. McG3 (assembly GCF_018619185.1). Classification (GTDB taxonomy): domain Bacteria; phylum Actinomycetota; class Actinomycetes; order Streptomycetales; family Streptomycetaceae; genus Streptomyces. The sequence goes on along the minus strand of NZ_JAAXYC010000038.1, from coordinate 30,275 downwards.
CGGGCGGCGTGTTCGATGGCCTCGTCGGTGGGGGTGCGGATGTCGAGGGGGGAGAACGTGAGGGTGCGGTCGGCTTCGCAGCTTGCGGCGTGGAAGGGCGTAAAGGGGTAGAAGGCGTTGCTGATCGGGAGGACGGCCGAGGGCGGCAGGCGCCAGGACACGGGCAGGCAGTGGACGGGCAGGTCGGGATTGTTGGCGAGCAGGACGGCGATCGCACTGTTCACGGGGTCGTGAGGCAGGCCGTGGAAGCGGTCGGTGTCGGCTTCGGAGAAGGGGTCGAGCTGGCCGGGGTCTCCGACGAAGAGGGCCCGGTCGAAGAGGCCTGCGGTCAGCAAGAGCGTGTCGGAGCGCATCTGGTAGGCCTCGTCGATGATCGCCCACGGCCATTGGCGGCCTCTGACCGTGGCCCATTTCATAGCGGTTCCCACGATGACGTCGGCCGTCGTCTCGAGGGGTTCGATGCGGGTGGCGATCCGGATGCTGGGATGTGTCTGCAGGTCGTGTGGGAGGGTGTGATCCGTTGCGGTGAGCCGGGCGGTCCGCAGGTGCGGGTGGTGCCGGGTGAATCGCCGCACGAGGTGGTCAACCTGGCTGTTGGTCTGGGCGATGACGACGCAGGGGGCGCCGGGTCGCGTGAGGGCGTCGGCGGCCTGGGCGACCAGGGTGGATTTCCCGGCGCCGGGCGGGGAGTCCACGACGAGTGCGCGGTGGGTGAGGGTGGGCAGCTGCTCCAGGACGGTGCGGGCGGTCTGGGCCGTCTGCTGCTGCGGGTGGGGCGGTGTCACTGTTTCTCCTCGTCCCCGTCGCCGTCGCTGTGGTCCGGCGGGTCGGCAGGAGGCCCGCCGTGGGTCCAGGGCGTCTGGTCTCGTGTAGGGAATTCCGGCATCCGGTAGGGGGCGGGTGCGAGGGTGAACACGAGGAAGACACCGGCTTCGGGCAGGACGGCGTGGTTGGGGCGGGCCACGGTGCCCATGCCGGCGGTGATCTCGAGTTCGACGAGGGTGTCGCCGTCGCCGGGCGTGACCTCGCAGATCTTGTAGAGGGCGTTGGGGTGGGTGTGGCAGGCAAGGAGCTGGCCTAGTTCCATGGGCACGGGGTCCGCGGTGGACACGGTGAGCCGGGGCCGCCATAGGGTCCGTCCGGTGGGTCCGCGCAGGGTGTGCTCCGGGTCGACGGTGGCGACGGGACCGCCGAAGGCTTCGCCGGTGGTGCGCAGTTCGGCCCGTACGAAGGGGTCGTCGGTGGCGCGGTCGGCGGCGAAGGCGGCGGCTGCGTGTTCCATGCGGGTCAGGCGGACGGCGGCGGCAACGGCGTGGTCGCGGGCTGGCCGGGGGCGTCCGTCTTGGGCCAGGTGGAGGCATTCGTCGGTGAAGGCGGTGCGTTCGTGGCCCCAGCGGCGTGCGGTGCCCCTGGCTTCGGGAAGGGCCTGCAGGAGCGTGTAGGCCTGCCACATGAGCTCCCAGGTGGGGTGCAGGTGGGCGCTCAGCAGGTGGTCGAGTTCTTGCAGGGTGCGGGTCTGCTCCTGGCCCGAGTCCCGTCGCCGGGCACGGGCGTAGGCGTCGAACAGGGGTGCCAGGTGGTCGTTGTCGAAGGCGGCGTCGGTGGCTGGTCCTGCCGGGCGGTGGGTGGCGGGGTCTTCTGCCGTGCGTGCGGCGTCGCGTCCCGAGACGGCATGGCGGGGCGGGTCGATCCAGGCCAGCAGGGTGGCCAGGTCTTCGTCTTCCTGGGGGCTCTGGCCGCTGGCCCAGTGCATGGTGAGGAAGCCGGTCATGGGGATGAGGGCGGCTGAGCCGGCCAGGTCGGCGCGGTCGGTGAGATAGGTGAGCCAGTGTCCCAGCCGCTGGACGGCTTGGGAGCCGGGAGTCTGGTCGTCGACGCTGCGGAACCTCAGGTCGTCTCCGAGGTCTTTCAGGTGCTGCACGGTCTGGGGGTTGGGGACGAGGATCTGGGGGGCGTCGGTGTAGCGCCGGCGGGCCGGTCTGCTGGAGGTGGCGGGCAGGTGTTCGCTGTGCCGCTGGCAGGCTTCGATGTAGGCGGTGACGGCGTCTGCCAGGGCGGCGAGCATGGGGGCGGTGCTGCCCGAGGGTGGCGCGAGCAGGAGCTGGGGGCGGTGCGGGTCGGTGCCGAGCATGACGGCCAGCGGACGTGCAGCGGGGCCGGTGCGTTTCAGCGCCAGCAGCATCAGCGGCTGGTCGCTGAGGTGGAGGTGGCGCAGCTGGCTGGTGCGTTGGGCGTGGCCGGTGTGGGCGGCGCGCATCCGCAGGAGTGAGGTGAGCCGGATCATGCGGTGTCCGTCCGGAGGTCTGCGTGGACGCGCTGTGCGTGGCGCAGGGCCCGGGTGATGTCGTGCTGGTCCTGCGAGGGGTGCAGGTGCCCGTCGGTGAGGGCCAGGGCCGTGGCGATGGTGTCGATTCCCGCGAGGTCGTCGCGGACTGCGGTGCCCAGGGCGGCGGTCCTGCTCTGGTTTCGGGCTTCGGTGCGGCAGTGGAAGGCCAGGTCGCAGTGGTTGCGGCAGCCGGGGGTGTAGTGCGGCCGCGCGGTGGCGAGCGCGTCCGCGAGTTCGTCGCGGGGCCGGGTCGGTCTCTGGTCGGGGCCGGGCGCCAGGTCGAAGGTGGTGTTGGGGGGAAGCCTGTCCAGCAGTTCGGGCAGGCGCCTCAGTCTGCCGAGGTGGCGGCTGAGGTTCTTGATCTGTTTGTGGGCGCTGAAGGGCGTGGCGGTGGGGTGGCGGGTGAAGTTGCGCGGGTTGACCAGGATCACGGTGTCGGAAACGCGGTCTGGCGGGAGGCCGTCGTCGGCGAGGAGTTCTCGCAGGGCCAGGACGTAGGCGGCGGCCTGGGTCAGTGCTGCGTTGGCCTTGATGGGGTCGGGCTGTCCGTGGATGACGGGGAAGGATTTGATCTCCACGATGTGGAAGAGGCCATCGCGCTGGAAGGCGATGACGTCCGGCTCGAGGTAGACCTGGTGGCCGGCGACGGTCAGACGCAGTACGGGGTGGTCGAGCAGGGTGCGAGGGGTGTCTGACCTGCGGTGTGCTGTGCTGAGGATGCGGGAGCGGGTGTGGGCGCGGCGCAGTGCCAGGGGGGACCTGTCGTCGTCGCTGCCGACGCTGTTGACGTCCTCGTAGGACACCTCGGACGGGGTCAGGCCCAAGGCGTGGCGGAGTAGCGGTACCAGGGGGGCTCCTGCTTGGGCGGTGACCTTGTGTTCGAAGGCGAGGCCGTAGTCGAGGGCGAGCCGGGATTTCCTCAATGGCCGCGGCAGGCCCAGGTGGGCGGCGAGGGCGTCTTTGTCGATGCCGGCCGCGTCCAGCAGGGAGCGGCGGTCGCAGCTCGGATTGGTGGTTAGCGCTGCCAGGGTGCGTGCGTTGTGCGGGAGGGGCGGTGCGGTTCCGCGTAATGCGCCCAGTCGTGCGTCGAGCGAGGTCACTTGGTTCCTTGGAGGGCAGAGCACAGCCGTGCGGGTTGCGGGGCTGTTAAGCGGTGCGGCGCATGCGGGTGACGTTGCGCAGGGTGTTGCCGAAGAGCTGCTCCGCGTCGCCGAGTTGCTGGCGTGCTCGCCGGGCGGCTTCGGCGCGGGTGTCAGCGTCGTCGTCGGCGTGGATTTCCAGTTCGGCTGCGGCTGCCTGGCGCAGCGCGTCCAGATCGAGCGGGCCGCGGGTGGTGTAGCCGTGGATGTTGCGGCTGTAGTGCTGGAGGAGTTGCTGGACGTGCGGCGACGGTTGGGGTTCGCCGGGGCGGTGTTCGGCGGCGTCGGCGAGCCGCAGAGCCGAGGTGAGGAAGTGGACTCGCTGGGTGAGCGGCCCCACCAGGCGCTGTTCCAGCGGCCAGGTGCTCAGGGCGAGCAGGGCGCGGGCTGGTGAGAGCAGGTCGGAGGTCACAGCGGCGCAGATGTAGTAGGGGCGTGCGTAGGGAGCGGATCGGAAGGAGCGTTCCTCGTCGCGGCGCAGGGTGGTCAGGCGTGCCGTGTTCAGCGGGCCGGAGAAGAACGCCTGGTGGACCTGGCTGAGCAGTTTGGGTGCGGCGGGGACGGTGAGGAGAGTGAGCGCCTGCTGGATCTGGTCGCGCACCGGCAGGGCGCTGTCATCGTGCTCTGAGGATGCCGGTGCTGCGGGCTCGGCCTCTGTCTTGTCCGGGCCGTCGTCCAGACCGCACAGCACGTCCCAGGCGCGTTGAGTGCGCGTCAGCTCCTTGCTCAGGAGGCTCGCTTGGGTTTTGTCGTGCTCCGCGAGCGCTTGCCGGATCGCTTCCTGCAGCTGCTGCATGCGTTTCTCGAGAGCGACCAGATGCTCGTCCATGCCTGCATGCTAGCAGTGACCCATGACGACCAGATTTCTTCCTGTGTTTTTGGTGTAGTGTTCCGGGCTCGTAAGGCACCACCGGTGCCCTCCTACGCCTCGCTTCCCAGAAGGGCGCACGGGCATGAGACTGCTCCACACCTCCGACTGGCATTTAGGCCACGTCTTTCACGGGCATCCACGCGACGAGGACTTCGACGCCGTCCTGGCCGAGATCGTGGCCATCGCCCAGGAGAGCCGGCCGGACCTGATCGTCCACAGCGGCGATCTGTTCCACCACTCCCGTCCCGGCATCCGGGCGATGACGCGCGCCATGGGCACGCTGAGCGAACTCGCCGCCGTCGCCCCCACTGTGGTCCTGGCCGGCAACCACGACTCCCCCGCGTACTTCGAGTTCTTCGGTTCCATGACCGGCCCCTCCCGAGGCCGGGGCCTGTTCTTCGCCGACCAGTTCCGCCCGGCGCACGAGGGCGGCGTCCTCACCTTCGACGCCTGCGGTGGTGAGCAGCGAATCCGCCTGGCGGTCCTGCCGTTCGTGCATCCGAACCGGTTCTGGCAGCGTTCCGCGACCGACACGTCGTACGCCGACTACGCCGAGGGAATGCGCGGGCTGCAGGCGGAGCTGATGACGGCCATGCACGAGGGGTACGACCCAGACCGGGACATCCTGCTGTTCGCAGCCCATGTGTACGTCACCGGCGCCACACGCTCCCCGGGCGAACGGGCCGTGGACGACGACTTCGAGACCGGCCCCGAGAATCTTCCGGAGGTCTCCTACGCCGCTCTCGGACACATCCACCGCCCGCAACCGGTGCGGGGCGCCAAGTACACCGCCCGCTACGCCGGCAGTCCGCTCGCAATCGACTTCGGTGAAGCCGACCAGTTCAAGAGCGTCGTGATCGTCGACGCCGAACCCGGACGGCCGGTGCGGGCCCTGCCTCGCCGGCTCTCGAGCGGACGGCGCCTGACGCAATTCACCGGAACCCTCGACGAACTCAGGGCGTCAGCTGCCCAGTACGACGGGACCTTCCTCAAACCGGTGATCGTCGGCGAGGAACCAGACATGCTCGTCAGCCACAAGATCGCCGAGGTCGTCCCGCACGCGATCCTCATCAACCCCGCACCGGCACGCGAAGCGGACGACGACACGGTCATGGACAGTGACCCCGGCGAAGAGCCGGAGCTCCCCGACTCCTTCCGCGCCTATCTGGCACGCGAGGGGCTGAGCGGCACCGTTGCGGAATCCACCGTCACCGCATTCACCCACCTTCTCAACGAGCTCGACGACGAGACGCTGCCCCCGGTACACGCCGAGGAAATGCTCCGCGCTGCGCTGGAAGACACCTGGACGGAGGCCTCGTGAAGCCCAGCCGGCTCATCGTCAGCGGAATGCGCAGTTACCCCGGTACCTGCACCATCGACTTCACCGGGAAGCGTCTGCTCGCCATCCTGGGCCCCACCGGGGCCGGCAAGTCCACTCTCCTCGAAGCGATCATCTTCGCCTTGTACGGGGCGAACTCGTGGTCGAACAAACCCGAGGAAGCCTACGAACTGATCAGCAACGGCTGCCCCAGCATGCACGTGACGTTCGAGTTCTCGGCGAACGGCCGCCCGTGGCGGGTGCGGCGCACTCTGTATGCGAACCGAAAAAAGCCGCAGGCCCTCCTGGAGTCCATGGCCGAAGACGGCACCGACCTGCGGGTCGACAACATGCGCGCGGTGACGGAAGCCGTCACCCAGCTCATCGGGCTGGACTGGAAGGGCTTTGTCAGTACGGTCCTGCTGCCTCAGGGGAAGTTCGACACCCTGCTCAAGGCGAACAGGGGCGACCGTGCCGGCATCCTGCGGCACGTCTTCGGCATCAACGAACTGGAACGTGTCCGCAAGCACGCCGGCGTACGGCTGGATCGCCTGAGCACGAGCATCCTCGACGCCAGGAGCGCCCGGGCGGAGCTCCTGCGGAATCCCCATGCTGTCGCCACACAAGCGGCGCTGGATGTGGAGCGTACGCGTGGCATCGCGGCCAGCCGGCGCGAGCGGCTGGCCGCTCTGCGCGCGGCACAGGGGCGGGCCGTCGGGCACAAGCACCGCAAAGCCGGTCTGGACAAGGCCGCGCGGCTGCTGCGTGAGCGCAGCGTTCCGGATGCGGTTGTCACACTGGCCACGCTGGCCAAGGTGACGACGGAACTCGATGCCGAAGCCGCAGTGCAGGAAGCGGCCGGGCGCGATCTGAGCATGGAGCTCGACGCTGCACAGGCCGCCCTGGACAAGGCCGCGCAGGCCGGTGACACGGTCCGATCCCTGTCCGGCGCGGTGACTGTGCTGTCCGGCCTGCCGGGCCGCACAGCTGGGTTGGACGCCGTCGCGCAGCAGCTTGAACTGGAGCAGCTACAGCACAGCGAACAAGAGCAGGAGCACGAGCAAGCACAGCAGGAGCTGGCCGAACGCGAGGAGCGCTTGGCGGCCCTCGTCGAGGACGCCGGCCTGGCGCAGCACACCGTGACTCAGGCCCGCGCGCACACCGACCAGGTCCAAGAAGCCGTCCGGGGTGCGCTGCAGGAAGCCGCCGCTGCGGCGACACATCTGCAGTCGGCCAACACGACGCTCGCAGCGGCCGAGGAGCAACGCGGCCGCGTCGACAGGCTGGAAGCCGAGCTGTGTGAACTGCGCGGGGCACGGGACGCGGCCCAGGACGACCTAGCCGCGCTGGAGCGCGGCGATGCCGCCCACATGGCAGGTTCGGCTCTGGTGCCGGGGGATGCCTGCACGGTCTGCACCCGGCCCGTCCCGAGCAACTTCACTCCCCCGTCTCCGTTGGACGGCAAGGCCCTTGGGAAGGTCAAACGTGAGGTCACCAAATACTCCAAGGCCGTGAACACGGCTGTGACCGCCGCGGCGGAGGCAACAGCCCAGCTGAGCACGGCCGGACACACGGCTCAGAAGCATCAGCGTGCGCACCTGGCCGCTCTCGAACGCATGGACGCTGCACTGCTCCAGCTGCAGGAGCTGGTAGACGCGATGCGACCGGACGTCGTGCCCGGCGCGGCCACCGCTCTGGACACGCTGAGCCGGCAGACGGCCGCGCAGGCGCGTGTCCTCACGGGCGGCGACCCCAAGAGCCGGGCCCACATCACCCGTGCGGTCAAAGCACTCGTGCAGCCCTTGCGCGACGCCGAAGCAGAAGCGCTCGCCGCCCACACGGGCGCCCAGGCAGGGTTGGCGACGGCACAGGCCGAGAAGGAGGCGGCCCAGGCCGGCCTCAATCGCCAGCGCGGCCGCTTGCAGCGTGAACGCAGACGGCTGGAGAAGGCCCGACTGCAGTACGAGAGCGACCTGCAGACCCTGCTGACCGAGGTCACCAGCCTCCCGGCCTCGATCCGGCCCGCCCAGGAAACGCCGCAGGCCCTGCCCTCCTCGACGGACATCGCCTCATCGCTGGAGACAGCCGGCCAGCGCCTCGCACGGCTCGAACAGACGGCACAGGCTCACGACGAAGCACAGCAGGCCCTCACCGAGCACGCCGAGCACCGGCAGGCCCTGGAGGGACGGCGCCAGCGCAAGGTTGAGATTCCCGTCCGGAATCTCCTCAAGAAACTGGAGCGTTGGGCGGACACCGCCACCGATACCGAAAGCCTCCTCGGCGGCGAGACGTCCAACGAACTGCCTCCGACCCCGGACGGGGCCGACCTGGCCATGGTCGACGCCTACCATCTGGCCCTGTCCTCGCTGAGCCAGCAACTGACAGGCGCACTGAAGCAAGCCCGGCAGCGGGCCGCCGACGAGATCCACGCGTTCGGGAAGGAACTCACCCTCCAAGCCGACGCCGCCCACAACGAAACCGACCCTGACCCGGGCTTCCCCGTACCGGAGAAGAGCGACCTGCTGGCACCTGCCGTTCTCGACCCGCTCAGCCGCAAGACGAGCGATGCGGAAGCGGCGCACGACAAGGCCAAGTCCGACCTGCGTACCGCGCAGTCCCAAATCCCCTACGCCGAGGCTCTGGACGCTGCCATCACCGCTGCGGACGAGCAGGCCGTGGTGTGGCTGAGGGTGAGCGAACAGCTCACCGACACGAAGTTCCTCACCTATCTGACCAAACAGCGCACCCATTCGCTGCTCCGCCACGGCAGCCGCATCCTCCAGCAGATCTCCACCGGGCTCTATGCGTTCACCGAGGACTTCAAGATCGTGGAGTCAGCCACGAATCTCACGCGCGGCCCGGAGACTCTCTCCGGCGGGGAGAAATTCCAGACCTCCCTCGCGCTGGCGCTGGCCCTCGTGGAACTGCACAGCCGCAGCAACAGCAAGCTGGAAAGCCTGTTCCTGGACGAAGGGTTCGGCTCGCTGGACTCCGACCGCCTGGACGACACCCTTTCCGTGCTGCGCAGCAGTGTCACCCGGGACAAGATGGTCACGGTCATCAGCCACCTGTATCCGGTGGCCGAAGCCGTCGATGACGTGCTGTTCGTCGACAAGACCGCCCAGGGTTCCACGGCCGACTGGCTGACGGAGCAGGAGCGCACCGCAGTCATCCGTGACGGGGTCCGGCGCCTGCTGGAACACACCTGATCAGTTACCGGGCCGGCCACCACAGTTGCCGAGGAGCCCGTCTCCCGGCCCCGGACGTCCTCTTCGGACGCCGGTGACTGCGCGTGCGGCGACCGGCAGGCCCGGTACTTCCTTCCCGCCCCGCCACAGGGGCGCCTCTGCATGGCGGCCCGGCGCTGACTAGAGCTGGCTCGGCGCCGACCGCAACCGTCCACCCGACGGAACGGCGGGCGCCGCTCCTCCCCGGTAGCCCGGCGCAGAGGTGCTCCTAGGGGGCAGTCGGGCCGTCGACGGACACGCCTCTTCCCAGCGAAGTTGCTGACGCCCGCACCCGGCGCGGGCTCACGGCTCCGCCGTGCCCGCCCTGCTGGCATGACGGCGCGTCACGGCTCTGACGGCGCCCCGCGGACCGCCCGCGCCGTCCTTTCCGAGCGGTCGCCAATACCCCGCAGAAGCAGGGCACTTGTGCCCTCCTCTGCGCTTCGTATCCATGTAAGGAGCAGACCGCATGAGTGACTCTTCTAACGGCACGCAGGATGCTGGCACTGCGGTTTTCACCGCCCGCTCGGGGCGGCTGGCCGCGCTGCCGCGGCTGCTGTCGCTGGACCGGAGCGGCGAGCTGACCAGTGCGCATGTGCGGCTGGTCGCCACAGCCGTGGGCCGTTCGGAGCGGGCGGTGTGGCGGTGGGTCGCCACGGCGCGCGCAACCGGCCGCGTTGGCGCAGCGTCCCGGACGCGGTTCAGTGTCACCCCGGAGCTGCGGCGGCTGCTGGTGCTGTGGGGAGGCAACGCCTCCGCCGTGCACCGCGAGCTGCAGCAGCGGACCCTGGCCGATCCCCAGTTGCCACCGGCTCCGTCGCTGTCGACGATCCACCGGGCGCTGCGCCGGGACCTGTCGCCCGGGCAGCGGGCCGGGCTCGCCAAGGGCGAGGCCGCCCGGCGGGCGTTCGATGTGTTCGGGCAGCGCCCGGCCACGCACCGTAACGTCGCCTGGGAGGGCGACCACAAGTGTGTGCCGGTGCGGGTGTTGCTCGAGGACCAGCTTGTGCAGCCCTGGGTGACCTGGTTCATCGACTGTCACACCAAAGTCGTCACGGGAGTGGCCGTGACGCCTCATGCGCCCAGCGCAGATGCGGTGCTGGCGGCCCTGCGGATGGCCCTGGACCGGGCCGAGCCCTTCGGCCCGGCCGGCGGTCTGCCGGGTCTGATCCGGGTGGACCGCGGCAAGGAGTTCCTGTGTGCCACCGTGGCCTCCGCCCTGGGCGCCTTCGCCGTGCCCGTCGTCGATCTCCCGGCCTACAGCCCGTATCTGAAAGGCACCATCGAGGCGCTCAACGGCGCGGTGGAGGACATGCTGTTCGTCTCCATGCCGCGCTACGTGCACCGGCAGACGCTCGTCGGCGGGCGTACCGCGGATTCGGACGAACCCGCCCTGTCTTTCGAGGCGTTCGTGGAACTGCTGCTGAAGTGGGTGCGCTGGTGGAACACCGAGCACCGGCCCAGGGCGCTGGGCGGCCGCACCCCGATGGAGGCGTGGCGCTGCGACGCCACTCCCCTGCACGACGTGCCCGCCGGGCAGCTGGCCCATTTCGGGCTCGAGGACGACGGACGCACCCGCACCATCACCACGCAGGGCGTGCAGTGGCGCAACCGCCACTACATCGCCCCCTGGATGGTCGGCCAGGCAGGCGTCCGTGTCGCGGTGCGCCACCTGCCCCACCACGACATGACCATCGAGGTCTTCGGCCTGGACGGCGTGCACCTGGGCAGCGCTGTTCTGGCCGAGGCGGCCAGTGAGGAGCAGGTCCGCAAGGTTCGCAATGCCCGCACCGCCAAGGCGCGGCAGCTTCGCGCGGACATGAAGGCCGCGGCGCGGCTGCGCCGTGAGCGCTTCGAGGCCGTCACCACAGCTGTCCCGCCCGAGCGTCTGGGGACACTGACCGAGGCGGAGGCCGAGGCGGAACTTGCCGAATCGGCCACTGCGGACCTGCGGCGGGCCGATCCCGACTACATCCCGCACCAGCCCGTCCCGGACGGCTGGGCCCGTCCGATCCCACCGACCGTAGACGCGCTGGAGGACGACACCCCTGAGGAGAGCCCGTGAGCGGCGGCATGGACTACGGCAGGCTGCCCGGAGAGGGCGAGGACCACTTCCATCGTCTCGATGCGCACCTGGTGGCCACCGACACGCTCATGACGACGCTGGACGACGTCCAGGCGACGATCGACGCCAAGGCCATGATGGTCGCCTACGGAGCGGCCGGGTATGGCAAGACGATGTCGGTGAACTCGGCGCTGCGCAAGATCGCCCCCGACTACACCTACCGGCTGGAGCTGCGCTCGGGGCCGACACCCCGCGACATCCGCCACGGGCTGTTCAACGCCCTGGGGCTGCCCGGGGAACCGCCGACCCGGCCGATCGAATTCGACACGCTCCTGAAGGAGACGCTGTCGCAGACGTTCCGTGTGCTGGTGTGCGACGAGGCGCAGTGGATGGGCCGCAGTTCGTTCGAGTACTGGCGCCACCTGTGGGACGACCGCGACACCGATATCGCGGTGATCTTCGCCGGCGGCGATGGCTGCTTCAGGGTCCTCAAGCGCGAACCGATGCTGGCGTCGCGGATCTTCATCTGGCAGAAGTTCACGCGCATGCCCGAGGCGGAGGTCGTCGCCACCTTGCCGGCGTTCCACTCCCTGTGGGCCGGGGTGGACCCGCAGATGATCCGCGGCATCGACCGGGCCGCGGCGCACGGCAACTTCCGCAACTGGGCCACCATCACCAAGCACCTGCTCAACGGCATGCAGAAGAAAGGGCTGACCGAGATCAGCCAGGACCTCGTCAACTGGGTGTACAGCAAGCTGGGCGGCATGTAGCAACGGCCGCACATGCGCGGCGGCCCGGCGAACCCGGGCCGCCGCCGACAACCTCGCACGCCGCACAGACCGGCCCTGGCATCTCCGCGTCCGGGGCCGGTGTGTGGTGCGCGGCCGGAAGGGAGGCGGTGGCGCTGATCTACGGCGACGTGACGATCGTGGTGGATGAGCGGGACGACCTGTTCTACACGCGGGCGGCGCTGCAGGCCCACCGGCCCGCAGAAGGCCGCATCACCGTGCAGCCGACGCCGGCCAGCGGCAGCCCGGCCGCGCTGGCGCACGACATGCTGTATGCGCTAGGCAAGCGGCTGGCGCCCGGGCCGCACTCCCCCGATGTGTGGCTGGACTCGGTGAACGCGGCCTGGCTCGCCGCGGCTGCCTGGGGCATCGCGATGGGGGTACGGCACGTTGTGGTCCCCCGGGCCCACCTGCTGACCACCCGGCGCATCGACCAACTGCTCGCCTGGCGTGAGTCGACGGGGGCTCAGCTGACGCTGCTGTGGCAGAAGGCCTCGCGTGGGCTGCCGCCGGTGCTTGCTCGCGTGGAGCGCCGTATCAGCGGCCGGGACCAGTTCGAGGCGCTGCTCGCCGAGCCGGGACCGATAGCCGCGCGCCCATCCTTTCCTCCCGCTACGCCAGCGATGACGGGAGCGGCGGAGGTGGAGATGGGGCACTCCCCCACCCGGCAGCCGCCGGATGCCCTGCCGCAGTCGATGAAGCCGCGACGGCAGGCTCACCCCTGCATCGGCACGATGGCGACAGCGCAGCTGTCCCAACCCGCCCCTGCCCTCGAGCTCTCGTCCGAAGACACCACCGCTCTGGCCACTCTCGCGCACCCGCTCATCGCAGGAGCGCTCAGCGTGCTGGCCTTCACCTGGGTCGGCCTGGGCAGCCTGCGCTTCACCCGCGACCTCGACATCACCGGCGCCGTCTCCGCCATCAAGCTCCACGGGGTCGGCCATCGCAGCTGCCCGCTGTACGCGGTCCCTGCCTGGGCACGCCAGCTGCTGGCCGGCGCCCGCGCCCACCACCGCCTGACGGGCCAGCCCGGGGACAGCGTGTTCGCCCCCGTGCTGGTCGCCGAGGCACGCCATCTGCGTGCACACGCCGGGCGTCTGCCCCGACTCGACTTGACCCGGCCCGCCAGCATGCTTGTCCCGTGAGCTGGGGTGCCGACCGTCCGCACTGCGCGCCACACGGCACAGCTGAGGTTGCCGTTCGAGGCCGCCACCGCCCACGGTGGGAGGGCGAGGAGCGGTGGAAGACAGTCCCAACCGCCCCGCTCTGTCGTGTGCCGGAAGGTCAGCAGTTGTCGGGCACCGGCACGGCTTTCAGCAGGCCCGGGAGTGCGGGCAGGACATCGTCGTAGAGGGTCTCCTGCTCGCAGCCGTGCCCGCCGGTTCGGGCGATCTCGTCGGCCAGATCGCGCAGGGCCTCGATGGCCTGGTGCGCGAGCCGGGCGGCGAGCTTGCGGTTCTCCTCCAGTTTCGCGGGCTCCTGGTGGTATTTGGTGCCGGCACGGTAGAGGTCGACGGTCATAGCGACGGGGGCAACGGGCCGCCCGATGCGGTCGGCGAGGTTCCCGATGATGCGGATGCCGTGGGCGTCGAGGTCGCCCCATGCCGCAACGGGCAGGCCTTCGAGGCCGCGGAGGAACTCGGCCAGCCCGTCGGTTGCGTAGCCCTTGCCCCAGATACACAGCCAGGTATCGGCGATCTCCGGGATCTTGCAGACCTGTTCGAAGGTGTCCTCGTTCTCGATCAGGAAGATGCCCTGGGCGTCACAGGAGATCATGCCGAGGGCGCGGACACCGCGGGCGGGAAGGGCGAGCCAGGGGTTGCAGGCTGCCGCATCGGCGATGACGGTTCCGACGCGCCACTGCAGGGGGCCGCGGATGCGTAGTTCGGTGTCGGCCTTGTCGACGGCCTGGTCGAAGGGGATGCCGATCAGGTTGGAGAAGGCCTGTTGCCTGGCTGGGGTCCAGGCGCTCTTGGTGTTGCGCAGGCTGCGTCCGGCGAGTTCCTTGGCGGTGATCTTGCGGGGGGTGTCCTGGGCGGGCCACCAGATGCCAGCCGCCCGGATGGCGACCTCGTACACGCGCCAGTCCTCGGCTCGTGTGGCGGTGCCTTCGGGGATTTTCAGGACGCGCCCGGGTGGTGTCTTGGCCAGCAGCGCGTGTTCATGGGCGAGTTGAGGGATGTCGGACATGACGTCGAGGAGCTCGCGGTGCAGGTCTTCGGGGTGCTGGCGGCCTTGGAGTTCGGCGAGTTTGTCCTCGGCGAGTTCGGCGCACGACTGGGTCAGGGTCCAGGACCGCGGGCTGTAGGCGGTGCCGTTGACGACGTCGCAGCGCAGGATGACGGCGCCGCAGCGGATGAGGTCGACCACGACCTGCCAGGCGTTGTCGCCGAGGTCGGCTTGGATGGTGGGCCAGCGCTTGGTGGTCTTGGTCCGCAGGACCTTCATCAGTTGTCGGGTGGTCAGGGCGGGCGGCGGCTCATAGGGGCTGACGGGGTGATCGGCGACGAGGTCGACCTGCCGGGGACTGACCCGCCGTCGCTGGTCCCTGGGGACGCTTACGTGGATGGTGTCGTCGGCGTCCTTGGTGATGCGCGGCAGGGTGACGGCGGTGATGCCCGGCGGCAGGTTACGCAAGGGGACGGTCTCGCGGCCGTGTGCCTCGCCGATGAGGAGTGGCGGCCTGGGAGTGGGATCAGGCATGGGCGCGTCCTGCGGTGATCCAGTCTTCGGTGAGTTGGGTACGGTCACCGTTGCTGTCGAAGGCCCAGATGTTGGTGGGCTGGTTGATGATGTCGGCCGCTGATGCGTGGACGAACCACAACAGCTCCCCGCAGACATCGGCGGCGTCGGCGAGGACGCTGTCCTGGCAGGTGCCGAGGATGGTCAGGTGTTGGTCACGGGCGACGTCGCGCAGGGCGGCGAGCATGTCCTTGCGATTGACCTCCCCGAGGCTGTTGCCGAGTTCGTCCAGGATCAGGACTCTGCCCTGGGTCTGGGAGTCGGCCAGGAGTGCCGCGAGGACCAGCAGGATGGCATGCACCTTGACCTGGGCGCTGTTGGCGTTTTCTCGGTAGGAGACATATCCGCCGCTGCGGGAGCGTTTCCACCGCGGGATGACTTGCCACTGCCAGTCACCGGCGCCCTGGGGGCGGACGCTGATGTGCTCGAGCTTGGCTCCGTGGCCGTCGCCACGCAGATCGAGGTCGTTGAAGGCGTCGCTGATCTGGGCGAAGAGGCCGTCAAGGTGCTTTTCGATCATGTCCTGGAGGGTTTCCAGGTTGCGGACGCAGGTGGCGACCCCGGTGGTGAGTTCTGCGATCGCCTGTTGCCGGGCTTGCTGGTCGCGGGTAATGCGCGTTGCGGCCACCTCGTCCTGGTCGCGGTGGCCGGCGAGGCGGTTGTCCAGCGGTGCTGCCACGTCGGTGAAGGTGAGGGTGGGCAGGACCGTAGGGTCGGTGTCGGAGAAGGCCCGCATCGTCTCCTCTCCGGCGCGGAGGTCTTCGCCGACGTCTGCGCCTGGGGTGCCGTCCAGCCCGTAGTACTCGTAGGCCTTGCGTAGTTCGTCCTGCGCCTGTCGGTGCAGGGTCGCCGGCCGGGGTGAACGAGCCTGGTCCGATGCCGGATCCAAGAGGCGGACGGCGTCTTCGAGGGTGCCGTCCCACTGCAGCTGCCACTGAGCTGCTGCGACTTGGCTGCGCTGGCGTTCAAGAGCCGCCAGGGTGCGGTGCCGTTCCTTGAGCGCCTTGCTGACCGCTTCCAGTTTGAGTTTTGCATTGGCGAGGAGCTGCTCGTGGGAGGCGTGCCGGGCTACGGCTTCCTTCCAGGTCTGCTGGAGCTTCTGTTCGTCGTGCGCGGCCTTGTTGACGCGGCCGGTCAGTTCGTCGATCTGGGTCTGAAGGTCGTTCTCTCGGGTGCGGAGGCGTGCGAGTTCTTCAGCGGCCTCGGCGGCCACGTGCTGGGTCGTGGCCAGGGTGAGGGCAGCGGCAGCAACGGTCACTGCCTCGGCGGCCTCAGCAATGCCCTGCTCGGCGGCTGCGAGATCGTCGCGGGCTTGTCGGAGCCGGGCTTCGCGCCCGGCCAGCGGGGTCGTGAAGCCACCCGTCACGGTCAGCGCCAGCGCCTGGTCATGGACGGCAGCGCCGTCGGCCGAGGGGATCAGACGTTCTTGAAGGGTGCCGAGGAACCGTGCCACGTTCAGGGTACTGTGCATGCCCTCGGGCAGGCGTTCTTGCCCTTCGCCGGACGAGATGATCTGCGCGCCGGGCAGAGCGGCATGCAGAAGGCGGCGGGCCTCTTCTTCATGCTCGGGTTCGACGACGATCGCGTCCTGCCAGGCCGCCAGACGCGGTTCCCACGCGGGGCGGGCGGCCTCGTCCACGTTGAGCTGGTCGAGCAGGCCGTGCGCGGGGATGCGGTGTTCGCTCAGCAGATCGATGGCGTGGCCGGCCTTCCCACTGCGGCCCCGTTCGACGTTGTGCAGGTGCGTGCGGGCTCGGGTGGCGATGTCTTCGGCATCCAGGCGTTGCAGCTCAGCCTTGGCGTGATCGCGTTGGCATCGTTCCAGGCGGGCGGCCGCGGTGGCGCAGTCGCTGCCGTCCCAGCCTTGTGCCTGGGGCAGGAGCGTGGTCCGCTGACTGTGCAGCAGCGCCTGCTGGGTGGTCAACTCCGTCATCTTGCTGGACAGTTCGCGTGCATGTGCTTGGGCGTCGGACCACGTCTGGCGGGCTTCGCTCTCCTGGGTGGCGAGGTCCGCGGCGGAACCGAACGAGGTCACATGGTCCTCGGCTTCCTGCACCAAGTCTGCGACTGTCGCGGCCGCCTGCCTCTCCTCCTCCATGGCCGCGGCGATGCGCTGGTCGCTGTCGTGGGCGTCGCGGAAGGAGGCGGCAAGGTAGCGGCGCCATGCCTCGTGACCGCGCTGGAGGGCGAGGCGGGCGGCCTCGCGGGCTTGCACGCCTCTCATCACGTCGTCTTCTGCGAGCAGCGCCTGGGCGTGCTCCGTCTGGGCCTTGTCGAGGTTGATCTGGTGTTCCAGGGCCTGGCCGCGCAGGTCCTCTTCCTCCTCCAGCAGGTGTGTCATGCCCGACAGAGCGATCAGGGACCGGCCGATGTCGTGGGGCTCCATCTCGGTCAGCTGCTGGCTGAGCAGCGAGGGAACGGGGGGGCGCAGGGCGGTGTCGAGGTAGGTGAGGCAGCGCGGGGCGGTGCCGTAGAGCTTCTCGGCCATGGCCCGGGCGGAAAGGATCTGGCGTGTGCCCAGCTCGCGCCACAGGGCGTCGGCCTGGATGCTGCGCTCGTGATCGGTGGGGGCGTCGGCGAGGTGCAGGCCCTCGGTCCAATTGGCTTGCAGGTAGGGGGCGGTAGTGGCGATGCGGACCCACACGGTCAACGAGCTGGTGGCGGGGTCCGCGGGGTGAGCGAAGACGCCGACGATGTAGCCGTGGGTGACCGGCGAGGCATGGTGAGCTTGGTCGACGCCGGCTGCGTCGGGACGGAACAGGATACCGCTGGCGTGCCGACCCCCGTTGGCCTCCAGGCGCCACTGCGGGTCGGCCAGCAGCAGGGAGACGGCGATGAGGAAGCTGGTCTTGCCGGAGCCGTTCGAGTCGTCCTTGGGACCGAGGCCGGAGACGGCGATGAAGGTCTCCGGGAGGATCGGAACAGCGTGTGACGTAAGGCGGGCGATGTCGAAGGTCTGGACACCGACGAGTTGGCGGTCGCCGACAATGCCCCGGGACGGATCGGACGCGGGCGGAGTAGTCATGGTGTGTCGGGCACCTCGTGGTCGGGAGCGGCAGCCGGGGGCACGGCGCGGAGGGCGCGGCGGCGACGGATCGATTCGGCGAGGGGACCGTCGGGGTCGGCGAGCAGGATCAGCTGTTCGAACAGCTCGGCGCCCACGGCCGGTGTCAGGCGCAGGAACTGGTTGCCCAGGACGTAGCCGGGTTTGGTCCGGCGGACCAGATCGGCGTCGGTCAGGCGCTGCAACGCGCCGGTGAGGGCCACGTCGGACACCTGGCAGTCCTTGAGCTGATCCCTGGGCACGGGGGTGCCCTGGGTCCACAGCTGCTCAGGCAGGGTGATGCCGGACGCTCGTGGAATGGCGACGCTGAACAGCAGGATTAGAGTGAGGACGGCGCGGTCGTCACGCGGCAGAATCCCGATTCCTTCGTGCGCCAGACGTTGTCTGATCTCGTCGGTGTAGCCGGTGAGGTAGCCGCCGCCGACCGCGAGCAGAGTGCGTCCGGATGCGGCCAGGACCTGTTCCACCACGACCCGCAGCGGGGTCTCCGCGAGGGCGCGGTAGTGGGCCGGCCGCACAGGGAGCATGGCGGTCTCCACGGCGCAGACCGCCGCTCGGACGTCCGCCCGCCGGTTATGGGACAGGGCTTGCAGGGCCGGTGCGTCCACCGGTTCAGCCCTTCCTCGGGGCGGGCAGGACGTCGTATCCGCCGCGGAGTTCGGCCACATCACGCTCGGACCACAGCGCGACCATGGGTCCGAGGCGGATCATGCCGTCGCCGACGTCCGCCGAGAGGTGGCCGCAGGCGCGCAGGAACCGCAGGGCCGTCAGGAAGTGTGCGCTCTGGCCCAGTGCGGCCACGCCTTCCCGGGGAGTGAGGGCGTCCTGGAGGGGAGCCAGAGAGGCGATGACGTCCTCCTGCGCGGCGAGCTGTCCCGGGTACAGCGGCTGGCTGGGGTCGGGCCAGCAGTGGCGGATGCAGCAGGCCAGTGTGACCAGGCGGACGGCCGAGGCAGTGCGGTGGGCGTCGCTGTCGCCCAGGGCGCCGCTGGCCGGTTCCACGTCGAGGGCCCAGCCGGCCATCAGCTCCTGGATACCGTCGGGTGTGACGGTATCCACCAGACGGCGCTCCACATCGTCGACGACGCGGCGCAGCCCGCTGAGTTCGGCGCGGTCCGCGGGGACGGGAACCGTGCGCAGGGCCCGGGCGCGTGCCAGCAGGTAGGGGTCACTCATGGGGGCTCTGCGGTGCGGCTTCGGTGTCGTCGTCCATGCCTTGGGGGCTGTCGGGGATGCGGTACGCGGTCACCGGTGAGGCGTAGGTGACCGGGCCTGCACCATCCACGATGACCTCGCGGGAGATGTCGAGCATGAACGGGATGGCCGGGTCCGCTGCGGCGCGCAGCAGCTCGATCAGATGCTTGACCGCTGCCTGCCAGGGCAGGGCCCGCAGGGCGGCGGTGACGTCGGCTTCGTCCTTGCCGGCCATGAGCAGGGTCACGGTGGCCTCCCGTCGCTGGCGGGCGAGCGCGGCCTTGGCGCGTGCGGCCTTGACCGGGTCCGGGCCGGGCGGCCGCGACGGGGGGCGGGGCAGGCGCTGCCGTGGTGGTGGGGGCTGGTGGTCGGCTGCGGCGGTAAGGATCTGGCCCGTGGTGATCTGGACGTGCGGCGGATCGAAGACGGTCGTGGCGAACACCTGGGCAAGCGCGTCGGCGGAGGACCGCCGGGCCGCGGTCACGTACTGCTCGGGAAGGAGCATGCTGAAGTTGCGGCGGGTGGTGGCTTGTTGCATGAGCCGGTCGTGGAACTCGTTGACGGCTGCCGTGTAGCGCAGGGCTTCCTGGATCAGGCGGGTACCGGCAGGACGCAGCGCGGGGTACTGCTCGGCGACGGCGTGGACCAGGTGTTTTGCCTCCTCGAGCGAGGTGGTGTGGGCATGGTGGTGGCGCTGGCCAAGCAGTTCTTCGATGGGCCTGGTCCGCACGAGCCGCAGCAGGTGGTTGGTGTAGTTCGCCA
Source organism: Streptomyces sp. McG3 (assembly GCF_018619185.1). Classification (GTDB taxonomy): domain Bacteria; phylum Actinomycetota; class Actinomycetes; order Streptomycetales; family Streptomycetaceae; genus Streptomyces. The sequence goes on along the minus strand of NZ_JAAXYC010000038.1, from coordinate 10,779 downwards.
AGCTGCGCCGGGCCTGCGCAATCTTGGCGGCTAGTTGCTCCTCGGTCAGGGAGCCGTTCAGGAGGCCTTCGCGGGTCCGGTCCAGCAGCATGGTGATCTCCTGGACCCCTCCGGCCTCCCCGAGCCGCTCATAGACCAACAAGGCTGCGCCGCTGGTCGGGTTGAACACATACCGCTGGTCGTGGGCCTTGCCGCGCAGCGACTCCAGCAGACGAAGCTTGATGAAGATCCTGAATCTCGCATCGAACTCGTCGGCGGAGGCCACCGCAGCACACGCTTGAGCTATCTCCCCGCGGCTCAGGCCGTGTTCGGAGCCGAAGTCGCCGAACACGTCCCGGACGGCCTCGGCGATGCGCAGTGCCACCGGATCGCGTGTCACTGCGCTCGGTGCAGCAGCGACCGGTGCCACGAATGGCGGTATGTGCTCTAGACCCTCCGGGTCGTCCTCCTGCTGCACGGAGAACAAGTCAGGCTGATCCGGCAAGTCCCCCTCCACCTCCGCATCACATGCGTCCCTGGACCAGCATGACCGCTACCGGGCTCAAAGGGCCTGGAAACCACAAAACTTGTCTTTGTCCATCCCCAGCCCCAGTCGCAGCAGTGAGCGCGTGTCAGGTGCATCGGGATAGCCGAGGTTTCCATCGTCCGTCGTGCTGGAGCGGGGCCTCGCGTCGGGCCTGGCCGTCCCGGAAGGGGTGCGGGCCGGCTGGCAGGCCGATCTGGCGGGCACCTGGCTTCATGTCCTGGCAGCGGCAGGAGGCTGTGGCAGCGCCGGTGGACGGGCGCGGTCGTCGCCGACCGGGGGACCGTCGGATGGTCGTGGATCCAGGACAGTCCGCCCAGGTCGAGGCGTTGGCGGGTGCGGGTGACCGCTACATAGGCCAGGCGGGCTTCGGCGTCGTCGATGGGATCGGGTGTCGACGGGGGGCCTGTCTGCTCGTCGGGCGTGTTGTCCTTGGGACGGGCGAAGTCGTCCGCGATGAGCATGCAGGACCATTCACGCCCTTTTCGCCTTGTGGGCGGTGGAGACGGTGACCTGGGCGTGCGGCTCAGGGGCAAGGTGGGCGACGGCCGTAAGGATGGCCTCGGTGCCGTGGGTGTCAACAAGGTTGACCAGCGGCTGCAGATCGCGACCGGCCGTGTCGTGGGCGGCGTAATCCTGCAGATCGCCCCATGAGGAGTAGATCGAATGCGGGCTCACAGCCGCCCCGGGGCGGCCCGCGTCATGTAGGGCATCTCGGCATCCCCGGCGTGCAACACGCTCCGTCAACCCCAGGCCAACCGATCAACATGGCGCAGAGAGCGATCAACTGCACTGCGCAGGAGCCAGAACAGGTCATGCGGGGGGCCTTGCGGCACTCTCTGTGAGGCTCAACTGCCGCTGCGTGCAGCAGTGTTCGCCCCGGCGACCGTCTCCGTGCGGTCCGGCCCTCGAGGCGCACCTGTCTGCACCTGCCCTGATGGCCTTACGCGGTGGTGGTGCGCACGATGAGGTCGGCGAGCGACTGCTTCTCGAGGTAGCGCACGGCAGTATGCGGATCAGTGATGCCGTTGCGGACGAGTTCGTCACGGACGGCCGGAGCGACGGCCGCCAGTCCGCTCTGGGCGACCAGGTCACCGGCGGCGTGGAGGTTCAGCCAGTCGATGCCGTCGGGTAGTTCGAGGGCGCCATCCTGGCCCAGCGAATGACGGATGGTGGGCCAGGCCAGGGGGGATCCGCAGGTGACGAGTGCGGTCAGGCCGTCGGGGCCGGGGCCGGTGTCCTCGCGGGTGAGCATGTCGAAGGCGATGACGCTGCCCAGGGAGTGCGCGATGGCCAAGCGGGGCCCGGGGCGGTGCAGTTCGGTGCGGACCTCGGCGCGGATGCGCTCACCGATGTCGTGGTGCAGGTAGCGGTAGACCTGGCGGACGAAGCCGAGCAGGCGCCGCCCCATGTCACGGCCGATCTTGTGATCGACGGCGATCACGGCCTGGGCGACGGGGCGGGGGATGTAGGGGATGCCCGGGCCGAGGGTTTCGGTCTGGAGCTGCTCGGGATCGAGGCCGGGTGGGGCGTACAGGGCGAGGGTGTCGAGGACGAACGCCTCTTCCTGGTCGGTAAAGGGATCGGCGCCATCGACGAGCGGGGTGGCGTCCTGTGCGCCCAGGCGTTTGCTCGGGGTGCGGAAGAGGTTGCCGTAGTAGGCCACTGTCAGCGGGGGGATGGGGCAGGCGGGCCCGTGGTGGGTGCGCAGGCCCTTGGTCAGGGCGCCGGCCCAGTCGGCCGAGAGTTTCACGGCGTTGGTGTTGCCCTGCCAGATGCCGTGGATACCGACGATGTGCACGCTGATCTTCCCCCTGGGCCTACTGTCCCGCAGATGCGGGAGTGGTGGCTGCCGGGATCCTATCCGGCCGAGGCCGCGGCCGTGTCGCGGCCTCGGTCTGGCCGGGGTGGTTAGAGTGCTGGGCAACGTGTGTGTGAGGGGGCGTAGTTGAACGGGGTGGAGCCGTGGCCTCGTCGGCTGGTGGTCGTGGCGGTCGACGAGTACTTCACCGAGGATGAGGTCTTCACCGCGGGGATCCAGCAGCAGGTGGAAACGATCACCGGCTGGCTGGCCGATCCCGCGATAGGCGAGGAGCGACGGTTCGAGGTCGCACAGCCCAAGGAGCTGGCGCAGCCGGAGGATTTGCGGCTGTTTTTGACCGAGCAGGAACTCGCGCAGGCGCAGTGGGACCAGGCGCTGGTCATCTACGTCACCGGGCACGGTCTGCGGGGCCAGTCCCGGCGCCATTACCTGACCTTCGGCCACACCTCCCCCGACCGGCTGCTGGGTACCGCGTTCCCCACCAGCGAGCTGATCACGCAGGTCATGGACAGCGAGGCGGAGCACGTGCTGGTGCTCGTCGACTCGTGCTTCGCCGGCAGCCTCAAAAGCGAACTGAGCGCGCTATTCGAAGATTTGTGCACACAGCGCCGTGATCTGAAGACCCTCGCCGTGATCACCAGCGGTAACTTCGAGCAGGAGCCGCACCGGGGCGAGTTCACGCGGCTGCTGAAGCTGGCGCTGGACAAGGCCAGGGATGAGTCGGCCGGCTTCACCGCGTCCCATCTGTCGTTCGAGGAATGGGAGAAGCTCCTCAACACGGTCGGGGATGAGAACCCCGCCCTGTTGCGGGCGCTGTGGGTGTGGCCGGACTCGCGCCGCGACGAGCCGAGTCTGTGCCTGCCCAACCCGCACTATCAGCCGCAGGAACAGGTCGTGGAGGCGTCCCGGCAGCCGGTGTCGCTGTCGGCATCCACCTTGGCGCAGTACTGGCTGGCCCGCGCCTCGGGCCGTACCGATGACGATGATCCGGGCTGGTATTTCAGCGGGCGCCAGACGCTGATGCAGGCGCTGGTGGAGTTCGTTCATGCCGGGGCGGGGGTGCTGGTGGTGACCGGGGCGGCCGGCTCGGGCAAGTCGGCGCTGCTGGCCCGGCTGGTCACGCTGAGCGATCCGCTGTTCGTTACCCGGTTCGCGGACATTGTGGATGCGGTTCCCACACCGCTGCGGCCGCGGCCGCGTGCGGTGGACGCGGCCGTGCTGGCGCGGGGAAAGTCGTCGCTGGCGTTGGTCGAGGATCTGCTGGCCGCCCTCGGCACCGAGAGAGTCGGGGGCGAGCCGCACTTGCAGGCACTGCTGGACCGGGTGGCCGCAGTCTGCGCGGGGGTGCGGGAACCGGTAACACTCGTGGTCGACGGTCTGGATGAGGCACAGGAACCGACCGCCTGCCTGTCCGATGTGATCGCCCCGCTGGCCCGGCTGCGGAGTGCAGACGGGGAACCGGCGGTGCGGTTAGTACTGGGAATGCGTAGTTCGGCCCAGGATGTCGAGGGCGGCAAGCTGCAGGATACGGCGGCCGACCAGCTGCTGGGTTTCCTGTACACCGTGCTGCAGGCGGGGATGGGCGAGAGCAGCGTGCCGCTGGACCTGCTGCGCACGGACGGGGGCCAGACCGTCGCCGACATCACCGCCTATGTGGAGATGGTTCTGCAAGCGAGCGAGAGCAGCCCGTATGCCGGTCATGATGCGGCGGCGGCCGAGGTGGCGGCGGTGATCGCGCAGGCGGTGACACCGTCGTTCCTCGACGCCCGGCTGGCCGCCACCCAGCTGAGGTCCGCGATCGGCCGGCAGGACGTGCACGATCCCCTCTGGCACGACCGGTTGCAGGCCGGAACGACAGCGCTGCTCAGCAACGACCTGCGGCAGGTAGCCATGGACCAGCACATCAGCCTGCGGCTGCTGCTGGCGGTGCTGCGGGCCACCGCCTTCGCCCAAGGCGCAGGCCTACCGTGGGCGGAAGTGTGGCCGACGGTGGCTGCCGCGGTTCTCGGCCCGGCGGCACCGCCCGCCGACGAGATCGACGCGGTGATCCGCACAGTGCGCCACAGCCGCCTGGTCGGTTACCTAGCCGCCGGTGAAGAGGACGGCCGGGTCGCCTACCGGCCCGCCCACCAGCGGGTGGCCGAGGTGCTGTTGACCGAGCCCGGATCGCTGGCCGTGGATCCCCTTGCGGGCATTCCTGAGGCATGGGCTGCCGAAATGGAAGACATGCAGCCCGTGCAGCAGGTCCACCGTGCCATCGCCGAGGCTTGTGCCCGCCTGGCCGAGCAGGGCGGCCGCCTGGCGCCCCATCCCTATGTGCGCCGCAACACGGTGGCCCACGCCGAACTGGGCCACGCCCTGGACGATTCGATCATGCCGGTGGAACTGGCGGTCTGGGAGAGCTCGGGCTCGCTGCGCGGACGGCTGGGCCTGCCTCTGCCGGTGGGCCACACCCAGCGCAGGGTTCTCACGGCGGCTGGGCTCATCGAGCCCTACCTGGATGCATCCGTCGATGTCCCGTCGCGCCTGAGCAGCATCGCCTTCCATCTGGCGGCGAACGATGCACCGGACTGGGACAACAGCCCGGTGCCGTCGCCTCCTTCTTGCGCCCGCGTCGTCGGCGCGGCCTTGGAGACGCAGTGGGGGCGCTGGCAGGGGCGTGCCAACGTGGTGGCCTCCCCCTCCGGCCGAGTGCATGCTCTGTGCGCGTTCAGGACGCTGGACGGTCGGCAGCTGCTCGCCGCCAGCACCCGCGGCGGCATCGGCGTCTGGGACAGCGCGACGGGCCAGCAGCTCACTCACATCGATACGGGTGTGGCACACGCCCTGACCATCGCGAGGGGCACCAGCGGACGTTCCTTCCTGGTGGCGGCCCATCCTCGCAGCGCAGCGGTGTTCGACCCGCTCTCGGGCCGCCAGTTGGCGGGCCTGGAGCGGGACAGCGTGCGCATGGTGACCGTGGCACGCGATGGTGATGCCCGGTGGACGATGGTGGTGGCCAGCAGGCGGAACGAGCTGCTCCTGTGGCAGCCCTCGGAAGACACGGTCCGCCCGGTACGCCTGCCTGACGGTGCCCGCCTCCCGGAGCGGCTGACCTGGGTCCGTGACCCGCAAGGCCGCGGCTACCACCTCCTCAAGCTGTATCGCGCCGGGTGGGTGCTCTTCGATCCCCTGACGCAGGACGTGCTCCCCTTGGATGTACCGTTCTCCACGGACCTGTCCATCGCGGCCGTACGGGGTCCATCCGGAGGCGACCTGTTGGCAGTAGTACTCGGCCAGAACCAGCCGGTGGCTCTGTTCGACCCCTTCCGGGACGGCATCTTCCCCACCCACTTCTGGAGCGACAAGGCGGGCCGCCCGACCGACTCAACCCAGCGCATGGTGAGCGTGACCGATGCAGACGGTGCCCACCTGGCGGGCGTCGTCACGGACGAGTCCATCGAAGTATGGGATGTGTCTCGGTCCGAGGCACGACGGGTGGGAACGTATCCGGCACAGCCACGGGCAATGTTCGCCGCTGTCTCAGCCCCGAACGGAAACTGGAAGCTTGCGGTGAGCGGCGACGAGGGCATCCTGCTGCATCGGGCCGGACAGAGCACGTTTCCCATCCACCGAACTGCGGTGAACAAGCCGCCGCGTGCTTTGGCCACAGCACGCATGATGACCGCGCTGCCACCGGCCGACGGCGTGCAGCGGCTCGCCGTCCCCACTGCGTACATCGTGGATATCCTCGACACTGCGACCGGCCAACGCTTGGAGTACTACGAGCACCCCAAGCCCGTGACGTTCCTGGAGGCAGTACCCGGCCCGGATGACGAGACCGCCGTGGTGGTGGGCGACGAAAAGACCATCCATCTGTGGCACGTCGGGCGTGATGCCGCCAAGCCGATCGCAAGCGGCTCGTTCAAGGAGAACCGCTGCTGCGCCGTGCGGCTTCCGGACGACCGGATCGCTGTCGTGGTGGCTGGCAACACAGGAGCGGTCGTCGTCGATGCCACCACCGGCGAGGTGGCAGGACTACCCGACGGCGGGCGGCGCATCACCGCGCTGCTGGCCCTGCCCTCCCCCACCGGCCGCTGCCTGGTGATGGGGGCCGCGCGCTCCCGGCTGCTGGTGTGGGACGTGGCCAGTGGCGAACTCGTCGAGGACGGCACGCTGCCCCACCGCCCCGCAGTCACTTCGCTATCTCTCGTCCCTCTGCCCGATGGCCGTGTCGCGGTGGCCGTCGCCACGCCCCACGAGATCGTGATCTGGGACCCTCGAGACCGGAGTCCGATCAGCCGGATGGACACCCCGTACACCGCCGCCATGACCCCGCTCCCCCACGTCCGGGGAACCTGTCTGCTGGCAGCAGGCAACGGCACCGGCATGCGGCTGTGGGAGCCCCTCACCGGGCGTCTCGTGCATTCCCTGCTCACCGCGGCACCGGTCACCAACATCGTCCACACCCCCGGCCGCACGCAGTACGTGCACATCGGCGGTCCAACGGGGCTTGCCACTCTGGACTGGCCGCTCCAGGCAGAGCCGTCGTAGGAACACCACCGCCCGACAATGCCCACTGCCGGAGCACAGCTTCACACCTGCAGGGAGCCTCTGACCAGCACCAACTCGCACCTGTCTATAGCAGTCGGCATGAGAATGACTTGGGCTATCGTCACGCATGTCAGCAACAGGTCGGCACTACCCGTCAGTTCCAACCAGCAGGTCACTGAGGCTGTGTCACTGACACTCAGGCAACAATGCCCAACTGACTCTCTCCCGCAGACCATCAATGGGCTTTGCCATAGCCATATGCCGGTTGCGGCGTTGACTGGTGGGCGGCCCCCAACCGCCTGTGCAGAGTGCCAAGTTGTTGACCGAACAACCAAGGAGTCATGATGGCAGGATTCTTCACGAGCGGCCTGGACGCTGTTGCGTTCCACGACGACCAGGGTTTCTGGTTCTTCAAGGACGACGAGTGTGTGAAGACCAACGGTGGCGGCACGGAGATCTTGGGCGGCGGCAGGCAGAAGATCACCACCGCGTTTCCCATCCTCAAGAACACCATCTTCGCGAGCCACCTCGACGCGGTCGTTTTCCACAACGGCGGTTTCTGGTTCTTCAAGGGTGACCAGTGCGTGAAGACCAACGGTGGTGGCACCAGCACCGACCCGAACCAGGAGTCGATCATTGAGCCCAGCGCGTTCCCGGCCCTGGACGAGGTGTAATCGCCCGGGCCAGTAGCGCGTGACGAGTGGTTCCTGCGCACATCCGCGCAGGAACCACTCAGCTACCGCAACAAGCCCAATCGGTCGCGTTGGCCATTGCCTATTCGAGGCAATGCAAACGCCGGAGCCCGGGCGAGCGGTGGCCGACATGCGCCGTGGGTGGCCCGTGCCGGGCGCGCCGCGTACCTCATACGCGGAGGGGCGCGCTCGTGCGCATGCCGACAATGGGTCGGCCCTTCCGGGGGCTCAGCCGCGGACCTGAGCAGCGCACCGACAAGAAGCACCTAGTCTCCGACCTGCGCGAGTCCGGCTCCATCGAGCAGGGCGCCGTGCTCCACCGCGAGGACGCCCACGAGAAGTAGCGGCACACATCCGCACGGGCCCTCTGGTTCAGGAACGGACACCTCCTGAACCCGGGGCAACCAGTGAGGGGTGCAGCATCAGCGGATGGGGCCCTCGTTGGGGAACTGCGCGCTTCCCTCGAATCGGTTCGGGTCGAAGGTGATGGTGCCGTTGCCGTGCTCGCTCTGCCAGCTGAACGTGGTGCCGTCCCCGTTCGCGAGCGTGCTGAAGTCGTCCGCGTGAGCGGTCCCCACGGTGGACAAGGCCGCCCCGGCCAGCACCACAACAGCGAACATGTACCTGCTCTTCGTCATCATGCCCGCGCTAACGATCTACACCGCCAACCGTCACTGATCACCCGCAGGGACGCCACCGGCTGACGGGGAGAGCGCTCCGTGCGCCCGGGGCTTCTGGCGGATGCTCGGACCTGCCATGGCCGGTGGACTCACCAGACGCTATGGCCGTGCAACGTCGTGTCGGGGATGATCTTTGGATGACGATTGATGAGCCCCGGCGCGGAGTGTCCGGGCCGCTGCCGGTGATCGCCCCGCACGGCGACTTCGACGAAGACACCCTCCCCCCGCTCGAAGTACGGATACGGGAAACGGCTGAGGCACACGGCGGGCTGATCCTGGACGCGAGCCTCATCACCTTCGGCGACTCCACCTTCCTCCGCCTCCTCCTGACCATCCACCAGGCAGCCGACCTCCGCATCGCCAACCCCTCCCCCGCCATCACCCGCCTCATCAACCTCATCGGCGCGGACCAGGTCCTCCACATCCACCCCACCGTCGAAGACGCCCAGACCGCCTGACCCGGGCACGTCCTGCGGGGGCTGGCACATGCTGGCTGCGGATCCATGGGCACCCTCTCTCCTGCGCCGGTACGGCGAGCAGCAGGCTGGGGTGGGTCAGGCGGTGGGCCATGGGAGGGCACCGGCTCGGTCGCTCTCACCCGCGGGAGCGACCGAGCCACGGGGGCACGGTCCGGGGCGGCTGGCACCACCGTCGCCCGTCCCGGGCAGGGCGGCGGTGATCTGGGCTAGCGGGCCTGTGCCCGGCAGCCGGCGCACTGGTAGCCGGTGCGGGTACGGACGGGGCAGGTGTACTCGCCGTGGCCCGGGCACAGCGGCCAGCCCAAATGCAGGGCGCACCGGGTCTCGCCCACCACGGCCAGGGTCGGGCAGAGCCCGTCGTCGGCTTCGCAGCCGAGGTTGCGGTCCGCGCCGCGGCGGATCTGTTCGTGCTGCTGTTCCAGCTCCGCCCACGCGGGCGGGGTCGGCGTCGGCACTATGAGGCCCTGGTCGCGGAGCGTCGGCCCGGTGAGCAGCAGTTCGGGGTGCGCCGCGCCGATTGCGCCCAGCAGGTCGACTCCGGGCGAGGAGTCGACCCGCCGGCCGGGGCACCCCCGCCGTTGCTGCAGTCTTTGCCTTCGGCGGGAATCAGGGGTAACGCCACCCCCCTCCCTGCCGCCCCCGGCCGACGGGCCACATGCTCGCTGAGGGCATCAGTAGGACAGGTCGCCCTGCTCCTGGATCACTCGGCCCGCGATGTACAGGTCTCCGGCGGAGTCGAGGATCGCGAGGATCTTCTTCTCCGTGCCGTGGAAGGTACTGATGACGACCCTGTCCCCTTCCTGGTTGGTGGAGTGGTTCGTGTTCACCGTCAGCTCGATACCGAGCGGTGAGCTGACGACCACGTCCTGCTTTCCGGGGTCCGAGAACTTCGGACTCGGGCGCAGAGCGATCCGGCCGTGCGTGTCCCCCTCGTCCCAGTCCGACGCCACACCGAGATCCACATCAGGCATAAAGTCCCCCTCTTTCCTGGCGATCGGCAGCTTTACCACGGCCCATAATCCGGTAGCGCAATCACGCAACGATCACGGAGCCGTGTTCTCCGCCCCCATTATTCGGAATAGCCCGGCTGCGCGGCAGGTGAAGCAAAAGCGACGTGGACCGGGCTCGACAGGCAACTTATGCCAGACGCGGGGAATATGTCACTAGCAGGTTGATGTGGGCTCCTTGCGCGGCCGGATAACACCTGCCCGCACGTTCCTTTTCTGGGAAACACATGGGCCCCAGTCACACCAACAAGCAGATGAGCCAGGCGATACTGCGGCCCGGCCCTTCGTTCCACCCGACGGAACACGGGGAACTCCGGTCGAGAATGACCGGAAGGCGTACCGGAGCCGGTCATGGTGGCGCCGCGCCCCTGCTGGCCGCGGGAGGGCCCGGCACCGCTACGGCCCCGGAGGCGCCGGGCTCCTGGCAGGGGGCATGCGGTGGCTACTGCTGCTGGTGGGCGGCGTGTTCCTGGTCTATGGCGCGTTGGAGGTGCCAGAGGGTGACTGCGGGGAGGAGGCCGCCGAGACGGCGGGCGGCCCGCAGGAGGTCGGCGAGTTCGGTGATGCCGGGGCTTTCGGGGGGAAACTGGCCGGGTAGCTGCCGGCCGCTACCCGGCCGTTCGATGGTCGACTGAGCCATGCACGGCAGGGTCCGCCGGGAGCAGTACGGAGCTTCTCAGGGGTCATCGCTGGGATCAGGTACCACCTTCATGGCAGTGAGCCAGCTCAGGCGTCTGCTCCGGGATCCAGGAAGACCGGGGTGCCACGCCCCTGTTCGTCCCTTCTCCGTGTCAGCCGGTCCCAGTCCCGGCCCATCGCGGACGCGAGGGACAGGTACCCGCGGTCCTGGAGCCCGCGGTCGGCGGCCTCCAGGCCGACGGCCGTGAAGAAGTCGCGGACCACGCCTGGCTCCTGGAGGAGGCTGACGTGCCAGCCGCCGCCGGAGGCGGGGTAGGCAACCGCGTACCAGGGCGCCGGAGTCGCCCGCACCGCCTCCAGCACCTCCAGCCCCCAAGACCCGGCGGGCACGGGCAGGGCGGGCA
>NZ_JAAXYC010000387.1 GCF_018619185.1 Streptomyces sp. McG3 | reverse complement strand
CCCCCGGAGCTCACCCCGCCGGTGACCGCAGCGCCCGCACTGCCGCCGGCGGCCATGCCACCCGCGCCGCCGATCGTGGTGACGCCCCCGCTCGTGCCGCCGCTCGTGCCGTTGGAGGTGCAGTGCTCACCCGTCCGGCGGTCGAGCACCGTGCCCGTCTCGCGCCGCACGCACGCCTTGCCGGCGTCCCCGCCGCCCCTCCGGCTCCCGGGCTCGCAGACCGGCGCGTCGCGGTACGTCCTGGTCGCCCCGTACCCGTCGGCGACCTGCTGACCGCAGAGAAGGACTCCCCATCCGGCCGCGAGGACGACCAGTCCCCGCAACCAGCAGGGCAGTCGCCCGCCGCGTCGCCCCCGCCCGTGCCCCGTCCGTCTCACTCCGCTGTCATTCCCCTCGCACAAGGCCCTCACGCGCCGCCCCCGCCGACGGGCGACCGCGAAGGTCGGATTACGCGCGCGGCGACGTCCCTGACACCTCGTAGGGCGAAATCGGCTCCTGGCTGGTGTGGCGAGCGGCTGGAGAGGAAGGCGGAGGCAGACTGCTACGGGACAGCGATGCCGACCTGGAGGGCCATGAGCGCGGCTGTCCCGATTCCCCGCCCGTGGCGACAGCGCCCCGACAGGGCGCCGGCCCTCCTGCCGCGGCGAGGGTCCCCGCTCTTCCGACCGAGAGGAATCCGTGTCCACTAATCCCGATGTGGTCATCGTGGGGGCCGGAGCGGCCGGGCTGAGCCTGGCGTATCACCTGTGCGAGCCGGGGAGCGACGTTCCGTTGTCGGTCGTCCTCGTCGACGCCCCGCCCGGGCCGCTCCGGCCCCCGCCGCGGACCTGGTGCTTCTGGGAGCCTCCGGGCGGCGCCTACGACGGAGCCCTGGCCTCCTCCTGGCCGCAGCTCCGGGTGCGGGGAGCCGACGGGACGCCCACGGTGTCCCGTCCCTCGCCGTACCGCTACAAAATGCTCCGCTCGGACGCCTTCGAGGCGCTGGCCGACAGCCGGCTGTCCGCCGCGCCCGGCTTCCGCCGGATCGAGGCCACGGTGACCGCCGTGGGCGACGCCCCGGACGGCCGCGGAGAAGTCCACGCCCGGGACGCGCGGGGCGAGCCCCTCAGCGTCCGGGGCCGCCTGGTCTTCGACTCCCGTCCGCCGCACCGGCTGCCGCCCGCCCGCACCACGCTGCTCCAGCACTTCACCGGCTGGTTCGTCCGGACCGGGCGTCCCGCCTTCGACCCGGCGACCGCGGACCTGATGGACTTCCGCACACCGCAGCCCTCACACGGGCTCTCCTTCGGCTACGTCCTGCCCCTCGACCCGCACACCGCACTGGTCGAGTACACCGAGTTCTCGCCCGCCCCGCTGGACGCCGAGGGCTACCGCCGTGCCCTGGACCGCTACACCCACGAGACCCTGGGGCTCGGCACCTTCGAGGTGACGGCGCGGGAGCACGGGGTCATCCCCATGACGGACGGCCACTTCCCGCGCCGGACAGGGCGTTCGGTGTACCGCATCGGCACCGCGGGAGGAGCGACCCGTCCCTCCACCGGCTACACCTTCGCCGCCGTCCAGCGGCAGAGCCGGGCCGTCGCTGCCCGGCTGCGGGCCGGGCGGCCCCCGCGCCTGCCTCCCCACTACGGGATGCGGTCGCGTGCGATGGACGCGGTCATGCTGCGGGCGCTGGACAGTGGCCGGGTGGACGGCGCCGACTTCTTCACCCGCCTTTTCCGCGGGGTGCCGGGCGACCGGCTGCTGCGCTTCCTGGACGGCGGTTCGCGGATTCACGAGGATCTGCTGATCGGTCTGCGGACCCCGGTCGCCCCCATGCTCCGCACCGTCCTCGAACTGCCCTTCAGGGCACGACGCGAACCGTCCCCGCCATCGTCCACCTCCCCACCGACCGGCCACGAAGAGAGCACCTCATGACCCTGTTGCGCGGCGATGCCCTGTCCGCGGCCTTCGACCACGGTTCCGCGGCCTACGACCGTCTCGTCGCGGCGAGCCCCGGCTACCACGCCCATCTGCGCCGCTCCGCCCGCCGGCTGGGGCTGCCCGAGGACGGACGCGGGCTCCGCGTCCTCGACCTGGGCTGCGGTACGGGCGCCTCCACGGCCGCACTCCTCGCCGTCGCTCCGAACGCCCGGATCACCGGCGTCGACGCCTCGGCCGGCATGCTCGACCGGGCGGCCGCCAAGAGCTGGCCGGCGGACGTCGACTTCGTGCACGCCCCGGTCGAGGCGCTGGCCGGCCTGCTGCGGGCCGGTACTTTCGACGCGGTGTTCGCCGGATACCTCTTCCGCAACCTCGCCGACCCGGACAGGATCCTCGGCCTGGTGCGCGGCCTGCTCCGGCCGCATGGCCGCCTCGCCGTGCACGAGTACACGCTCGGCGGTTCCCCCGTCCACCGTGCCGTGTGGAACGCGGTCTGCTCGACGATCATCCAGCCTGCCGGGCGGCTCTCCGGGGACGCGCGGCTGTACCGCCACCTCCGGCGGAGCGTCATCGAGTTCGACACGGTCCCCGCCTTCGCGGAGCGCCTGCGCCGCAACGGGTTCGCCGACGTGCGCGCGCTGCCGCTGCCCGGCTGGCAGACCGGGATCACCCACACCTTCGTCGGCCGCGCCACGCCGGGCGAGGGGGAGCGGTCATGATGCTTCCCCGGGCCGGTGGTACGGAGCGCGGGCCGGGCCGGGACCGCCGGGCGGCCGTGATTCCGGCCCACGGCGGCCGCGCCCGGTTCACGGGTCAGGCGCCCACGGCGGCGGTGGCCGGCGGTGGCATCGCCGGGATCGCGGCGGCCACCCTGCTGGCCGAGCGCGGCGTGCGCGTCACCCTGTACGAGCGGGAACCGAGCCTGGGGGGCCGACTGTCGGGGTGGCCCACCGAACTCTCCGACGGAACGACCGTGACGATGAGCCGCGGGTTCCATGCCTTCTTCCGGCAGTACTACAACCTGCGCGGCCTGTTGCGCCGGGTCGATCCGGGCCTCGACGCGCTGACCCGGCTGCCCGACTATCCGCTGTGGCACAGCTCCGGTCTCCAGGACAGCTTCGCCCGGGTCCCGCGGACCCCGCCGCTCAGCGCCATGGGATTCGTGGCCCTGAGCCCCACGTTCGGTCTGCGGGATCTGGTCCGCATGAATCCGCGCGCCGCCCTGCCGCTGCTGGACGTGCGGGTGCCCGAGGTCCACGACCGGCTCGACGGTGTCAGCGCCACCGACTTCCTCAACCGGATCCGCTTCCCCGAGGCCGCCCACCACCTGGCGTTCGAGGTGTTCTCGCGCAGCTTCTTCGCCGATCCACGCGAACTGTCGGCCGCGGAACTGGTGCTGATGTTCCACATCTACTTCCTCGGCTCCAGCGAGGGCCTGCTCTTCGACGTCCCCGACGAGCCGTTCCCCGCCGCCCTGTGGGACCCACTGCACCACTACCTCCAAGGGCACGGCGTCCGCGTACGGACCGGGACACCCGTCCGGGAGGTGCGGCCCCGGCCGGACGGCGGACTCGACATCACCGCCGACGACCGCACCGATCGTTACGACGCCCTCGTCCTCGCCCTGGACAGCGGCGGCCTGAGCCGGGTCGTCGCCGCCTCACCGGAGCTCGGTGACGCCGACTGGCGCGCGCGGATCGCGCGGCTGCGCACCGCACCGGCGTTCCTGGTCTCCCGGCTCTGGCTCGACCGGCCCGTGGCCCGGGACCGGCCGGGGTTCCTGGGCACCAGCGGCTACGGTCCACTGGACAACGTGAGCGTCCTCGACCGATGGGAGGGAGAAGCGGCCCGCTGGGCCCGGCGCACCCGAGGCTCGGTCGTCGAACTGCACGCGTACGCGGTCGCATCCGACGCCGACCGGACCACCGTCCAGGCCGAGGCACTGCGGCAACTGCACCGGATCTACCCGGAGACGCGGAGCGCCCGCGTCGTCGACGAGCGTCACGCATGGCGGGCGGACTGCCCGATGTTCCCCGTCGGCGGCTACCGGGACCGCCCCGCGGTGCGCAGCCCCGACCCCGCCGTCACCGTCGCCGGGGACATGGTCCGGACCGGGCTGCCGGTGGCGCTGATGGAACGCGCGGCCACCAGCGGATTCCTCGCCGCGAACGCCCTGCTGGAGCGGTGGGGCGTGCGGGGCCAGACACTGTGGACCGTCCCGCGCACCGGACGGTCGGCGGTGCTGCGCCGGCTCGCCGCGCTGGGGGCCGATTGAGGCCGTCCACGGCGCGCCGGCGCACGGGCGCCGCCCTCAGCCCGGAAACCGCCCGCTGTCGCGCAGCTCCCAGCGCCTCTCCGCGTACGCCAGGTCGTCGCGCCACAACCGCCCGGCCGAGGCACGCATCACAGGGCGCAGCAGCGGTGCGACGGCCCGGGCCACCGCGAAACCCCGACGGTCCGATGCCGCGACGACCGCCTCCGTCACAGCGGTGCGCGGCCTGCCCCGCTCGTCCGGGGCCAGGGGAGTGGCGTGCGTCTCCACCACGGACCCCGCGCCCTCGCCCCGGACGATGTGCATGACGACGGTACGGGGCTCCGGTGCCGTGAACCGAGCCCGGACCGGCACCACCAGCCGCCCGGCCACCTTGAAGGACACATCGACGGTGAACGCGTCGTCATCGGCCGGACCGTCCGCCGCGCCGTCGGCGGGGGTCGCGGTCACGGTCAGGTCCACGAAGGAGTACGGGTGGAACCACGCCCCGTGCCACGGATCGAGCCGGTTGGCCACCACGTCCTCCGGCTCGCAGCGGCCGACGCCCGCGTACACCGTTTCCACCGCGTCCCGCAGCCGCGGACGCACGGGGACGTACGGCCGCTGCGAGGGCGTCCCGCCGCCCTCCCGGTCGAGCCGGACCCAGAGCAGTATCCCGTCGTCGAAGGCCGGACAGGGCTCCCAGCCGGCGAACGGCCCGCCGTCGAGAGCCAGTCCGTGCCAGTGACACACCAGCGTGCCGCAGCGCACGGGGCTGTCGCGCAACGGCGCCCCGAGGTGCGGGCAGACTCCCGGACCGGCGCGGAGCCTGCCCGCGCCGTCCCGCCAGGCGACCACCTCGGTGGAACCGACCGTGATCCCGAGAGTCCGGCCCGGGGGGAGGTCGCGCGAGGCTCCGATGACGTACCAGTTGCCGGACGGCCGGCTCTGCGCACGCTTCAGGGCCTCGGCGATCAGCGCCGGTTTCGCTTCCCGCCACGTGGGAGCCTGTCGCTCCCACGGGACGGGGGAGCGCCGCAGCCGCACCAGGACACGGCCCGGCCGGGAACGTCCCCCCGCCGGGCTCATACGGCGCCCTCCCGCACGGCGGCGGTGCCGGAGACCCGAGGACGGTGTCGCCCGAAGCCGAGGTCCTCCGTTCCGTCGGTCTTCCGCCGCCGGCCGACGGTGCGTGCGGCGACCGCCCGTACCAGTCCGTCGAGCGCCACGGCCGCCCGCCGTCTGCGGGGGACGACGGCCCGGCGGTGGACCGCCGCGTAGCCGTCCGACTCGATCGCGTCGAGGATGCCGCTGTACAGCACGAACGCCGTACGGATACAGGGCCGCGACGCCGGGACGAGCATCGCGATCCCGGGCAGGGCGCTCCGGTAGACGGCCCGGTTGTGGGCGGCGGCGGCCCGCAGGACGTCGGTGATCCGCGCGTCCCGCGCCCCCGTCCTGCGGCTCCACTCGAACCGTTCCCGGTCCGTCCCGTACGCGGCGAGCAGGTCGGCCGGCAGGTAGAGCCGGCCCCGGTCCAGGTCCTCGCCCACGTCCCGCAGGAAGTTGGTCAGCTGGAAGGCGACTCCCAGCGCGGCGGCGTGCACGGCTGCCTCCCCGCCCGGTGCCACGGTGCCGAGCACCGGCAGCATCTGCAGACCGATCACCGCGGCCGATCCGTGCATGTACCGCCCGAGGTCCTCGTAGGAGGCGTACCCCTCGACGGTCAGGTCGCTGCGCATCGAGGTCAGGAAGTCGGCGAAGTGCCGGTGGTCGATGCCGTACCGCCGCGCGGTGTCCGCGAGAGCGCGGATCACCGGCTCGGTCGCCGTGTTCTCCCGCAGGCCCGCCTTCAACTGGGCCTCCAGAGCGAGCAGGGCGCGGGCGCGCTCCCCGGGGGTGGCGCCGCTGTCCAGCTCGTCCACGATGTCGTCGGCCAGGCGGGCGAAGCCGTACAGGGCGTGAACGGCCGCGCGCCGGTCGACGGGGAGCAGCCGCGTGGCGAGGAAGTAGGTCTTGCCGTGGTGGGCGTTGAGTCCGCGGCAGCGGGCGTACGCGGCTCGGAGGGCGGGGTCGTGGATGCCTGCTGCGTCGAGTTCGCGGACGGTCATGCGCGGGAACCTCTCGGGGCGGGGG
>NZ_JAAXYC010000386.1 GCF_018619185.1 Streptomyces sp. McG3 | reverse complement strand
CTCGTGGATCGTGCGGAACAGGGCGCCCGCCGGGCTGCCCGCGCTGATCGCCGAGCGGTCCGCCGCCGCCCTCGCGCTGCCGGACCCCGAACCGCTGCCCGTCACGCTCGGCCCGGCCGGGGACGGCGCCGCGTCCGGTCCCGCCCGCCGGCGGTTGCTCACCGCCGGAGCGGCCGGGGCCGTCCTCCTCGCCGGCGGCTCCACCGCGACCTGGATCGCGCTGCGGGGGAGCGGCGAGGGGGCGGGCGGCCCGTCGGCCGGCTCCGGGGAGCCGCCCACGTACACGATCGGGCTCCACGCCGACCTCGGCGGCCCCGGACGGGCCACCGGACTGGCCCACCGGCGCGGTGTCCAGCTCGCCGTCGCCGACCACAACGCCCGGGACGACAAGACGTTCCGGCTCGCGCTGCGCGTCGAGGACGACGCGGGTGATCCGGCGGCGGCCCTGCGGGTGTCCGCGCGGCTGGCGGCGGACCCCGAGGTCATCGCGGTCGTCGGCCCCACCGGAAGCCTGCTGCGCGGGGACCTCGTCGAGCGGTACGAAACGGAACGGCTCGCCACCGTCGTCGTCGCGGCCGGCTCCACCACCGCCGAGTCGGGCACCGGCCTCCACCTCTGTGTGACCCGACCCCTCGACCGTGCGCTCTCGACCGGACTCATCAGCTACCTGACGCATACCCGCCCCGCGACCCGCATCCTGCTCGTCGAGGACGCCGCCGACCCCGTGCTCGCGACGGAGACCGGAGTCGCGTTCCGCGATGCCGCACTCACCGGCGCCACCCTCATCGAGCACCCCCTCGTCCGGGGGAACGCGGGCTTCGGCGCGGTCGCACGCAAGGCCGTGACCAGCCGCGCCGACGCCGTGGTGCTCGGCGGTGGCGACGCCTCCCGGGCCGCCCGCCTGGCCACCGCGCTGGCGGGCGAGGGCTTCACCGGCGGCAGGGTCGCCGCCGGACCCGCCCTCGGGCCCGCCTTCCTCGCGGGCGCGGGCGCCGCCGCCGACGGCTGGGTCTTCGCCGAGGCGTACGCCGACCCCACGGCCCTCCCGTCGGCAGGCACGTTCACCGCCGCGCACCGCGAACGCTTCGGCGCGCCCCCGGCCACCTGGGCCGCCGAGGCGTACGACGCGGTCGGCCTGATCGCCCGCGCCGCCGGGACCACCAGCGCCTCGGGGCAGGTGCGCAGCGGCATCGCCCGGCGGCTCGTGCGGACCGAGTACCGGGGGATCGTGCGCACCCTCGCCTTCGACGCCTCGACCCGCCAGGTGCGTATCCCGGACGGGATCTTCCTCTACCGGATCGAGAAGGGCCGCCCCCGCTTCCTGGGTCCGTTCGGCGACGTGTGAGGACCGCTGCCGCCTGACGTGTAAGGACCGTCCCCGCCTTCAGCCGCCACAGCGGAGCCCCGGCGACGGCAGCGGTCGGTGAAGCCACGGCCAGGCGTGAAGATCTCCTGCGACCGCGCTTAAGAAATCCTCGATGGACCCGGGCCCCGTCGTACGGCAGATTTCTCCGTGACGGCCGAGGATGGCGCGTGGAGCCCCACGACGTGCGGCCGTACGTCGGGGAGTCGTGTGCCGTGGAGGCGTACGACGAGCTCCGTCCCGCTCCGCCGCGCCCCCGCCATGGGGGTGATCACCCGAAATCCACCCCGGGCCGCAGGGTTCTTCCGACATGCCCCGAGGCCCGGGGTATCCACTCGCGTACCGACGTCAGGGAGCCGCAGCCGTGAAGGCACTCGTCAAGCAGAAGGCCGAACCCGGACTGTGGCTGATGGACGTGCCGGAGCCGGAGTACGGCCCCACCGACGTCCTGATCAAGGTCCTGCGTACCGGTATCTGCGGCACCGACCTGCACATCCGCGCCTATGACGGCTGGGCCCAGCAGGCGGTCACCACCCCGCTGATCCTCGGCCACGAGTTCTCCGGCGAGGTCGCCGCGACCGGCTCCGACGTCGCGGACATCGCCGTCGGCGACCTGGTCAGCGGCGAGGGCCACCTCGTCTGCGGCAAGTGCCGCAACTGTCTCGCCGGCCGCCGCCACCTCTGCCGCTCCACCGTCGGCCTCGGCGTCGGCCGGGACGGGGCGTTCGCCGAGTACGTCGTCCTGCCCGCCTCCAACGTGTGGGTGCACCGGGTCCCCGTCGACCTCGACATCGCGGCGATCTTCGACCCGTTCGGCAACGCCGTCCACACCGCGCTGTCCTTCCCGCTCGTCGGCGAGGACGTCCTGATCACCGGCGCCGGACCGATCGGCATCATGGCCGCCGCCGTCGCCAAGCACGCCGGGGCCCGCAACGTCGTCATCACGGACGTCAGCGAGGCCCGCCTCGCGCTGGCCCGCAAGGTCGGCGTCAGCCTCGCCCTCAACGTCGCCG
The DNA here is from genome assembly GCF_018619185.1 of Streptomyces sp. McG3. Taxonomy (GTDB): domain Bacteria; phylum Actinomycetota; class Actinomycetes; order Streptomycetales; family Streptomycetaceae; genus Streptomyces. The sequence goes on along the minus strand of NZ_JAAXYC010000386.1, from coordinate 3,944 downwards.
ACCGGACCATCGCGGACGGCCAGCGGGAACTCGGCCTGCGCGAGGGCTTCGACATCGGCCTGGAGATGTCCGGCCGCCCCGAGGCGATGCGCGACATGGTCGCGAACATGACGCACGGCGGCCGCATCGCGATGCTCGGCCTGCCCGCCGAGGAGTTCGCCGTCGACTGGTCCCGCATCGTCACCTCGATGATCACCATCAAGGGGATCTACGGCCGCGAGATGTACGAGACCTGGTACGCCATGTCCGTCCTGCTGGAGGGCGGCCTCGACCTCGCCCCCGTGATCACCGGCCGGTACGGCTTCCGCGACTACGAAGCGGCCTTCGACGACGCCGCGAGCGGCCTCGGCGGCAAGGTCATCCTCGACTGGACCGTCTGACCCCCGACCGCATCTCTTACTCCGTAAGGAATCCCGCATGTTCGACTCCGTACGCGACGACCTGCGCACCACGCTCGACGAGATCCGCGCCGCCGGGCTGCACAAGCCCGAGCGCGTGATCGGCACCCCGCAGTCCGCGACCGTGGCCGTCACCGCCGGCGGGCGCGCGGGCGAGGTCCTCAACTTCTGCGCCAACAACTACCTGGGCCTCGCCGACCACCCCGAGGTCATCGCCGCAGCGCACGAGGCGCTGGACCGCTGGGGCTACGGGATGGCCTCGGTCCGCTTCATCTGCGGCACCCAGGAGGTCCACAAGGAGCTGGAGCAGCGGCTCTCGGCCTTCCTCGGCCAGGAGGACACGATCCTCTACTCCTCCTGCTTCGACGCCAACGGCGGCGTCTTCGAGACGCTGCTCGGCCCCGATGACGCGGTCATCTCCGACGCCCTCAACCACGCCTCGATCATCGACGGCATCCGCCTCTCCAAGGCGAAGCGCCACCGCTACGCCAACCGCGACATGGGCGAGCTGGAGACGCGGCTCAAGGAGGCGTCCGGGGCCCGCCGCCGCCTCATCGTCACCGACGGTGTCTTCTCCATGGACGGCTACGTCGCCCCCCTCCAGGAGATCTGCGACCTGGCCGACCGCTACGACGCCATGGTCATGGTCGACGACTCGCACGCCGTCGGCTTCGTCGGCCCCGGCGGACGCGGCACGCCCGAACTGCACGGCGTCATGGACCGGGTCGACATCATCACCGGCACCCTCGGCAAGGCGCTCGGCGGGGCCTCCGGCGGTTACGTCGCGGCCCGCGCGGAGATCGTCGCCCTGCTGCGCCAGCGCTCGCGCCCCTATCTCTTCTCCAACTCCCTCGCCCCGGTCATCGCCGCCGCCTCCCTCAAGGTCATCGACCTGCTGGAGTCCGCCGGCGACCTGCGCGAGCAGCTCAACGCCAACACCGCGCTCTTCCGCACCCGGATGACCGAGGAGGGCTTCGACGTCCTGCCCGGCGACCACGCGATCGCCCCCGTCATGATCGGGGACGCGGGCAAGGCGGGCCGGATGGCGGAACTGCTCCTGGAGCGCGGGGTGTACGTGATCGGCTTCTCCTACCCCGTCGTCCCGCAGGACGCGGCCCGGATCCGCGTCCAGCTCTCCGCCGCGCACTCCACGGACGACGTGAACCGCGCGGTGGACGCGTTCGTCGACGCGCGGGCCGCCCTGGACGCGGAGGCGTAACCGCTCACCGGGTCGGGCACTCGTCGCGACCTGGGACAATGGGCACATGATCGATGCGCGGCGGCTGCGAATCCTCCGTGCGGTGGCCGACCACCGCACGGTGACCGCGGCCGCCGCCGCGTTGTACCTGACGCCCTCCGCCGTCTCCCAGCAGCTCGCCGCCCTGGAGCAGGAGACCGGCCACCACCTCGTCGAACGCGGTGCGCGCGGCGCCCGGCTCACCGCCGCCGGCGAGATCCTGCTGAGCCACACCAACGTGGTCCTGGCCCAGCTGGAGCGGGCCGAGGCGGAGCTCGCCGACTACAGCGCGGGTGTCGCCGGTACGGTCACGGTCGCCGCGTTCGCCACCGGCATCGGCCTCGTCCTCGCCCCCGCCCTCACCGAGCTGGCCCGCACCGCGCCCGGCATCCGGGTCAAGGTCCAGGACGCGGAGGGCGACGCGAGCGTGCCGATGGTGCTGGACCGGCAGGTCGACGTGGCGGTGGCCGTCGAGTACCGGGGCGCGCCCGCCGAGGACGACCGCCGGCTCACCCGTGTCTCCCTGTACTCGGAGCCGTTCGACGCGGTGCTCCCGGTGGACCACCGCCTCGCGGACCAGGACCAGGTGGCGGTCGCCGACCTCGCGAAGGACCCGTGGATCGGGCCCTACCCGGGCAACCCCTGCCATGACGTGGTGGTCCTGGCCTGCGAGTTCGCCGGGTTCGCCCCCCGCCTCGAACACTCCTCGGACGACTTCCGCGCCGTGGTCGCCCTGGCCGGGGCCGACGCCGGGGTGGCCCTGGTGCCCCGGTCCGCGCTGCGCGGGATGGAGCTGACCGGGGTGGTCGTCCGCCCCGTCGAGGGCAGCGCCCCCACCCGCCGCGTCTTCGCGGCCGTACGGCAGGGGGCCGAGGGCCATCCGCTGATCCGGCCGGTGCTGGACGCGATGGAGGCGGTGGCCGTACGGGAAGCGGGCCTGGCACGGACCTGAGCACCGCCCCGTCCTGAACGACGGGGGTCAGGCGATCCGGGCCCGTCGCCCGGTCCTTCGTTTGCGCCGCCCGCGCGCCCCCGGGTCGTAGGCGATCTGCCAGCAGACCAGCGCCACCAGGATCCAGATCGTGGCCCAGGCCGGCAACCGTACGCCGAGCGGGGCGAGCGCGACGGACACGGCCACCGAAGGCGCCGCCCAGCCCAGGACCCACACACGGTCGGACCGGTCGGCCAGTGGCAGCGCCGCGACCAGCCCGGCGGCGAAGTACCCGGCCATCGCCCCGCACAGCAGCCAGTGCTGGCCCCTGGGCAGGACGTCGTCCACGTGCGTGATCGCCGAGCCCAGTGCGGTGGCCAACGCGACCAGGAAGCCGGTCATCACGGCGTGCAGCAGCATCGCCAGCCTCGGAGCGAGCGTGTCCTTGCGCAGATGCGGGATCCCGTTGGTGCCGTAGAGCAGGCTCAGCGTGCAGATCGCGGCCAGCAGCCCGAACGCCCCGAGCCCGGTGGCGGCGAGCGGCCGGTCCCAGTCGTCGCGCGTCGACGCGGCGTCGATGATCTGGATGACGCCCTCGCCCAGCACGATGATCACGTACAGCCCGAGCCGTTCGCCCATGTGCGCGGCGTCGATCCGTGACTCGCTGAGCCGGGGCGGTTCGGCGACGGAGGAGTGCGCGGGGCCCCGCGGGGGACGGCCGTCGCTGCGGCGCGCGGCCCGTTCGGTCGCGTGCCGCAGCGTGCGGGCGCGGGTGGAGACGAGCAGGGTGACGATGTCCAGCGCGATGCCCAGGGCCCAGAGCCAGTAGCGCAGCGGCGTCTCCACGAAGAGGGAGACCAGCCAGGGCACCGCCCCCGAGCCGAACTGGGCCAGCGGCCAGTCCACGACGATGCTGCCGCGCTGCCAGACCCGGCCCGCCCGCCAGCGCAGCGCGACATAGGCGATGACGAAGGCGACCGCGTGGCTCGTCAGGACCGCGTGCACGGAGGCCGCCATCACGGCCATGCCGAACATGGCGATCAACAGGGTGCGGACCCGGGTGGCGGAGGCCGCGATGTCCCCGTAGACGGCGAACCCGGCCCAGGTGGTCCAGAAGGCCAGGTAGAGAACCCCGAAGAGGGCGAGATCCGCCAGGTGCGGGCCGTCGTGCAGCAGATGGGCCAGCTGCCCCGCCCCGGCGACGACGACGAGGTCGAAGAACAGCTCGTTCCAGCCCGCGTGCCGTTCGGCCGGCGCTGCGGGGGCCGCCTTCCCGGCGGGGGAGGCGGCGCCCTCCGTGGACTCCATGGACCCATGGTCGTCGGAGGCCACCGCACCGCGCCTCGGCTGTGGGCCGAATGGCGACACGGCCCGGCAG
>NZ_JAAXYC010000385.1 GCF_018619185.1 Streptomyces sp. McG3 | reverse complement strand
GCCCCGAAGAGGCCGCATGACGAACCAACCCCCCACCCCTGAACCGGCAGCGGCCGCCGAGACGCCCGGAAGTACCGCGCCGGCCACCGAGGCCGGACCCGGAACCGTGGCCGCGGCCACCGAAAGCACCGCACCGGACGACGGCCGGGTCCCCGCCCCCCGGCGGCCGGGAGAGCCGAGACGGCCGACGCTCCGCTCCGACCTGCGGGCCTCGTGGCCCGACGGCCTGGTGGCGCTCCTCATCACCGCGGCGATCTTCGTCCTGCTCTACATACGCATCCGCAACAAGACCTCGTCCACGGTCACCGTGATGCCGTTCATGGCCGACGCGGGCGGCTTCTGGATGTACTTCCTCAGCCAGGCGTTCGGCTGGTCCGCCCTGCTCTGGGCCTGGGGAACGGTCGTCCTCGGGCTGATGCTGTCCGGGCCGCGGCCGGGCCGGCTGCCGCTGTCGGGCCCCCGGCTGGAACGCCTGCACCGCACCACGAGCCTCAACACCATCGCCCTGATCGCGGCCCACGCCCTGCTGTTCGGGGCCGAACTGGTCCGGCACGACACCGCGTCCTGGAACTCCGCGGTCGCCACCGCCTTCGTGGAGGCCCTCGTCCCCGGCGGCTACGACTCGGGGACCGGCAAGATCGCCATCCCCATCGGCCAGGCGGCCCTGTACCTCGCGATCCCCCTCGGCCTGATCTTCTACGTACGCCACCGCATCGGCCAGAAGACCTGGCGAATCCTGCACCGCTGCGTGATCGTCGTCTACGTCCTCAGCGTCTGGCACACCCTGCTGTACGGGACCAACGTCTGGTACGACGGCTGGTTCCGCACGAGTGTCTGGCTGCTCCAGCTCCCGATCGCCGCGCTGCTGCTCCTGCGCCTGATGCGGCCCGCCCGTCGCTCCGAGAAGCTGCCCGGCCGGCCGGGGGCGACCGCCGGGGCCCGCACCGGGTGGGCCCTGCGCGTGGGTGGCCGGCTCGTCGTGGTGGCGATCCTGGCGGCTCTCGTCGCCGTCGTGGCCAGCGGCAGCGACGGCGGGCGCAGCACACCCCCCAAGGACACCACCTCCACCCACAACCACGACTGAGAGGCCGTCCGCCACCGTGCGTGCGCGCCGTCCGCCACCACAGGTGAGAGGCGTCCGACCGGCGACGTACGCTCGGAGGCATGACCACCAACGATCTTCCCGTGATCGCCGCAGTCGACGGCTCCACGCACAGTCGGCAGGCGCTCGACTGGGCCACCCACGAAGCCGTGCGGCGGGGGCTGCCCCTGCTGATCGTCCACGTCCGCCCGCTCACCCGGCAGGTCGACGAGGAGACCGGGCGGCGCGAGGCGGAGGCCCTGCTGGCCGAGTCCGTGCGCCGGAGCGCCCTCATCGCTCCGGAACTGCGCCCCTCGACGCTGGCCCCGTTGGACTACCCGTCGGCGGCCCTGGTCTCGCTCGGCCGCGACGCGTCCATGATCGTGGTCGGCTCGCGCGGGCTCGGCGGCTTCCGCTCGCTGATGGTCGGTTCCAACAGCCTGGCCACCGCGTCGATGGCGAGCTGTCCCGTCGTGGTCGTGCAGGAGGACCGCCCGGAGGGGGACGAGAGCCGTCCCGGGGACGCGGGGGCCTTCACCGACATCGTGGCGGGGGTCGCAGCCGACGAGAGCAGCGAGGCGGTGCTGGAGTTCGCCTTCGCCACCGCGGCTTCCCGGCCGGGCGCCCGGCTGCGGATCGTGCACGGCTGGACGATGTTCTCCTCGATGCTCGCGGGCGGCCCCGTCCTGGACCGGCAGGAGGCGGCGGGCTCGGCCGCGCGGACCCTGGCCGAGCTGACTTCGGGGTGGCACGAGAAGTACCCGCGGGTGGAGATCGTCCGGGAGCCGGTCAACGGTTCGGCCTCGCGCACCCTGGTGACCGCGTCGGCGACGGCGGCCCTGACGGTGATCGGCCGTCGCAAGGGCGGCGAGTCCCTCGGGCTGGGGCTGTCCCCGGTGGCGCAGACGGCGGTCACGCACGCGCTGGGACCGGTCGCCGTCGTGCCCTGTTGAGCCGATTCCCCCGCTCTGCCGAGCCGTTCTCCCACGCCCCGACGGGTCGCCGGACGCGGCCCGTCGGTGCGGGCCCCTTGGCCTGACGGGCGGCTTGACCGAGACTTGCCCGATGACACAGCGTGTGGCACTCGCGACCGTGCTGGACCGGCTTGCCATCGATGCGGTGATCACCGGGTACGCGGTGGCCGTCGACGACGGGGCCTGGTCGGACTACGGCGCCCTGTTCACCCCGGACGGCCGCGCGGACTACCGGGGCGCCGGGGGTGTGGAGGGCCCGGCCGACGAGATCGCCCGGTGGCTGGAGGAGACCATGCGCCTCTTCCCCGTACGTCAGCACCTCATCGTCAACCGCCGGATCGACCTGGAGGACCTGGGCGGCTACACGGGCGACCGGGCCGAGGTACGGGCCGACTACCTCAATCCGATGTGCCTGGCCCCGAAAAGAGCGGCGGACGAGGTGGACACACCGGGCCGGGCGGATTCCGGGCAGTTGGGGGTTGCCACGCCCGACTTCGTGACCGGCGGCCGCTACACCTTCGAGCTGCACCGCGCCGAACCGGGCTGGCTGATCCGTACGGTCACCGTCCATGAGAAGTGGCGCCGGGCGCCGGGCGCGTAGGCCCCGCCGTCGCGCTGCCGTCGCCGCCCGAAGGGCGCCGGGCCCGCCCGTCGTGCCCCGCTCGGCCCGCGTCCTGTGTCCGGCGGGGAGCACCTCCCCCACACTGGGTATCCAGGGGTTGACGCGGTGACGGCGACCACCCGCCACGCACGACCGAGGAGGGCACGGCATGCGAATCCGGGGCGGGCGTCTCCCGGTCGGCCGGAACGCGGCGGGCTCGCCCGGCGAAGGCACGTCCGGCGAGGGCGCGGCTGCTGACGGCGCCTCCGGTGTTGGTCCGGAGGCCGGTGGCCGGGGCTCCGCCGGCGCGGGGGTGCTCTCGTCCCCCTGGGCCCGGGGCGCGGCGGCGCTGCTCGCCGGGGCGCTGCCCGCGCTCGCCTTTCCCGCGCCCGGACTCTGGTGGTTCGCCTATGTGGCGCTGGTCCCCTGGCTGCTGCTGATCCGCACCGCGCGCTCGCCCCGCAGGGCCGCGCTGGACGGCTGGATCGGCGGCATCGGCTTCGTCATCGCGGTGCACCACTGGCTGATGCCGAGCCTCCACGTCTTCATCGTGCTGCTGGCCGCCCTGCTGGGGCTGCTCTGGGCGCCCTGGGGGCTGCTGGTGTCCCGGCTGCTCGGCGGGTCCCCGTCCGCGTCGCGTGCCGTCGCCGCCGTGGTCGTCGTGCCCTCCGGGTGGCTGATGATCGAGCTGGTCCGGTCCTGGGAGGGGCTCGGCGGGCCCTGGGGGCTCCTCGGCGCGAGTCAGTGGGAGGTCGCCCCCGCCCTGCGGGTCGCCTCGGTGGGCGGGGTGTGGCTGGTGAGCCTGCTGGTGCTCGCGGTGAACACCGGCGCGGCCCTGCTGTTCGCCGACCGCGCCGCCCGTACGACCGCCGGCGTCCTGCTGGTGGTGTGCGCCCTGTCCGTCGCGGCGACGTGGGTTTGGGCACCGCGGCCCACGGACACCGGCACGGTCAGGATCGCCGTCGTGCAGCCGGGCGTCGTGGAGGGACCGGGAAGCGTCGCGCGCCGCTTCGACCGGGGCGAGGAGCTGACCCGTTCGCTGCGGGGCCGGAACGTGGACCTGGTGGTGTGGGGCGAGAGCAGCATCGGGGCGGGCGCCTGGGAGCGTCCGGAGACCGCGCGGCGGCTGGCCGACCTGTCCCGGCGGGTCGGCGCGGATCTGCTGGTCAATGTGGACGCCCGGCAGACGGACGGCTCGGGGCGGTCGGGGATCTTCAAGTCGGCGGTGCTCGTGGGTCCCGACGGGCCGACCGGGGACCGCTACGACAAGATGCGTCTGGTCCCGTTCGGCGAGTACGTCCCGGCCCGCTCCCTGCTGGGGTGGGCGACCTCCGTGGGCAAGGCGGCGGGCGAGGACCGGCTGCGCGGCGACCGCCAGGTGGTGATGACCCTGCCGGACGGGGCGCGGGGACTGCGGATCGGTCCCCTGGTCTGCTTCGAGACGGCGTTCCCCGACATGAGCCGCAGGCTGGTGCGCGACGGGGCACAGGTGATCGTCGCCCAGTCCGCCACCTCGACGTTCCAGGACAGTTGGGCCCCGGCCCAGCACGCCTCACTGGGGGCGCTGCGGGCCGCCGAGAACGGCCGCCCGATGGTCCACGCCACCCTGACCGGGATCAGTGCGGTGTACGGGCCCCGGGGGGAACGGGTGGGCCGCCCGCTCGGCACGGACGCGAGCGCGACGGAGGTGTTCGACCTGCCGCTGGCGGGCGGAAGCACGCTCTACGGCCGGCTCGGCGACTGGCCGGTGTACGGGGCGCTGGCGGCGCTGGCCGTGCTGTGCGCCGTCGAGGGGCTGCGGGCGCTCAGGAGGCCTGCTCCAGGGCCTCCCGGACCACCCGCTCGCACAGCTCATGGGTCGCCAGGGCGTCCCGGGCACTGAGCGTCTCGCCCCGGCGCACCACGTCGAGGAAGGTGTGCACACAGGCTTCGATGCCGCGCTGCCGGGCCACGGGGACCCAGTCGCCGCGCCGCCGCACGCTCGGCTGCCCCTTGTGGTCGACGATGTCCGCGAGGTTGAGGACCTGTCGCTTGGAGTCCTGGCCGGAGACCTCCAGGATCTCCTCGGTCGACCCGTTCAGCCGGTTCATCATGCCGATCGCGGTGAATCCGTCGCCGGACAGCTGGAGCACCACGTGGTGCATCAGGCCGTCCACGATCCGGGCCCGCACGGTGGTGTGGTCGACGGTGCCCGGGACCAGGAAGCGCAGGGTGTCGACGACGTGGATGAAGTCGTCGAGGATCATCGACCGGGGGTCCTCGGGCAGTCCGACCCGGTTCTTCTGCAGGAGGATCAGCTCGCGCGGGTGCTCCGCGCACTGCGCGTAGCCCGGGGCGAGGCGGCGGTTGAAGCCGACGGCGAGGCCGACGCCGCGTTCCTCGGCGAGGTTCACCAGCCGCTCGGAGTCGGCGTACTCATAGGCGATCGGCTTGTCGACATAGGTGGCGACGCCGGCTTCGAGGAGCCGTTCCACGATCTGCGGGTGCACGGCGGTCGGGGCGTGCACGAACGCCGCGTCCAGCCCGGCGGCGAGGAGGGAGTCCAGGGTCGTGTGACGGGCGTCGGCCGGAACGCGGTGGGTGTCGCCGACCGCGTGGAGCGTGGCGGGGGTGCGGGTCTGCAGATGGAGTTCGACCCCGGGTACGGCGCTGAGCACCGGCAGGTACGCCTTCTGCGCGATGTCGCCGAGCCCGATGCAACCGATCTTCACGAGGTCTCCCTGTCGCTGTGCCGAGCCGCTGTGCGCGGCTGTTCGCGCCCCGGCAGCATACGTCGCCCCCGTCGTCGGCCCGCGCTCCGGTTCCGCTCACGAAACCCCTGGCCAGGGGCATGATCATGGGTGACGATGGGCCCCATGACTTCTTCCGGGAACCCTGAGCGCTCCGAGCCGGCCTTCGACGCCGCCGAACGCCCCATGCTGGAGGGCTGGCTCGACTTCCACCGCGAGACGCTCGCCATGAAGTGCGCCGGTCTGACGGACGCGCAGCTGCGCGAGGCGTCCGTCCCGCCCTCCGCGTTGACCCTGCTCGGCCTCGTACAGCATCTGGCCGAGGTGGAGCGCTACTGGTTCCGCGAGATCCTGGAGGGCGCTGAGCTGCCGGACCTCTACTCCACCGAGGAGGATCCGGACGCGGACTTCACGGTGACGGAGTCCACCACCTGGGCCGGGACGGAGTCCGTCTGGCGGGCGGAGATCGCGGCGGCACGCGAGAGCGCCGCCGCGTGTCGCCTGGACGACCTCTCCCAGGGCGTCGGCTCGTCCGGCGAGCCGTTCAGCCTCCGCTGGATCTATATGCACATGATCGAGGAGTACGCCCAGCACAACGGCCACGCCGACCTGGTGCGCGAGCGCGTCGACGGTGCGACCGGCAAGTGAACGCACCGGCGCACGGCCCGGCTCGGCGCCGAAGGACCGCCGCCGCCTCGGGGGCGCGCCGCTGACCGGGTCACTCGTGCGGGCCATTCCGCGCCCACCGGGCCCCGGGCGGGCGGGCCGCACCGCAGAGTTACCCAGGTGCAGAGAACCAGAATCGCCGCGAAACTCCTGGTCGGGCTGACGGTCACGGCCGTCTCCGGCTGCGTCTCGGTGGAGCCCCGGGCCGTTCCCCCGGCGTATCCCGGCGCCACCGGGCCGCCCCAGGACGTGGCCCCGCAGATCGTGCAGCCACCCGCCCGTGAGGCGTTGGAGGCCGTGCC
>NZ_JAAXYC010000384.1 GCF_018619185.1 Streptomyces sp. McG3 | reverse complement strand
CCGTCGGAACCCGTCCCGACGAGCCACCGCTCGATGCCGCCCAGGCCCAGCTGTGGGGTCTCGGACGCGTCGTCGCCCTGGAACAGCCGCGGCTGTGGGCGACGTCCTCACTCCACTGGCGCGCCCTCTCGTTGGCGGCGCTCCGGGTGGCCTCCGACGGCACGATCGGGCTGCCCGCCCGGCGGCCGAAGAGGACGTCCATCGGCTCCTCGATGTCCCCGGCGTACCCCATGGCGAAGCAGCCCTGCTGGTAGCCGATCATCTTGAGGACGTCCTCGGAGAACGTCCTGGCGACCTCCGGCGGGGCGACGAGGTACTGGTTCTCCTCCTGCCGGACCCAGCCGGAGCAGTAGCTCGTGATCAGGCCCTGTCGCACCTGGTCCGAGCGGTTGGTCCCGCCGCCGTGCACCACCTTCCCGTTGAAGACGAAGACCGATCCCTTGCGCATCTCGACGGGGATGGTGTCCGCCTCCGTGATCTCCGAGGGGTCGATCGTGTCGCTGCCGGGGGCCACCCGGGTGGCCCCGTTCTCCTCGGTGAAGTCGGTGAGCGCCCAGAAGAACTGGCACATCACATGGTGGTCGGCGGCGAAGGGGAAGAAGTCCCAGACGAGTTCGTCCTTGTGGGGCTTCTGCGCGACCGAGCCCGGGTGGGCGCTGATGAGCTGGGTCTGCGACAGCTGGAACTCGGTCGACGACGCGAGCACTTCCCCCGCTATCCCCTTGATCAGCGGGTGCACGATCAGATCGCGGACGGTAGCCGAGCGGGCGACGGCGCTTCCCGTGCGCTTGGTCCGCTGGCCGGCGAACGCGTCCGGCCCGAACGGTGTCGCGTCGATATAGGGCGTCATCTCGTCCAGCAGGGCGTCCACCGTTTCGTGCGGAAGCACATCCTCGACAACGGCGTAGCCGTTCTCACGCATGCTCTGCATGATGTCGTCGATTCGGGCGTCGCTGCTGAAACGATCGTTCGTCTTCGTCCTGGGCTTCATTCCCTGTCCCTCCTTGTCGGGATCGCTCTCCGGGTGCGATGGGGAAAAGAATTACCCGACTCCGATTCCGGGACAACAAGGTGGGAGCGGCCGGCCTTTTGCCGGTCATGGCCGACGACGCCGGAAATGCGGTGCGTTCGTGCTGGTCAGAGAGGCTTGACGATACTTCCGGCGTGCGTCGTCCGATCGCCTTCCGGGCAGTTGAATACGCCCGCGAGTCGTCGCGGGACAGCCATTCATCCGTTTCGGTATGCCCCGAAGTACATTCCGGGCTGTCCCTGCGGGCGTATCGAAAACGGACGCCCCGGTGGTCGAATCACCGGGCAACGGAAAACGCCGGAAACCGGTGCGACGCATTGCGTCACCGGTCCCGATCGACACGAGGAGACAGCCACCATGACCACGATCGACACCACGACGGCGAGCATCACCTTCGACGGGGAGAACCTCGGCCTCGACGACGTCCGGTCCGTCGCGGAACAGCACACCCGGGTCACGGTGAGCCCCGAAGTGCTGGACAAGGCGGCCGCCAGCCGGAAGCAGTTCGAGGACATCGTCCACCAGGGCGCGTCGGTGTACGGAGTGACCACCGGCTACGGCGAGATGATCTACATGCAGGTGGAGCCCTCCAAAGAGGTGGAGCTGCAGACGAACCTGATCCGCAGCCACAGCGCCGGCGTCGGCCCGCTGTTCGCCGAGGACGAGGCCCGCGCGATACTCGCCGCCCGGCTCAACGCCCTCGCACGCGGCTACTCGGCCGTGCGGCCCGAGGTCCTGGAGCGGCTGGCCCTCTACCTCAACGAGGGCATCATCCCCGCGATCCCCGAGATCGGCTCGCTCGGCGCCAGCGGCGACCTCGCGACCCTGTCGCACATCGCCATCACCGTGATCGGCGAGGGGTACGTGCTCCGCGACGGCGGCCGGGTCCCGACCGGCGAGGTGCTGCGCGAGCGGGGCATCGAACCCCTGGAGATGCGCTTCAAGGAGGGCCTCGCGCTGATCAACGGCACCTCCGGGATGACCGGACTGGGCTCGCTCGTGGTCGCCCGCGCCCTCGACCAGCTCCACCAGGCGGAGATCGTCTCCGCCCTGCTGCTGGAGGCCCTGAAGTGCTCCACCAGCCCGTTCCTCGCCGAGGGCCATGAGCTGGCCCGCCCGCACCGGGGCCAGATCGACTCGGCGGCCAACCTGCGCACCCTGCTCGCCGACAGCCGACTGGCCGTGTCGCACGCGGAGGTCCGCGGCGAGGTGGAGAGCAAGCGGTCGGGCGACGACGTGACCCGCACCGACGTCTACCTCCAGAAGGCGTACACGCTGCGGGCCATCCCCCAGGTGCTCGGCGCGGTGCGCGACACCCTGCGGCACGCGGCGAGCACGCTGGGCACGGAGCTCAACTCCGCCACCGACAACCCGCTGTTCTTCCCCGGTCAGGAAGTCTTCCACGGCGGCAACTACCACGGTCAGCCCGTCGCGTTCGCCATGGACTTCACCACGATCGCCCTCACCCAGCTCGGCGTGCTCTCCGAGCGCCAGACCAACCGGCTGCTCAACCGGCACCTCAACTACGGGCTCCCGGAGTTCCTCGTCGCCGGGGAGCCCGGCCTCAACAGCGGCTTCGCCGGCGCCCAGTACCCGGCCACCGCGCTGGTCGCGGAGAACCGGACCGTCGCCCCCGCGAGCACACAGAGCGTCCCGTCCAACGGCGACAACCAGGACATCGTCAGCATGGGCCTGATCGCCGCGCGGAACGCCCGGCGGGTGCTCTCCAACAACACCAAGATCCTCGCCGTGGAGTTCCTGGCGGCGGCCCAGGCCGTGGACCTGAACGACTGCTACGGAAAGCTCAGCACCGCCGGCAGGGCCGCGTACGACGCCGTGCGCGCCATCGCCCCGACCCTCGACCGCGACCGGTACATGTCGGACGAGCTGGAGCTGGTGGCCGACGCGGTCGAGCGCGGCGAGTTCCTGCGCGCCGTCACCGCTGCCGGGATCACGCTGCGGTGAACCGGCCGCACCCCGCACCGGCACCCGAGTACGTATCAGCACCTCACGGCGGATGGTGGGAGGCAGGATGAAGACGGCGAGAGCGCTGACGGTCCTGGACGCTCCGGTCGACGCGGACGTGGACCCGGACGACCTGGTCCGCGCGGCCATGCAGTGGCACTTCTCCCCGGAGACCGGCACGCCGTTCTGGCTGCGGCGGCAGGAGACCCTGGACTTCGACCCGCGTCACGACATCCGCACCATGGCGGACCTGCTGTTGTTCCCGCAGGTCGTCGACGACCTGCGGTACGCCCCGGTGGAGGATCTGCTGCCCCGGGGCTACGGGGGGACCGCCGAGGTGATCGGGGTCTTCGAGAGCGGCGGCACCACCGGAGTCCCCAAACGGGTGCTCTACCTGGCCGACTGGATGGAACGCGAGATGGCGAACGCCATGCGCGCCATGGACGAGCGGGGCTACCCGCACGGGGCGAACTGGCTGTCGCTCGGCCCGAGCGGACCGCACGACTACGCCGAACTCACCGGCCAGCACGCACGCCGCCGGGGCGGCTTCCGCTTCGCCGTCGACTTCGACCCCCGCTGGGTACGCCGCTGTCTGCGGGAGGGACGCGGCGAGGAGGCCGACCGGTACCTGGACCATGTGCTCGCCCAGGCGGCCGACGTGCTCCGCAGCCAGCGGACCGGGGCGCTCCAGGCGCCCCCGCCGGTGCTGGAGCGCCTGGCTCGCGACGAACGGCTGGTCGACCTCGTACGGGACCAGGTGGAGATCATCACCTGGTGCGGGACGAGCATGGACCGCGACACCCGGGACCTGTTGCGGGGTGAGGTCTTCCCCGGGATACCGCTCTTCGGGCTCTACGGCAGCACGATGGCGCTGGGAGCCGCCTTCGAGCGGGTGACCACCGAGGACGGCGACTCCGCGTTCGACTCGCCCTCGCCGCACGTCAGCTACACGGTGGTCGACCCCGGGAGCGGCAGGCCCGCCGCCGTCGGGGAGACGGGCCAGGTGGTCATGCACCACGTCAGCAAGTCGGCCCTGCTGCCCAACAACCGCGAGCGCGACCTGGCCCGGCGGGTGACCGCGCCGCCGGACGCGGTCGGGCACTCCGTGGCGGACGTCCGCCCGCTCGAAGCCTTCACCGGCGTCCCCGTCATCGTGGGGGCCTACTGATGGCGACCGCGCCGAACGACGTCGCGACCGCGCCGCCGGGGACCGGGGGAGGGGCTCTCCCCTTCATCGACGCCCTCGTCCCCGCCGGCGCCTACCGCACGGGCCGGCGGGAGACGGTCCGGGACGTGGCGGGGGAACCGCTCGCGGAACTCTCGCTCGTCCCTGGCCTGTACATCGCCCGCACCCTGGACCGGCTGCGCCGTGAGCCGGCCCCGTCCGCGGGCGAGCAGGGACGGTCTCCGGCCCTGCTCGCCCGCCGGCTCCGGGCCGCGGGAGAGGCTTTCGCCTCGGACACGCTGGGCGGGCTGACGCCGAAGGAGCACGACAGACTCGTGGCACGGTCGACCGGCGTACCGGTGTCGGTGGTCCGGGCCGCCACGGCGACCATCGCGGACGTGCTGGCCAAGGTGGTCGACACCGCCGCCGGGGCCCGCCCCCGGGCGGCGCTGCCACCGGGACGGCGACAGTCCCCGAACACCGGCGCCGGCGCCGGCGCCGTCGTCTGGCGTCGTCGCGGCCGGCTGCTCGGCGTCAACGCGTCCGGGAACCATCCGGCCGTCCACTCGCTGTGGCTGGAGGCGCTGGCCCTCGGGTACCGCGTCGCCGTGCGACCCTCGCGCCGGGACCCGTTCACGCCCCACCGGCTGGTGCTGGCCCTGCGCTCGGGCGGATTCGCCGACGACGAGGTGCTCACGCTGCCGTGCGACCACGGCACCGCCGACGAACTGGTCGGCGGCAGCGACCTCGCCATGGTCTTCGGCGGGGACGCGACCGTACGCCGCTACGCGGGCGGAGGATCCCGGACACCGGTCCTGACCCAGGGACCCGGCCGGGTGAAGGTCCTCGTCCGGGGCCGGTGGGAGCCGTATCTCGACGTCGTCGCCGACTCCGTCGGCGGACTGGGCGGCGTCTCCTGCCTCAACGCGACCGCCGTACTGGTCGAACACGACGCCAGGGGCTTCGCCGAGGCCCTGGCGGAGCGGCTCGCGGCGTTGCGGCCGGGGCCGCCGGAGCAGGAGGACGCCCAGCTTCCGTGCCTGCCCCTGGCGGAGGCCCGGCGGGTCGAGGACGCCCTGCGCCGGGGTGCGGCGGGCTGCGAGCCCGTCCTCGGCGACACGGTCGTGCACGACCTGGGCGACGGCAGCGCGGCACTCCGGCCCGCCGTGCACCTGGTGGACGATCCGACGGCCGAACAGCTGGGCCTGGAGCTGCCGTTCCCGTGCGTCTGGGTCGCCCCCTGGTCCCCCGACCACGGCGCGGCCCCGTTACGCGGATCCCTGGTGGTCGGCGTCGCCGGCGGGAACACCGCCTTGGTGGACGCGTTGCTGGACGAGCCGTCCATCCGCAATGTCTACGGCCTGGACCGGCCCACCTGGTGGTTGCCGCCGGAGATGCCGCACGACGGATATCTGGCCGAGTTCCTCATGCGCAGCACGGCCCTGGCCGGAATCTGACACCCCGGAAGACCGAAACACCGAAACACCGAAGCACCGGAACACCGAAGCACCGGAACACCGAAGCACCGGAACACCGGAACACCGAAAGGAGGACACACTGTGCTCGCTGTGGTCATGCACGCCCCGGGCGACGTACGCGTCGAGGAGGTACCGGAGCCCCGCGTCGAGGAACCGACGGACGCGTTGGTACGGGTGGTGGCGGCCGGCGTCTGTGGCTCGGACCTGTCCGTACTGCGCGGTCTCTCGCCCCTGCCCCGGCCGGTCCGCAGCGGCCACGAGTTCGTCGGCGTCGTCGAGGACACGGGCGCGGGCGTGACGGCTCTGCGCCCGGGGGACTTCGTCCTCGCCCCGTTCAGCACCTCGGACGGCACCTGCCCGCACTGCCGCCGAGGTCTGCCGATCGCCTGCGAGAACGGCAGGCTTTTCGGCGAGTTCGGGCCCGACGGATCGGTGCTCGACGGGGGACAGGCCGAGTCCGTACGCGTACCCCTGGCCGACACGACGCTGGTGGCCGTTCCCGGGACGCCGCCCGACGACCTCGTCCCGTCACTGCTGGCCCTGACCGATGTGATGTCCACCGGACACGAGGCGGCCGTGCACGCCGGAGTGGCCCCGGGGTCCACGGTCGTGGTCGTCGGCGACGGGGCCGTGGGCCAGTGCGCGGTCCTGGCCTCCCGCAGGCTGGGCGCGGCCCGGATCGTGGTCATGTCGCGCGACCCGTGGCGCCGGCGGCTCGCCCGCGCCCACGGGGCCACCGATCTGGTCGCCGCCCGGGGGGAGGAGGG